>NZ_JAPJQP010000011.1:0-66431 GCF_030825015.1 Mediterraneibacter sp. | reverse complement strand
AGAGGTTTCGATCTCTTCCCTTTATTTTTGCCAATGATAATTATACTCTAAGCTCCTGAGGTAAACTAAACAATTACGAAACAGTTCTCGCGCAGTCTCCCGTCTGCATTTTTATAAAAGCTGTCTTAGATCTTCCAATATCCTCTTTACCGTCTGAAGTACATTTTCCGAATTATTTTTACTGCTCCTGCCTTTTTTACAATATAAAAAATAGGGAGGTTCTTCTGCCCTGAAGATCAGATCTTTTTTATAATCATTCAGAAGCCCCGGGATTTTTTGGGGATCAATCTTTGCTTTCTCATACATCGTAAACCGAAGTTCCTCTCCCTTTTGCTCTACGGCAGTAACATATACCGAGTGTGCAAGACTTTTCAGCGCCGCAATCGTAAGAAGCTGCTGTACTTTTTTCGGAATATCTCCGAAACGGTCGATCAATTCTTCCGTCATATCCTCCAGTTCTTCCTCATTTTCAATCGCAGCGATCCTCTTGTATACATCTAATTTTTGATACTCGTTTTTAATATAATATTCAGGAATATATGCGTCTGTATTCAGATCGATCATTGTTGTAAAGGACTCTGCCTCAGGTCCGCCTTTTAGTTGTCTTACCGCTTCATTAAGCATTTTACAATAGAGATCATAACCGACCGCTTCCATATGTCCGCTCTGCGCTTCTCCGAGAAGATTACCTGCTCCGCGAATTTCAAGATCGCGCATGGCAATTTTAATTCCTGATCCAAGATCGGTAAACTCGCGGATCGCAGAAAGTCGTTTCTCTGCCACTTCTTTTAATAATTTATCTCTTCGATACAATAAGAATGCATACGCCATCCGATTCGACCGTCCTACACGCCCGCGAAGCTGATAAAGCTGAGACAATCCAAACCGGTCTGCATCCTGTATGATCATCGTATTCGCATTCGGAATATCTAATCCGGTTTCAATAATCGTCGTCGAAACAAGAACATCAATATCACCGTTAATAAAATCATACATGATATCCTCCAGTTCCCGCTCTCTCATCTGCCCATGCGCAAACGCAACATTTGCCTCAGGAACAAGACGCCCGATCCTGCCTGCAACATCCGCAATATCATTGACCCGATTATACACATAATACACCTGACCGCCTCTTGCAAGTTCCCGTGTAACCGCCTCCCGAACAGTCTCATCATTTGATTCGATCACATAAGTCTGAATCGGCATCCTCTCATTCGGCGCTTCTTCCAGAACACTCATATCCCGGATCCCGATCAGACTCATATGGAGTGTTCTCGGAATAGGGGTTGCAGTCAAAGTCAAAACATCAATATTTTCTCTTAGTTTTTTAATCTTCTCTTTATGAGTCACGCCGAAACGCTGCTCTTCGTCTATAATCAGCAAACCGAGATCTTTGAATGCAACATCTTTTGACAAAACACGATGTGTTCCTACTACAATATCTACAAGACCTTTTTTCACATCTTCGATCGTCTTTTTCTGTTCTGACGCTGTTCGAAAACGACAAAGCAGATCAATCCTTACCGGAAACTCTTTCAGCCTCTGCACAAATGTATTGTAATGCTGCTGTGCCAAAATCGTTGTCGGAACGAGACATACAACCTGTTTTCCTTCCTGAACTGCTTTAAACGCTGCCCTTATAGCAATCTCTGTCTTTCCGTATCCGACATCGCCGCAGATCAAACGATCCATGATCTTCGTACTTTCCATATCGCGTTTTGTATCCTCGATCGCCTGAAGCTGGTCATCTGTCTCCTCAAACGGAAACATCTCTTCAAACTCCTTCTGCCAAACTGTATCCGGCCCGTATACAAACCCTTCCGACTGTTGTCTGACCGCATACAATTCCACAAGATCTTTCGCTACGCTTTGAACTGCTTTCTTTACCTGCGTTTTTGTTTTTCCCCATTGAAGCGTTCCAAGTTTGTTCAAACGAGGTTTCTTCGCATCTGCTCCCGCGTATTTTTGGATCAGATCCATCTGTGCGACAGGTATATACAAAACGCCTCCTTCGGCATAAGCAATCTTCATGTAATCCTTTATGATCTTGTCAACTTCAATTTTCTCGATTCCTTTATACACGCCAATCCCGTGATTTTCGTGAACAACATAATCCCCTGGTTTTAACTCGGCAAAATCCTGGATTCTCTGCCCTTCATACTTTCTACGCTTCTTCTTTTTCTTTTTCCTTCCGAAAATATCCGATTCTGAAATCACAACAAATTTCAGCATCGGATACTCATATCCCTCAGACGCATATCCGTACGCCGCCATAATCTCGCCGGGTTTTACTTCCCGCTCCATATCCTCACTGTAGAAACTGCTCAGATCATAATCTCTTAAATCTTCGGCAAGACGTTTTGCCCTTGTTCTTGAACCTGACAAAAGAACAACTCTGTATCCGTTTCGTTTCAGCCTTTTCAAATCCCGTGTCAGAAGTTCAAAACTGTTATTATACGGATTCACCCCTTTTGCCTGCAATGTATGAACCATTCTCACTTGGAACAGACCACATTTTGATTCCAGCGTAGTCATTCCGATACCACTATAACCATTCATTTTCCCGATGATATCTTTCGTCTGAAATACTTGCAGATCTTCCGAGTTCGCTTTTTCCAGCCCTGCATCGATCCGGTTTCTCAGACTTTCAAAATACTCTGTTTCCACCGTCTCCGCCATTTCCTGCAGTCTGTGAGGTTCATCATAAAACAGAAGCGTTTTATTTCTTGGAAAATACTCTAAAAACGAAACCGGGTTTCCTTTTTTTCCACAGTTTTCGGAAGCCGGATAGATCGTAATTTCTGAAATGTTTTCTACAGATCTCTGACTTTCAACATCGAATGTCCTGATCGAATCGATCTCATCTCCCCACAATTCTATACGAACCGGCATTTCCTCCGAAAGAGGAAACACATCAATGATTCCTCCTCGTACCGCAAACTGACCGGGCATTTCTATCTGGCTCTCCCTTTCGTAGCCAAGCGTTGCAAGTTCTTGCTCTAAACGGGTAAGATCGACCGTATCTTCTCCTGTAATATGAATCCTGCTTTTTCGGATCTCTTCCGGCGAAATGATCCCGTCCAAAAAAGCATCCATCGTTGTAATCACCGTAACAGGATCTTTATCCCTTTTCTCCGAAATTGCCCTCAGAACTTCCATCCTCTTTGCAGTGAGCGTTTTCCCTTTAATATCTGCATAGTAAAAAAGCAGATCCCTTGCCGGATACAAATACACTGCTTCCCCGAACAACATATATTCTTCATATGCCTTTTTTGCTTTTTCTTCATCTGCAAAAATAACAAGTTTATATTCACATCCGTTTCCAAGTCCGCAGATCAAGTGTATCTTCTGTGTATTTACACATCCTGCGATCTGTATCATCCCGTTTTCTTTTGTCCTGTTTTTTCGGATTTCTTCATAATCCGCCAGTTCCTCTAAGGGAGCAAGCAACGCTTTCATAACTTATTTTTCCTCTTTCTTTTTTCGGTTATATTCATTCATCGCCTCGTTGATCTGACCTGAAACGATCAGTTCCACGGCATGGACTGCATGACTGTACCCCTCTTCCATCAGTTCTGCTTCACCTTTGGAAAAATGTCCGAGCACATAGTCCGCAAGATCATATTTTGCCGGCTTCTCTCCGACTCCAACTTTGATCCGCGGAAAGACCTGACTGCCAAGATGAGCAATAATATTTTTTATTCCATTATGCCCTCCGGCGCTTCCTTTTGCCCGGATTCGAAGCTGTCCTACATCAAGACTAATATCATCATAGATAATGATCAGCTCCTTTTCTTCATCCACTTTATAATAATCCAACAGGCTGCGTATACTTTCCCCACTCAAATTCATATACGTCTGCGGCTTTGCCAGGATAACCTTCTGCCCTTCGATCATCCCTTTTCCAATAAAAGCTCTATGCTTCTTTGCATCTACATCTATATTATATTTCTCTGAAATCCTGTCTATTACTTCAAACCCGACATTATGTCTTGTTCCTTCATATTGTTTCGTCGGATTTCCGAGTCCTGCAATAATAAACATCTTTTCAACCTCCTTTTCAGCACAAATATTTTACAATATCTCTCTTTCTTTGTCACGCAGATCACATGCATATTTTTCCTTTTTCAATCATACACTTATAAAAAAGCGGATCGCCGTAAAACGGCAGCCGGATAATCGGGAGGTAACTCTATGAGTTCCAGAACAAAAATCGTTGTTCTTCACATGAAAGAAATCATTTATACCGCCATTTTTGCGGCGCTTGCACTTCTGGTCATCGTCTTGCTCATTTTTATGTTCGGCACAGATAAAAAAGACAGCGCCGTAAAAAATGAAAAGCAATATACGCCCGGAATTTATACTTCCACACTGACGCTGAATCATACGAATCTGGAAGTAGAAGTTTCTGTTGACGCCTATAAGATCAATTCGATCCGATTCTCCAATCTTGATGAAACGGTAACAACAATGTTTCCACTCATCCAGCCGGCTATTGAAGAAATCGCAGATCAGATCTACGAAACACAATCCCCGGAATCGATCACCTTATCCGAAGATACTCCTTATACATCGCAGATCATTTTAGATGCCATATGCGAAGCCGTCGAAAAAGCCGCAGTAAAATAACTGCGGCTCTTTTCTGCACTGCCTTCTGTATGGCAGCATAATATCCGTTAGCATGCTCACATATGCTGATATTTATCCTTCCACAATCAAATAGGTTCCGTCCGGCAGAGCAAATACTTCTGAAGCGTCCTCCAGATCTTCCGCAGACATTCCATCTACATCAACACCTTCTTCTTCAAAGTATTCTCTTACCTCTTCTATCGAATCGACTACAACAGCCATGCAGTCTGCAAGAAATGCTTCTGCCTCTTCCAAATTGCCTGCCACAGGCTCATCAAATAACTTCGTCTGTTCTTTCAAAAATGTGCTCAGGCACTCTTCACTGTACTCATTCATCTCTCTTTCTCCTCTTCCTTTATCATATCAAGAATTTCATCTGCTGCAGCTACGATTCGGCATGCGCCTGCCATTTCAAGTTCTTCCCTTGTTCGAAATCCCCACTCTACAAGCACCGTATCCATCCCGGCTGCATTTCCGGTCGCTGCGTCAACCTCTGAATCCCCAATGTACAGCACTTCCTCAGACGCTGCTCCAAACAGATCTGCCATAGAAAACAGAGCCGCCGGATCCGGTTTTCTCGGAACGCCTTCTTTCTGACCCCATACAAGATCAAACAGCTCTTTTCCGAATATCTCTTCTACAACATGAACAGCCTGACGATCCGGTTTATTAGACAACACACCGAGCTTCATTCCTTTCTTCTTCATCTCGGAAAGCATCTTTTCAATTCCAGGATAAGGTTTTACATGATAAGTACAGTTCTTATCAAAAATACGTCCGTATGCCGCAAATGCCTCTTCAAAACGAGAAAGACCTGTATCCCCCGCCGCTTTCAGCGACTGCTCGATCAATACCTTTGCTCCGTTGCCGACAAATGACCGGCATTGTTCTTTCGTAATTACCGGAAGTTCCATCTCTTCAAGCGTCTCGTTTACCGAGAACAACAAAGATTCCAATGTATCCGTCAATGTTCCGTCCAAGTCAAATATACATGCTTTGTACATGGTTCTTCATCCTCTCTTATCTTTGGTCAAATTTATATTACCATCAAGAACTTTATCTGACAAGAGACTTTCCAAAATCTCTTTCTTCTCCCATACACGCACTTATATCCTTCTTGTATTCTTATTTGCCAAGGAGATATTTCCGCATAGTTTTCAATGCATTTTTCTCTAATCTGCTCACCTGTGCCTGAGAAATATTAATCTGCTGTGCAACTTCCATCTGTGTCTTTCCCTCAAAAAAACGCAGCGTGATAATATATCGTTCTCTTTCATTCAGACGCTCCATTGCAGCCTCCAAAGAAAGCTCCTCAATCCAGTTTTCTTCCTTGTTTTTCTTATCACTCACCTGATCCATCACAAAAAGCGCATCCTGACCATCGCTGTAAACCGGCTCATGAAGACTCATCGGCATTTGGATCGCATCCAATGCATAGACGATCTCTTCTTTTGTGATTCCAATCTCTTCCGCAATTTCCTGCACGGTCGGTTCTTTCATATGCTTTTTAATATATCCTTCTTTCGCATAGATCGCCTTATATGCCGTATCGCGCAATGACCTGCTCACACGAATGGGGCTGTTATCCCGCAGATACCGTCTGATCTCTCCTATGATCATAGGCACTGCATATGTGGAAAACTTTACCATGCGGTTAGGATCAAAATGATCCACCGCTTTCATCAGCCCAACACATCCGATCTGAAACAGGTCATCTGCATTTTCACTGCTGTTCTCAAAGCGTTTGATCACGCTCAAAACAAGCCGTAAATTTCCTTTGATATATTTTTCCCGGGCTTCTTCATCCCCGGCTTTTATCTTCTCAAAAAGTTCCGTCTTTTCCTCTTCTTTAAGAAGCGGAAGCTTTGCCGTATTCACACCGCAAAGTTCTACCTTATTTACTGTCATCACAATAATCCTCCCAAGCAGTTTCTACTTAGAAGAATTCTCATTCAGTAAGAAAGATATTCCAAATCCCGCAAATTTTTATAAACTTTTAGACCTTGACAAACGGCTCCCAATTTGTAAGTCTCTAAAACCTTCGTTTCAATCCTCCCATTTATCAGAAAGATTATTGATCTGTGATTCAAATTTTGCCTTATCTTTATTCGAAAGTCCTTCATTTTTATAAATAATATCAAGCAGCCGTTTTCCTGCTGCCACAAGACGTTCGAATGCAAAATCCGCTTTTCTGCGCGCCGCTTTTCTTGCCCTGACCGGAACTCGTACGCCTTCATTTACAATCTCATTTTTCAAAAGATCCGCCTCGCAGCACGGATAAGGCGCCCATGTATTATATCCGAATTTTTCCCCGATCGTATGTGCAAACTCTTCTGTCACAGTATCTTCACCATGTACTACAAACACCCTCTCAACAGGCGTGATAAATGCTCCGATCCATGCAAGCAGTCCGTTCATATCCGCATGACCGCTCACTCCGTGAAGACTTTCGATATGAGCATGAACCTCGATCGGTTCGCCGAACAGCTTCACATTCTTTTCCCCTTCGATCAGACTTCGTCCGAGAGTTCCGTTTGCCTGATATCCAACGAACAAAATCGTACATTCCGGACGCCACAGGTTATGTTTTAAATGATGACGGATCCGTCCGGCATCACACATTCCGGATGCCGATATGATCACTTTCGGTTTCTCAATAAAATTGATCATCTTGGAATCGTCGCTCGTAGTCGATATATGAAGTCCCGGAAATACAAGAGGATTAATTCCGGCATTGACAAGTTCCATCGCCTCTTTATCAAAGCAGTCACGCATATTCATTGTGAATACCTTCGTTGCCTCAATCGCAAGCGGGCTGTCAAGATACACATCAAAATCTTCATACTCAGGAAGAAGATGCCGCTCTTTGATCTCCCGGATAAAATAAAGCATCTCCTGAGTTCTTCCAACGGCAAACGAAGGAATCACAACATTGCCTCCCCGGTCAAACGTCTCTTTGATAATCCGGGTAAAATCTCCGAGATAATCCGGTTTTTCTGCTGTATGTATCCGGTTTCCGTAAGTAGACTCCACAACGATATAATCCGCCGACTCTGTATAACTTGGATCTTTAATGATCGGCTGGTCTACATTTCCGATATCTCCTGAGAAAACAATTTTCTTCGTCACATCCCCTTCGGTTGCCCACACTTCGATACTTGCCGATCCAAGCAGATGTCCAACGTCCGTAAAGCGGATTTGAATCCCGTCGCAGATCGTGATCCGTTCTCCATATCCGCACGGCACGAGCAATTCGATCGCATCCAGCGCATCCTGCATTACATATACCGGTTCAAACTCCGGTTTTCCTGCTCTTCTCCCTTTTCGGTTTCTCCATTCTGCCTCAAATTCCTGAATATGGGCACTGTCTCGAAGCATGATGTTACATAGATCTGCGGTTGCAAATGTAGTAAAAATCTGACCCTTAAATCCGTTCTTTGTCAATCTGGGAAGCATTCCCGAATGGTCAATATGTGCATGGGTCAAGAACACATAATCAATCTCATTTTCAGGAATCGGAAGTCCCGGATTCTCATACAGATCCGGCCCCTGTTCCATTCCACAATCTATCAGGATATTTTTCTCTGCCGCTTGAAGAAAATGACAGCTTCCCGTAACTTCATGAGCTGCTCCTACAAATGTAAGCTTCATAAGTCCACCATCCTTCGTTTCATTTTTTCTTCTATTGTAACATCATTTTCAAAAATATAAAGCAAATTTCTGAAAAAACCATTCAAAAGTGACTTTATTTGTGAATTTTAATAGTATATGATTCCTTCCTCTTGTATTATGATCTCTTTTCCATTAATTTCCACTACAGCTACAGCACAATTTTTCGGAACTTTATATTTCCAGAAATCTTTTACCTTCATATTCCCCCTGATCCGATTCAGCAGCGCTGTCATCGCTGCCCCGTGAGTCGAAACAAGCACATGACTGTCCTGCAAATCTTTCCGCTCCGCGATCTCTTTCAAAAATCTTCCGGTCCGTTCATACAGTTCTTTGATCGTTTCCGCCCCTTCAGACGGAATATAATTTTCCGTATCTGTAAAAAACCGTTGAAATGCTTCGCTTCCCGGATCTGTGCATTCCCCTCTAAACTTCATCCCCTCACAACTTCCAAAACAGAGTTCCTCGATACGCTCATCTTCCATCAGCGGAACATTTCTGTCTCCGAGTATGATCTGCGCTGTCTCTTTTGCGCGGATCAATGGACTTGTATATCCAAAATCAATCCTGATATTTTTCATTCCTTTTGCCGTTTCTTCTGCAAGATATCTTCCCCTTTCATTTAGAGGAATATCCGTGCGTCCCTGGACTTTCCCTGCCTTATTCCAATCAGTCTCTCCATGTCGAACAATATAAAGTAACATTCTTTTTCCCTTTCTACTTTCGTTTTTTACATTTCTTTGCTCTTGTCTTTTTTCTTTCCGCCGTCTATAATAACGATATTACAAGCTGACCTTAAAGCAGCGATCAACAGAGGAAAGGAACAGTAATATGAATAAAATTACAAGTTTTACGATTGATCACATCCGCCTTATTCCCGGCATCTATGTATCGAGAAAAGACTCCGTCGGCAGCCATATCATCACAACTTTTGATATCCGAATGACAAGTCCCAATGACGAACCCGTCATGAACACCGCTGAAGTCCATACGATCGAACATCTCGGCGCTACATTCCTTCGTAATCACGAAACTTATAAAGATCAGGTGATCTACTTCGGTCCGATGGGATGCAGAACCGGTTTCTATCTTCTTCTTGCAGGTGATCTTACCTCTTCTGATATCATCCCTCTCATGAAGGAAATGTTTGCTTTTATCGCTTCTTTTCAAGGAGATGTTCCCGGGGCATCTGCAAGAGACTGCGGAAACTACCTTGATATGAATCTTCCAATGGCAAACTATCTTGCCGAAAAATTTCTCAAAGAGGTACTGACGGATATTCGCGAAGAACAACTGAATTACCCTGTCTGACAGATATCAAATAAGCCGTTGTTTAACGGCTTATTTTTATATCATCTCTATTTCTTTTTCAACACTTCCTTACGGACATAACGAAACGCCGCTTCTTCTCCCTGATCTGCAAGCATATGCAGGAGCTGTTCCAAAAGCTTTCTCGTATCTTTGTGCATCATATCTCCGGCTTTTCCGTTATTGTAATAGATTAACGGGTCACTGTCTTTGTACGCAGCTCCTTTATATACTTTACAGGCTGCAATCCGATCCATAAACATCTCAACAACATATCTGACCGGCATCTTCATTCCGACCAGTTTTCCCTCTCCATGGGAATCGTAATCAAGCCAATACTCATAGTGATGTTTGTTTCTTCCTTTATGGTGCAGCCACGCCGTAGAATAGCCTTTTTCTTCCCGCTCAGCATTATTCGGACTTCGAGTACCCTGATAATATTTACAGCCAACCCGAAATTCCGTCCAGCCATATTTTGACAAGTCATGTAACAGTCCCTGCCGATACAGACCTACCCGAAAGCACTCCTGCATAACGATAAGTTTATGCTTTGTGATCGTTTGAAAATGTTTGACCGCTTTCATCTTCTTTCTTTACTCCTGTCTCCCCTTTTTCTGTGTCTTTTTTCTGATCAGTCTGCCCGGATTTCTGCTTTTCTGCCGTCGTCCTGCCTTTGCCTCGGGAACTCGACTTCCGCATGTTCGCGCTCTCGTCTTCACAGCTTAGTAAAACTGCAATGCTTCTCTCCCTGATCTCTATGCACTTCTGATCTTCCAGCATTATACTTTTTGATAAAACACCCCGATCCGTATCTAACGCCAAGTGCCAGCACTTCCCTTTACCAGGAGACGGAAGTGCATAAGTATGGGGAATCCAATGCATGTTATAAGCGATAAAACAAGCGCAGTCTCCCTTACCAGTACCCGAATATAACACGCCCAGCTGACGGCTGAACACTTGATTGCTTACCTGCCATGCATTTTCTCCGTGATAAGACACATCCGGCATTCCACACGCTGTACGATCCAGTCCTTTCAGCTCCTCAGCCTGACACAAGCACGGGTGCTCCTTGCGAAATGCAATCAACGCTTTTACATAATCAAACAATCCTCTGTCAGACTTCAGCCTGCTCCAGTCAAGCCAGCCTATGGCATTATCCTGACAATACACATTATTATTCCCTTTCTGTGTATTATAGAATTCATCCCCTGCCAAAAGACACGGGGTTCCCTGTGCAAGAAGCAACAGTAAAAACGCATTCCTTATCTGACTTTTTCTCAAATTTACAATGCTTCTCTTGCGGCTTTGACCTTCTGCCCCACAGTTCCAGCTATAATTATAATCCGGCCCGTCCATATTGTTCTCACCGTTTTCTTCGTTATGTTTACAGTCATAAGACACAAGATCTCTAAGCGTAAATCCTGTATGAGCAGTAATATAATTACATCTTCCGTCTGTCGCACTGTTATGACTAAGGGATGTGATCACATCATTGACCATATTCTCATCCCCTTTTAAAAAGCGGCGCATCACATTTTGAAACCCGTCGTCTTTGCGTATCAGACGGATCTCTTTCAAAAACGGATCTTTCTTCAAAAACTCCCATGAGACAACATATGGGTTCACCACGAATCCGTCAACATGATATTCCATCATATAAAACCGCAGGCATTCCGCTGCTTTTTGTTCCGAAATTCCCGCTGCAAACGGCATTTCCAAAACAACCTCTATCTCTGCCTTATGGCATGCTTTCACCATATCTTTCAGCTCATGTGCAGCGCGTCCGTCCGACGCGTATGCTTCTTTAGGCGCAAAGTAAAATGCCGGTCCGTATCCCCAGTAATTGATCTTTGCCTTCGCACATTCGTCAAATTCATAGATTGGCATACACTGAATCTGATTGATCCCCAGCTCTTTCAGATAAGGAATCTTTTCGATCACACCACGATACGTTCCTTTATGAAGCGCTTTTGATGAACTGTGCTTCGTAAATCCCCTTACATGGATACTGTACGCCACGACCTCATTCCACGGACGGCAAATTCTCCGATCGCCTTCCCAGTCATAATCTGAAACCTGTATTTTCCCCCGCAGTCCATGCTCGCTGCTATTTTGCCGCTTTCCGAATACCTCGCGCCCCGCGATCTCTTTTGCGTATGGGTCTGTACATACTTTTCCGCCGATTCGAAAATTATATTCATACTTCTCGGGATCAAGATCCTGTATGCTCAGAAACCGTACTTCTCCGATGCCTTCTTCTCTTGGCATGTCATAACAGATCTCAGGTTTTTCACTTCCCACTTTATACAGCAGAAGCTGACATTCTTTTTCCATCGGAACCTGCACGGAAAAATTCACCTGTCTTTCTTTTGCAGCCGCCCCGAACGGAAGCGGATTTCCTTCTGTTTTTTTCATATTCCGTTTCCTTTCCTACTGCCAGCCGTCTGTTCCGTATATCTCAACATTTTCCCGATTAATAAAAAATGTTTCCACTAAGACCTCTTCTTCATAAGATCCATCATCTAAAATCGCCTCTGCTGTCTTCACCGCAATTTTCCCTTCATTAATCGGCGAACGTGCCCCAATTCCTGCAATAGCGGCTGTCGAATCTAAAAGCGCTGCTTTCACAGCAGGCGAACCACCGATACTATACAACAGAATATTATTTCTTCCGCTCTCTTTCATCATAGTCCGAACAGCCTCTGCCATCTGATCGTTCGCACACATAATCACATCTGTTCCTGCTTCTGAAGACAATATCTGACTCAATTCTGTTTTCATCTCTTCGGTTTTCGTACCGTCAATCCGCTTCACAACTTCAAATCCGCCGTTTTTAATCTTCTCCTCAAAGCCGGAAACTCCTTCGCTTAAACTTTTATCTTCTTTATTCTCCACGATCACCAGTTTTCCGCCTTCCGGCATTCTTTCTTTCAAATTCTCTCCGCAAACCTTTCCCGCATTATAATTATCCGAACAAAGCATCGCCTTTGTCAGATCCCGTTCTTCTATCTGTGTTTCCAGCAAAACAACCGGAATATCCGCCTCATCCAACGCTTCCAAAGCCGGTGTTACAGCAGTGGGATCTGCCGCTGTCAAAAAGACAAGATCTACCCCTTTATCGATCATTTCCACAAGCTGCACATTCTGCTTTGCCGGATCATTCGCCGCATCTCTAACGAGGAGCTGGCCTTTTCTCTGCTCAACCTGCGCTCCGACTGCATCCCGCAGCGCCGCATAAAACGGATCTGTCAGATCTGCGCAGCTATATCCATACAGATAATTTGCTTCCGGTTCAGAAGCCTCTTCCTCCTCTTCCACAACCGGATTATCTTCAGGTGTACCTACATTCTTTTTACAGCCCGATAAAAAAATAACGGCAAGCACCGTCAGCAAAATAAATTCAACTACTCTTTTTCTCATGTCGTCTCCTCTTTACCGTATAGGTTTTCTATTCTTATTTTATTCTACGCTGTTTCAAAGGAATGTCAATAGACTCACGTTGCTTCTTGCTTTTTCCCCTGCTTTCTGATACCATCTTATCAAATACACAATGTGCAGATAAAGGAGAAAGACATATGAATGAAAACGAAGCAATCACAGTTACACTGACACTTGAAAATGACGAAGAACTGGAATGTGCCGTTCTTTCCATTTTTGAAGCAGAGGAAAGAGAGTACATCGCCCTGCTTCCTCTTGATGAAAACGGAGACAATGACGACGGACAGGTATTCCTCTATCGCTTTATCGACAATGGCGAAGATGCTGAGCCGGATTTGGAAAACATCGAAGATGATGATGAATTTGAACGTGTATCAAATGCATTCAACGAATTAATGGAGGAAGCGGACTTCGCAGACGTAGATCTGGACGAACTTGAAGACTGATCTTTTGTCTGACGTTTTCCCGCTCTTATAATTATTCTAATAATTCATCTACAAAACGGGAAGGACTTGTCTCTTTCCCGTTTTTTGTTTTCACATAAGATACTTTCAGAACTTCCTTCGCCCTTGTCATCCCTACATAAAACAATCTTCTCTCTTCTTCTGTCTCTGCCTCCGTTTTCGCTTTCTTATACGGCATTTTTCCTTCATTTGCTTCTACCAGAAATACGGTATCAAACTCAAGCCCTTTTGCAGAATGCAGCGTCATAAGACGAACGCCTTCTTTATCTTCCTGCCGCCGCTTTGCTTTTAACTGCAGCATCCGCGTATATTCTTCTATATGGCGGAACCACTCTTCTATCGTTGCGAAAGGACGCGCCGCCTCTTCCAGCTCCGCCAGCACTTCATTAAGGTCTGCGCGGTCTACCTTCCTCGCAAACGCATAATCTTTTAAAAAATCATCATATCCGATCCGTTTTCGTATGTAATTGATTCCGGCATAAGGCGCTGTCTTGCGCAGCATCTTAATATCCCATTCCAACTGGTCAATCCGATCCAGCATCCATTCTTTATCACAGTAGAATTTTCTCATTTCCTCAAAAGAAGGGGTGCCTGATCCAACACTGTCCCTGCCAAGATACCGTTTCGGACGGTTCATAATCTGTAAAAGATCGTTCCGCTCCATATTCCCCAAAGCCAATCGGAAATATGCACATATATCCTTCGCTATAAAATGGTCATACAGATTCGGAAGCCTTTCTTTCATCTGTAAAGGAATCTTTCGTTCTAAAAACTCTTCTGCCACAGGACGAGCATCTGTATGAATCCGAAATAAGACCGCCATGTCTTCATAAGGAATCCCTTCTGCCGCACGCTTTTCGACCTCATCAGCAATATACTGCGCCTCTTCATTCGGGTCTTTTACTTCCTGAACATGAACACAGCTTCCCTTGTCTTTTACCGGCTGAAATGTTTTCTCAAACCGCTTTTCATTATGCCCGATCACTTTCATCGAATTTCTGACAATATTACCGGAAGACCGGTAATTCACATTCAACAAAATTCTTTTTGCCTGCGGGTAATCTGTTGAAAATCGAAACATAAATTCTGAATCAGCTCCCCGGAAACCGTAAATCGCCTGATCGTCATCCCCAACCGCAAAAAGATTATTTTCCGGAAGAGCCAGCATCCTGATCACATCATACTGAACCCGATTAATATCTTGAAACTCATCGATTAATATATACTTAAATTTCGTCTGCCACTGCGCCAGTACTTCCGGATGTCTTTCAAATAATTCTTTACATACTGTGAGCATATCGTCAAAATCCAGTTTCCTGAGAGACTTCCTCTTTGCTTCGTATTTCGCATACAGCTCACGAAACGTGTCCTGTCTGCACTTTTTAGAAACAAACTGTTCTACTTTCAATCCGTTATTTTTCACAAGTCCGATCTCTTCTGCAATATCGCGAAGGAAATCTTCCTCTTCCAGTACTTCACTTTCACATTCTTGCGATACGCTGCGAAGAATACGATATTTTTCTTCTTCTGATAAAATATTATCCGGTCCAAGCCGATATGCCCACTTTAAAATCCCATAATAAATACCATGAAACGTTCCGGCAGTAACCGGAACATCTGACCTGCCCATTAATTTACACAGCCGGGATTTCATCTCAGCCGCTGCAAAACGGGTAAAAGTAACGACCAGAATTTCTTCCGGTCTTACTTTATGTTTTTCAATCAAATATTTGATTCTGTTTACAATCGTCAGCGTCTTCCCTGAACCGGGACCTGCCAATACCAGACACGGTCCCCTTCCATGCTCGATCGCTTCACTTTGTGCCTTATTAAACCCCATCAGTCTCCTCTTCGGTCACTCTTTATTCTGCCTGTACAGCGGCGCCAAGCTTCTCAATTCCGGCGCGGATTCTGCGAAGAGATTCTTCCTTTCCAAGCACTTCCATCAGTTCTGTCGCGCCTCCGGGCGTATTTTGTTTTCCTGACACAGCAGTGCGCAAAGGCCACATCACATAACCGATCTTATATTCTTTCTCACCTGCAAATGCTTTCAATGTCTCAAACAAAGAGTCATTGTCAAACACTTCCTGCGCTTCGAGAACCGGAAGCACTTCCTGTAAAAGAACAAGTCCTTTCTCTGGATCCGTTTTCATCTTCTTATGTCTGTATAACTCGTTATCATACTCGGGAACTTCCTCAAAGAAATCAATCTGCTCACAAATATCCGGAAGGATCTCTATTCTTGTTTTTACAAGCGCTGCAATCTTCTTCAGATCATAATCTTTCGTAACCGTCTTTTTCAGATACGGCTCTGCCAACTCATAAAATCTGTCAAAATCCATCGCTTTCAAATATTCGCCGTTCATCCATTTCAGTTTCACTGTATCAAATACAGCAGGTGATTTGCTCATATGACGATAATCAAACGCTTCTACCAATTCTTCCAAAGAAAAAATCTCTCTGTTATCAGACGGACACCATCCAAGAAGCGCCACATAATTTACAACTGCTTCGGACACAAATCCTTGATCGATCAAGTCCTCATAAGAAGAATGTCCGCATCTTTTACTCAATTTTTTGTGATTCTCATCCGTAATCAACGGGCAGTGTACATAAACCGGTATTTCCCATCCAAACGCTTCATAGAGGCGATTGTATTTCGGTGCAGAAGAAAGGTACTCGTTTCCACGCACGACATGAGTGATTCCCATCAGATGATCATCGATCACATTCGCAAAATTATAAGTCGGAAATCCATCAGATTTGATCAGGATCATATCATCCAGCTCATTATTCGGCAC
The DNA here is from genome assembly GCF_030825015.1 of Mediterraneibacter sp. Classification (NCBI taxonomy): domain Bacteria; kingdom Bacillati; phylum Bacillota; class Clostridia; order Lachnospirales; family Lachnospiraceae; genus Mediterraneibacter; species Mediterraneibacter sp. The sequence continues at coordinate 50,122 of NZ_JAPJQP010000011.1, read as the reverse complement.
TGTAATGTCCCCATAGATCTCATCGTGGAATGTTGTCTCACCCTCATTCGGAACGTTCAGACGGATCACCCACGGTTTTCCTTCCGCAAGATTCTTCTCCACTTCTTCTTTGCTAAGGCCAAGGCAATGCTTGTCATAGACAACAATATCCGTTCCATCGTCAGAAACCGATGTTTTCAGACTTTCAAGACGTTCTTTATCACAGAAACAGTAATAAGCGTCTCCCTGCTCTACAAGCTGCTTTGCATAATCCAAATAAAGTCCGGACGCCTGTCTTTCACTTTGAACATACGGTCCGACTCCTCCGTCTTTATCCGGTCCTTCGTCATGAAGAAGCCCCGTCTTTTCCATTGTTCTGTATATGATATCAAGAGCGCCTTCCACGAAACGCTCCTGGTCTGTATCTTCCACCCGGAGAATAAAATCTCCTCCTTCATGCTTTGCGATCAGATAGGCATACAACGCTGTTCTTAAATTTCCCACATGCATTCTTCCAGTCGGACTGGGCGCAAATCTTGTTCTTACTTTATTTCCCATGTTTTTTCTCCACTTCTATTTCTATTTTCCTGCTCTGTGCGGCCGCTCTTTGAAACGTATCTTCAACATCCTTATTTTTTAATTTCCATTGTCTTCCGCATAAAACTTCCACGCAACATTATAAAACAACTCAGGAAAATGTTCAAGACAATGCACACTTTCTTTTCACTGCCTTAATTCTATGTATTCCGGCAGATTTCCCGCATCCAATGCCGAACAGCTTGAAGCATCTAAAACCGAGATCCCTGCATGATCAAACGCTCCTTCTGCGATTTTCGTTACGCCTGAAGGCACTTTATAATTACCTGTCCTTGCCGGTGGAAATGCCAGCAGACAAGTTCCTTCATCAGAAAACAAGACACCGTCTTCCGTATAATATCCTGCTGATGTTTCCATCTCAATCCAGCCAAGGGAAGGCAATCCGGCGAATGCCCCGGTTTCGATCTCCGTAATATTTGCCGGAATATAAATCTCCGTAACCTCACTTTTGCAGGAAGAAAACGCTCCTGCTGCAATCCCTTTGCATCCTTTAGAAGGAATCGTCAAATATCCATCTTCAGAAACAACCGCTGAATCCGAAATCCCGCAGATCATCCCGGATTCGTCAACAAGAAAACCGTCTCCGACCACCGTTTGATTGCCGAACGATTCTTTCTCAGACGGCGAATTGCCTGTCACAGTTCCCTCTGCCAAAAGGATTTCCTCATCTTCTTCATGGATCACAGAATCATCAGGCAAAATCACCTCGGCAGACATCCTATCCGCCATACCGGTTTCTTCAGTCAAAGAAAGGGAACTGCCTCTTTCATCCGAAACAAGCAATCGATCCGAGGCAACCGTGCTGTAATCAGCCGATACCTTGGAAGACTGCAAAACCGAAAAAGGAGTGTCTGCCGGAAGCAAAATTTCAGCCGTCCGAAGTAAAACATCTCCTGTTCTTCCTGTTTCCACTATCTTTTCTGCAACAGCTATTTCTCTTGCCGTATCACTTTGAGTGACAGGAACTCCTACTCCTGCCGTTCCGACTCCATATACCATCATCCCTGCCGGCAGAAGTACTGCTGTCAAAAATACAAAAAATAAATTTCTGACCTTGCAATACATTGACGGCAAAGATCCTGCCCCGTAAAACACACCACAATATTCCATCTTCTCATATCCTCTCATTCATTTTCTTTGGAAAATATTTCCAGTACTCATTATGATAAAATACCAAAGAAAAAGGAATGCCGCAATCCCTTGCAACACTCCTTAGCACATTTCATATAACGTATTCTAAAAGAAATCCTTTCACTTAGACATTAATCTCCGCCTTCAGACCGAGTTCTTTCTCATTTTCTTTCAAAAGCGGATGGATTACATTCTTCAGATATGCCTCTACCTGCTCTTTTGCACGTCCTACATATTTTGCCGGATCCATCGTCTTTTTCAGGTCTTCCAAGCTCATATTAAACGCCGGATCTTCAGCGATCAATTCCAAAAGATTATTATCAAGACCATTCTCTTTCACATTCTTTCCGGCTTCCATGGAAAGTTCTCTGATGCGTTCATGAAGTTCCTGGCGGTCTCCGCCGGCTTTCACCGCATCCATCATAATATTTTCCGTTGCCATAAACGGAAGTTCAGACATCAAACGTTTCTCAATTACCTTCGGATAAACAACAAGTCCATCGACAACATTCAGACACAGGTCAAGAATTCCGTCGATTGCAAGGAATCCCTCCGGTACGCTGAGCCGTTTATTCGCCGAATCATCCAATGTTCTTTCAAACCACTGCGTTGCAGATGTGATCGCCGGATTCAGGGCATCGATCATCACATATCTTGACAGAGATGCAATACGTTCACTTCTCATCGGATTTCTCTTATATGCCATTGCCGAAGATCCGATCTGTGTCTTTTCAAAAGGCTCTTCAATTTCTTTTAAGTGCTGAAGCAGACGGATATCATTCGAAAATTTATGCGCACTTGCGGCAATTCCCGCCAGCACATTCAATACCCTTGTATCCACCTTTCTTGAATAAGTCTGACCTGAAACAGGATAACATGCCTGAAATCCCATCTTTTCCGCGATCATCGGATCAATCTTATCGATTGTTTCCTGATCCCCGTCAAACAGTTCCAAAAAGCTGGCCTGTGTTCCCGTTGTTCCCTTAGATCCGAGAAGTTTTAAACTTCCAAGCACATAATCCAAGTCTTCCAGATCCATCTCAAATTCCTGCATCCAAAGTGTTGCTCTCTTTCCAACCGTCGTCGGCTGTGCCGGTTGGAAATGCGTAAATGCAAGCGTTGGCTGACTTTTCTGCTCTTCTGCAAATTTTGCCAGTTCTGCAATTACATTAACTAATTTTTTCCGCACGAGTTTTAACGCTTCAGACATTACGATAATATCTGTATTATCTCCGACATAGCAGGATGTCGCTCCGAGATGAATGATTCCTTTCGCTTTCGGACACTGTACGCCATATGCATACACATGGGACATTACGTCGTGACGTACGATTTTTTCCCGTTCCTTTGCCACATCATAATTAATGTCGTCCGCATGGCTTTTTAATTCTTCTATCTGCTCGTCCGTAATATTGAGTCCCAGTTCTTTCTCTGTCTCTGCAAGCGCAATCCAAAGTCTTCTCCATGTACGGAACTTCTTGTCCGGGGAAAAAATATACTGCATCTCCCTGCTCGCATAACGCTCGGAAAGGGGACTTACATAACGATCATTGCTCATGTCTGATTATCTCCTTTTTGTATCATATAATGCTTTTCTTATTTGATGCCGATTCGTTTAAATACTTCCTGATAAGCATCTTCTACATTTCCCATATCTCTGCGGAAGCGGTCTTTGTCAAGTTTTTCATGTGTCTCTTTGTCCCAAAGACGACATGTATCCGGTGAAATCTCATCCGCAAGAATGATATCCCCATGATATCTTCCGAACTCGATCTTGAAATCGATCAGGTCGATTCCCGCCTCGTCAAAGAACTTTTTCAGCACATCGTTTACTTTAAACGTATATTCTGTAATCTTATCAATCTCTTCTCTCGTCGCCGCTCCGATGGCAATGGCAAAATAATCATTGATCAGCGGATCACCGAGATCATCATCTTTATAACTGAATTCCAAAGTCGGTGCGAGCAGTTTTCTTCCTTCTTCAATTCCCAGTCTCTTAGAAAAACTTCCTGCTGCCACGTTACGCACGATTACTTCAAGCGGAACGATCTCTACCTTTTTCACGGCTGTCTCTCTGTCACTAAGTTCTTCTACATAATGTGTTGGAACGCCTTCCTTTTCCAATACCTGGAAAATATAGTTCGTCATACGGTTATTAATTACACCTTTTCCGACGATCGTTCCTTTTTTCTCCCCGTTAAAAGCTGTCGCATCATCTTTATAATCAACGATCACAACATCCGGATCTTCTGTGGCAAATACCTTTTTTGCTTTTCCTTCATAGAGCTGTTCTAATTTTTTCATAACATCCACACCTGTCCTTTTCATTATTTTTCAAATCTGGATCGATCAGTATGCGGCATACTTCTGTTTTTATGCATCCCGCAAATTCGATTATAATATAAGGCAGAGGGAAAATCAACATTCCCTCTGCCTTGTCTTTCTCTCTTCTCATTATTTTATTTATCAACTTTTAATAAGTTCTGCTTATAGAGCAGTTATTATTTATTACTTTTGTTCTGTTGTATCCTGTCTCAGCCATTTGTAAAACGAGACAAAAACTGTTTCGTCCTTTCCTCTTTCGGATGTTCAAAAACATCCGAAGGCGTTCCCTGTTCCAAAATACATCCGCCATCCATAAAAATCACCTGACTGGAAACATCTCTCGCAAACGCCATCTCATGCGTCACGATAATCATCGTCGTCTCCTGATCGGCAAGGCTTTGAATTACTTTCAGCACCTCTCCCGTCAATTCCGGGTCAAGCGCCGATGTCGGTTCATCAAAGCATAAAATATCCGGCTTTAGGGCAAGGGCTCTCGCAATCGCCACACGCTGACACTGTCCTCCTGAAAGCTGATGAGGATAATTTTCCATACGATCTGCAAGTCCCATCTGTGTCAGAAGTATTCTCGCTTCTTGTTCAATTTCTTCATGAATTTCTTTTTTACGCTGTTTATAGTCCGCCTGCTCTTTTGCAAGAAGTTCTTTCGCCAACATTACATTTTTCAGAGCCGTATACTGAGGGAACAGATTAAACGACTGAAATACCAGACCAAAATGCAGCCGTTTTTTCCGAATCTCCGCTTCCTGTGAAGTCACAGGGTCATGAATGTCAAACAATGTTTCTCCGTTTACGCGGATAGAACCCCCATCCGGTCTCTCCAAAAAATTCAGACATCGAAGCAGCGTTGTCTTTCCGCTTCCCGAAGAACCGATAATCGAAAGTACCTGTCCTTTTTCAAGAGAAAAGGTGATGTCTTTTAACACTTCCGTGCGATCAAAATTTTTGCTCAAATGTTCTACTTCAAGAATTGCCACACACTCCACCTCCTACTTGAAATAATCCAGTTTCTTCTCAAGCCGTCCGAGAAGTACTGTCAAAATACCATTAAAAATCAGATAATATACCGCTGTAAAGAAAAGCGGCCAGATCACTCCGGCTATTCCCTGTGATCCTTTCAGGAATGCCTGTCCTGCCCATATGATCTCCTGAAGCGCGATAATACGGGCAAGAGACGTATCTTTTACAAGCGTGATAATTTCATTCGACATCGGAGGTACGATCCGTTTCACCATCTGAAGCAAAGTTACCTTAAAGAAAATCTGACTTCGCGTCATACCAAGCACAAGTCCGGCTTCTTCCTGTCCGTGAGGAACTCCCTGGATTCCGCCTCTGTATATTTCAGAGAAATAACATGCATAGTTAAAAATAAATGCAACCGCTGCCGCAAGGAAACGTCCGGCTTCGCCTCCGCCCCAAATATTATTTCCCATAACAAGTCCCGGGAAGAAATAAATGATCAAAAGCTGAATCATAAGCGGCGTTCCTCTTATAATCCACACAATAATCTTTGTCAGGTAGCTAAGCGGTTTAAACCGCGACATCGATCCAAACGCAATGACAAGTCCGAGAGGAACTGCCCCTAACAGCGTCACAAAAAACAACTTTAATGTCTGGAGGAATCCGATATTCAGTGATTTAAACACGATCGGAAACTGTTCTAATATCAAATCCATCTTCTGTCTACAACTCCGTCTTTCTATTCTTATTTTACAAGCATATCCTGAAGATTATATTTTTCTGCGCATTTCAATATGCTTCCATCTTCATAAGATTCTGTGAAAAAGTCGTTCAGCGCTTTTGCAAGATCAGAGCCTTTTCTGAATCCTACGCCGTATTCTTCCTCGCTTAAGCTGACTGTATATGTAAGATCTGCATAACTTGTTCCTTCACCGATCATTGCCGTTGCCATCAAAAGATCGATTACAGCCGCATCAGACGTTCCTGCCGCAACTTCCATCAGCGCATCTGCCTGTGCTGTCACCGGCGTAAAATTCAAACCACGCGCTTCCACTTCATCTTCTCCGGCACTTCCTGATTCTACGGCAAAAGTCAGATCAGAAAGACTCTTTTCATCCTGATATTTATCAGCTTTCTCTGCCGGAAGCACTACAACCTGCGCGTTATTCAAATATGCATCTGTACACTCCATAGAACTTGTAACTTCTTCTGTTAATGTCATTCCGTTCCATACGCAGTCGATCGTCTTTCCGTCAAGTTCTAAGATCTTATTATCCCAGTCAATCTCCACAAACTCTACATCTACGCCAAGGCTCTCGCCAAACGCTTTCGCCATATCCGCATCGAAACCGATCCATTCTCCGTCCGCATCCTGATAATCCATCGGTTCAAAATTCGTAATTCCTACGACAAGCGTACCTTTTCCTTTCACATAATCAACATCGCTCTCTGAAGCGGCTTTCTTTCCTGAATCTTTCTTTGCATCGTCTGAACCGCATCCTGCCAATACTGAAACAGCAAGTCCTGCACACAACAAAACACTTAACACTCTTCTTTTCATAATACCCTCCACACTGAACGTATCGTTCTTTTTACTTTCTTTCTCTACTAATGAGTCACTGTACCACAGTAAAGTTACCTCTGTATTCTAACATGCAAACCCCTCCGTGTCAACATACGGAGGGGTTTTCTTGCAATGACGACAATCCAAAGTCCAAGCTTGTCCAAGACCCTGGCGACCGCTTACAATCCCGGAATGTGTCTCTTGGCACTTCCGGTGATTATCGTCATCCTTTTCCTCTTAATCCACCAATGGATATCTGTCATGTGTGGCTTCTTCTATGGCTTCGCTTCCATTTCTCCAAAATCCCAGGTTCCGGCTCAACCGATACCTGTTCATTGATCTTATCTACTTCCCTGCGCATCTGCGCGTTTATTTCCATATATTCCTCGCTTTTCGTGATCAAAATATGATACTCCTCAAGCGACATATATTTATAAGATGCGTATAGATAAGGTTTGATCAACGTCTTGTCTGCGCAGATCTGATATGCACGGTCATACATCTTCGCCGACTCCTGATAGAGGAACAAACGACCGTAAGCCGCCCCGAGGCTTTCATAGATCTTTCCGTAGAATTTCTCATCTACCGTCTCATCTTTTTCCCCATTTAAAATTGCCTGATATACAAGGATTGCCTCCTCTACTTCTCCGCTTTCAAGAAGATTATCACCTTTATATTTCTGCCGTTCAATATCTTTTTGATTTTTCAAATGTTCCAGCACATTCTGAATACGGATCATTTCCGGCTCCCGATATAAACGGGACGATTTTAAGATCGTCAAAACAAACTTTTCAACTGAACCGTGCAGGCGGAGAACATCTCTTAACTCCGATGCAAGCGACTTCATCCCGAGGTCTTCATCCAGCCAATCGCAAAGCTGCCCGTTCATAATCGTATAGTCGATCAAATATAAATTATTACACAGATAGTAGCACAATTCTTCGATTGTAAAAATACGGCAATGAATGCGCGTAATCTCATACGGATGTGCCGCATGTCTGTCATGACAAAGAATTAAATTTCCCATCATTGCCTCCTAAATGTATCGTCTTCTCCGCATGAAAATCCGTCGCCGGAAAGAAATCTCCGAATCCGGCATCTCTGACGGAAATTCTGCATGTTTTTTCATCAAGAAACAACGTCTCAAGCTGCAGACGCATCGAATATTCTGCTCTTCTCGGAAATCCGTCAAGAGAAAGCGTCTCCGTCCTCACCGTCCCCTGAACGAGCGACTCGATACGAAGCTCTATATCTTCCACATCCTCCATAAGAACTTCCCACTGATTATTCGACTCATACCAGTGATTGCCCCAGGAAACGATCGGATACCACATCTCCTGTCCGCCGACACGCATATTGACCGTGATCTGATCTGTCAGTTTATCTTCCGACAGGTACACCGGATTTTCTATATGCATATACAGTTTCCGGTACGCCGTATAGCAAGCGCCTTTACTGTAAAGATTATTTCCGATAAACGCCCGCCGGCCATTGCACAGCACCCTTAAAGATTTCGGATACCAGTCATTTTCAAAACCTTCTCCGGTCAAAAAGACAGAAGAGACAATTCGCTTGTCAAATACACTCTCAATAAATTTACTGAACATTGCATCCGCTTCTTTTGCTTTATCTTCGTTCAAAACAGGATATACCATCGCCAGTTCTTTCATATGGGCGCTTGCCACTTCATCAACTGTGACAAAAGTTGTCTTTCCGCCTCCCAGTCCCGGACGGAGTCTCCGAAGCATATACGCTTTAATCTCATTCCTGTCACAGCAGAACAAAGCCGCGTCATACTGCCACAATTCCTTCGGCTGATAAAACAGATAATTACAAAAACTTTCCTTATAATCCTGAATGAAGATATTTCGTTTATCAATGTTCATCCTCACTGCGATCCCTCGGAGCATCTGCGCCATTTCTTCCGAAAGCGACGGCACGGTAAAGACGATCCCGTCAATTTTCGGAAAAGACTGAAGGGACATCTGAATAAACCGGGACAAAAGCCACACCGCATCATACGTCTCTTCTCCAAATTCAATCTTCCCGCCTGCAAGACTCTTGCTCAAAAGTCTCGTCGCAGTAAATCCTTCCTTGATCGTAACAAGTCTTTTTGCTTCTTTTCCATATGCCCATGTATCTCTCAGTTTTCCGATAATCAGCGGAATCTGATAATTATCTGCATCCACTTCCAACGTGTCCGGCTCTAATTCCTTTTCATTATAAAAACTAATCTGACACGTCTTTTCATTTATCTCATACCCGATGATGCTTCCCTGTCCCATGAAAAGACAACCTCCTCGCATTGTTTAATCTCATACCTGCTCTTTTGTAAAAATCTGCGCCGCAGCCGCATCCTCTCTTGCATATGCCTGGATTTTTTTTCTGCGTTCACTTTCATTCTTCTCAATCAGAATATCATTCAGCCTTCCATACCTTCCCGGTTCTCCCGGAACAGTCTCACGCACACAGATTTCTTTATCGCTGCGATAAGAATTTCCGTCAATCGTCTCTTTAAAATAGTATTTCAGCTTCTCGTTTGCAAAAAGAACGAACTTTTTCACATAAATATTTTCATACATCGGAGTAAGCACTTCCGTCGAATAGTCCGACGGCTCTTCCCCGCCTTTTTGCAGGCTATAGTAGAGCATTACCCGGCTTCCCTTCTGACCTTTATATTCGATCAGCGTCTTGTCCCAAAGCTGCAGTTCAATCAGCCAGTCTTTTTCATAAGACAGAAAGAACGGGAAATAAATCTGTTTTCCACACAGTTCCTGTAAGAATTTCTTCAATGTTTTCCTTGTCTGAGAGCTGTACTCTCTCGTAGAATAATATTTCAATACAGCAACCTTACATATATCGATCGTATCCTCGCCTTTCTCATATTCCCGGCAGATAATATCGATCACACTTCTGCTGATCTTTCTTTCTTCCACAACATATTCCCGGGACATATATACAAGATACGCCTGCTGAAGCCGGAAATATGCGCCTTCCGCATAATACTGTTCAAAAATCTGCGCTTCCTGAAACAATTCTTCTGAAAAGAGCATCTGAGTTAAGATCCTCTCTCCTAATTTATGTGTATGTACTTCATAATCCCGCGCTTCTCTCCAAAGCAGCTTCATATCCGACGTTGCGCCGCAATAATAACTTGCCAGATAAGTCAGGATCACTTTGTCATATTGTCCTTTTTTAAACAGTTCAAAGCAGACATAAGTAAGAAAATCATCATTTTCATAATTGTTTTCTCTGATTGTCTTGCTGCAAAGCCCTAAAAGCTCATCTTCTTCGTAATTTTCAACGCCGTTTTCCCTGACAATCTCTGTTGTCAGCTCCTGAACTTCTTCTTCCTCCCGTGTTCTGCGCAGACCGTTAATATATTTACGGCACATATCCATATAACGCAGTTCATAAAAAAGTCTTTTGCTTTCATACGGGATTGAATCTGTATAGTGTCTTCCGTCCTTCGCCTCCCACACAAGACGATCCGTCTTCGCATATAAAAATACACGAGCTCCATTGTCTGTGTACGGTGCTTTCTGCGTAATCGTACCGTCATCCGCAATCACATGGATAAATTTCATATTCGGCACTTTCGTTGTGATCCGGTATGCATGACATACATCATAAAGCGCTTTTACCCTCTCAGGATTCATAGATGCCTCTACAACAAAGCGCTTATAAATAATACGAAGCTGTTCGTCAACATTTCTCCGATCAAGCTGATTCCATGCAAAAGCTTCCATCTCATCCCGATAATGAGCATAGATTTCACTGCCCTCATCCTCATAGGTAATCAAATTAGAATACAAAAATGCACATTTGTGATAATCCAGTGAATTTCCATGCATAAAATACAAGTATACAGATCTCGGCAGTGCCTTATGAAATCCGGATGGAACAACAGACGCCATATAATACTCGTAAAGCTGCGCGATCTTAAGTTCTGCCTCCACCGCTTTTTCATACCACTGGAAATAGCAGCTTTCCACACAGTTTCCTTTGATCAGAAGCGTACAGATGGCTGTCAGAATCATCGACTCGTTATACATCTTATAAGAACCGACCAATACCTCATACAGTTGTTTGTCAAAAACTTTCATCTGGCTTGCAAGATTCGCAGTATACAGTGCAAGCTCTCTTGTCATTAATTGATGCTTCACCGCAAAGAAAAGAACACGGACTTCAAATACTCCAAGTTTTTTCAAGGAAGAACTTTTTTCTCTGTAACATTTGAACGCCTGCAGATAAAACCAAATACTATGCGATTTTTCTTCATAAAACTGCTTCTCCAGCGTGCGGAGACGTTCGCTGTATATCTTGTATTCAGAATCCACTTCCACAAGCATGCACAAAATCTTCCAGCTGTCCGGATGCTTCATAAATGATTTAGAAAGCTCTTCCGCAACCTTGCGCTGTCCGATCGTATCGTTTGACAAAAGTGTTGTCAAATACAGGTAATAAGAACTAAGTTCTACATCTTTTCCTATGGCAAATCGATTATAATTATAAGACTCAAGAAGCCGTTTAGCCTCTTCCGCTCTCTTTCCGATCAGACAGATATGAGCATGCGCAAGAAGATAGAATTCGTTTCTGTCGTCCACTTCCCTTAGGTGACTGATCCGCCGAACCGCTTCCTCCACCCATTCACTTAACTCCAGTTTTCCGCTCTCATACTTTAAATAATTTTTAATAATTCCGACAAACTCTCTGTCATTGGCGCGTCGATCTTCATCTCTGTTCACATTCTTTTCCACAACAACTTCATACGTCAGAGTCTCATAAGGAGACTCCAATATAATCCTGCCGAAATTACTGCCAAGATGAAGCGCCTCCACATTCAGAAAATATTCGAGCCGGTATGAATTTCCAATAAACTCCTCTGTTGTCACACGAGTATGTTCCACGGACAGAAATTCCCCTTCTGTGCGCACATCAATCTCCAGATATCCCCATGTATTTTTCTTTATCGTAAACGTTTCTTTTCTGGCTTCCGAAAGAGACATAAAGGCACGGCTTTCTTCTTCCAAAGTCAGAAAAATCTTTTCTTTCTGTTTGCATCCTACAAGAAACTCTTCCAGCGCCTGCTGATCCAGTTCCCACTTCCGCATATTTTCATAGAGTGCCTGAATCCTCTTATCTTCATATTTCAAAATCTCATAAAAATCTCTGGATCGAAACAGCTTTACCGCCTCAGCTGCATCTCGGAAAGATAATTTTTTAAAATCATCCAAACTTTGGATCTTCCCGTAATTCGTCATCACATACGGTTTCTCGATAATCGCAGTAAATGCAACGTCATATTCTCCTCCATTGCAGACGATCGTAAACTTTCCGTGTTCCACATGCCCCGGCATCAATCCACTGCCGTCATATGTATAATATATATTCACAGGATTTCCATCGAACCCCTGTTCATCGCACTGCACACGATAAGAAGAGGGATAGACAAGACCTCTGATCGTTCCTTCCCCCTGATTTTTTAACGAAAAACTTCCTCTGTATTTTTCTCCTTCTCCGACTCTCATTACAATATGTGTTTCCGGAAATATGATCTCCGGCTGCGGAATATGAAAGTCCCCTTTGGCAAATCGTTTGATCTTATTTTTCAAATCTGTCACCTACTCATCATTTTTGCAGCAGTCCGGGTAAAACGATATTACGAACCGCTGTCTTTTGTCCACGGACAAAAGTACGCTACTATGAATTATAACATTGTTCTATATCTTCTTGCAATGGGGTATTAAAAGAATTTCGGCGATATTGTATACTTGTATACAATATCGCCGTACTGCCAAAGCGCGTCGATTTCACCATTTATTTTCCTGGAGTTTCACGAATCATCTGCATGTATTCTAACGGTTCATAACCAAGCTTCTTATAAAGAGCTACTGCCCTTGTATTCTCTTCTTCCACTTCAAGACGCATTCTTGTCACAGCCGAACCTTTCTTCTCATCGAGGTATGCAAAAAACTCTCTTCCAAGCCCCTTAGATCGAAACGTCTCTCTTACATAGATCTCTTCAATCCACCAAACCATTCCTCCCGCTTCCTGTGAAAAAGTCTTTGCGATCAATCCATATCCCGCCGTCTCATTTTCACTTTCAAACATAAAAATCTCCGCATAATCATCTGAACGTAAAGCCTCATCTGCCGTTCTTTCAAAATAAGAATCCGGAACCGGATGCAAAACAGCATCCGAATGATAGAACTCTCTTGCCATCTCTACATAAATCTTTCTGTCTTCTGCTTTCATTTTCCGTATCATTGTACTTTCTCCTTTTCTTTTCTTTTTTTCTTTCCCAAAAAACCTGCCTGTTTCCCACGGGAAAATTCTCCGATACAATCTATATATTTACAATGCAGCCATGTTCTTCGATCCATTCTTTTCTCTGCCTCTTCGCAAAAGAGATCATATACTCTGCGAGATTCCTGCCACTGTTCCTTTTCCTCCGGCGGATGATAAAACAAAATACGGCACACATACTCATAAAACATATTCCATTTTTCTGACGAAATTTGAGAATACTGTTTTTTCAGATTTTCAAACCGAACTTCCGAATAATAATCTGTATCTAATCGTTTCTTTCTGAAACTGTACTTTTTTGTTTCCTCCGTCAGCCTTGCAATTCTAACCACATCGTCATACATCGTCAAAATTCCAATTCCGTTCCTAAGCGTCCGGATCTTCTTCTGATGCCGCTTTTTTCTGATCCTCGCCTGAATAAAAACACTGCCTGAAACCGCTCCTGCCGCAAATATAACACACACAATCCACAACAACATTCTCATTTTCTCTTTATCGAAAAAACTGTTTTCAGTCCCTTCTTCATTCTGTGGGGCTGTCACCTCCGCTCCAACTTCACTATTTCTTGAAGCAGGAGTATGTTCCATTGTGATCCATTGTCCCGATGTCTCATCATACACTTCACACCACGCATGCCCCATTGTTCCGTCAACTTGCGCTTCATATATTCCGTTCTCTTTTTCTTTAAATGCAGAAGCAGGAACTACCGAACCTTCTACATAGACAGACGGATAACCGCACATTCTGTAAAGCAGAGCTGCAGTCGTAGCAAAATGCATGCAAAACCCTTTTTTATTTTCAAACAGAAAATATTCCGCAAAATCCCACTTTACAGGCGTACTTCCAGGATTCACATCATACACCACATCAGCCAGAGCTTCTTCAATCTGCTCTTTCACAACAGAAACAGAACTTTTATCCCATTCGTCACACATTTCCCGCATCCGCACAAGCTCCGCCGGATACTGTAAAAATATATCATACGTTTCTTCTTTGGAGTGATGCTCTGAAGAGCGGAGTATTTCTTCCAGTTTTTCATTCGTCCATGCACTGTCTTTATAAGTCGTGCCCCAATTCTCATACAGATAAGTTGTTTTTTTCTCGAGCACAACACAAGTAGATGTTTCAACAGAAGGTTTAAAAGAAGAGATTGCTTTCAAATCCTCCATCGATCCGTCCTGTTCTTCCAAAACCTCCTCTATCGGAGAAAGCTTTTTGTTTTCTGCACTCGCCCTGTCATTGTCCTTTTCACGGTCTGGAAGTCTTTCTTCTGCTTTTTCTTCTTTCGAATCCTGCTCTTCTTTTTTATTATACGTTATCTTTTCTGCCAGATCTTCTGCCTTCCCGATCACATTTTCCCGGATTCCCCGCCTTGCTTCCCGATAAAACCCATCCTCGTCTTCCCTGATCCTGTCAATCTGTTTCCCGGCAAAAAAAGAAAGACCCGCCGCTATTCCAAAAACTGCCATAATCGGAACAAGAGAACGGATAATCTCTTTCGCCCCTGCCTCTTCCACAGCACAGCACGTTCCATATAATACCACGGCCAAAAGTAAAAGCCAAGCCGCTCTTGCAGGCGGAAATTTTCTCGCACATGCTGCGGCAATAAACGGCAAAAGAAGAACCAAATAGGCAACCATCCTTAATCTTCTCGCCCGAAACGCCCCGATCAATAACAGAAGAACCAAACCGCTTCCGGCAACTGCTGCAAATACTGTTTCTTTCATACCTGTTTGATGTGCCGCTGCTTTCAGATCAAATACAGAGAACCACGCATTCCACCACAGCAAAGTTACACAGATTACACAGAATATCTTTACGAAATTTATTTTCGGATTTTTCTTTCCCACCTTTGCTCCCTCTCTTTATACTCGAAGAAACGTTTCTTCACATCCCTCTTTCTTGATTCGCCCCTGTCCGTCGATCACAACAGTACTGCTAAACTCTATCCCCCTAAATCGTTCCTGCCTGCATATTTCCCTTTTTTCCAAGTCTTTACACGGTTTCATATCCATCAACGCCCAGACCATCTCATAGGCGCTTTCTTCATCTTTCACTTTTGCGCTTATGATCCGCCCTGTATTCTCCTCATACCACGACGCGAGATGAATACACTTTTCTTCCACAAGAGTAATCGACAATGAAGCTGCCGCCTTCAACATTTCCGAAAATCCTTTTGCCGTACACTCCTTTTCCCTTACGTCAAACCAAATTAATACAGCACACCCTAAAGGAAACGCCCGTTCCTTTATCATGAGTTCGTCTTTTGCAGCAGTCAGCTTCCAATGAATATCTTTAAACGAATCTTTCGTCCGGTATTCCCTCACCTGATAAACTTCAGAAGGGTCATCCCCTTTTTTCTCCCCTGAATATTCTTCGGCATCCGCCTGAAATTCTCTTGTCTTTCTTGTAATTTCCAACGGCATCAGTTCGAATTCCGGCATTAGTTTCACGATCACCGTCTGATTCTGTTTTTTCTTTCTATAAAAAACGCTAAGCGGATCATAAATTCTTGTTTCTCTTAGCGTAATCTCCAAACTTCCACAAAAGTCTGCTGTAAATTGCTTCCAAAATGTCCTCGTATTTCCCGCCGAAACAACACCTCGTATCTCTTTTTTCTCCCGCTTTCCCTCAATCCTGTTTCCGGTCAAAACAACCGCTCCATACCTGATGTTCCACGCCGAATGATTTGCCACTGTGATTCCTGCCCTGATTTTCTTTCCTTCTTCTCCGATTGCAGGAATTCTTGTCAAATCTGTTTCCCCTTTATCCCTCTGAAACAGCAAAAAAGCAAAGGACAAAAACGGATACAGCATAATAAATACAAGAAATCCAGAGAGCACCGTATCGTCATACATAAAAAACAAATATACCACAACAGTCAGAACTGCCGCATATCCGATCATCCTTTTGACCATCTATTCTCCCTCACCGCTTTGATTTCATCGTCGGTGTCGGAACATTCTCCAACACACGCCGAATCAATTCCTCCACTTTCACATGTCCTACCTTTGCCTTCATATTCAAAATGATACGATGTCTTGCAACCGGCAGAAACGCTTCCTGCACATCAGAAGGAACAACATATTCTCTTCCCTTCAGCCATGCACATGCCTTCGCCATTGCGGTCAAAGCAACCGTTCCTCTCGGACTTATCCCAAGCTCCGTCCATTCATCTTCTCTTGTCGCCTTTGCAAGTTCTGCGATATAAGAAAAAATCTTGTCATGCACAAAAATCTCTCTTACTTCTTTTTGCATTGCCGTCAGTTCTGCCGCATTTACGACCGGACACACCAAATCGCTGACTTTCTCTGCCATCTGTCCGCGTTTCAAAATCTCAATTTCCTCTTCCACAGACGGATACCCCATACTCACACAGATCATAAACCGATCAAGCTGTGACTCCGGCAGAAGCTGTGTTCCGGCAGAACCGACAGGATTCTCCGTAGCGATTACAATAAACGGAACCCCTGTTTTATAAGTGTTTCCATCTACTGTCACCTGATGCTCTTCCATCACTTCCAAAAGCGCCGACTGTGTCTTCGGGGAAGTACGGTTGATCTCATCTGCCAAAAGAAGATTACATATTACCGCTCCGGGCTGATAGACAAAACTCCCCGATTCTTTGTCATATACTGTAAATCCCGCCAAATCAGCAGGCAGTATGTCCGGCGTAAACTGTACGCGGTTTACCTCAAGCCCCATCGCGCGGGAAAACGAAAGCGCCATCGTTGTTTTCCCTGTTCCCGGAATATCTTCAATCAAAATATGCCCGCCAGCAAGAATTGCAGTCATAATCATTTTTAAAATGTCTTCCTTCCCGATAACTGCTTTGCCTACTTCCTCTATAATTAACTGTGCACGATATCTGTTTTCTCCCATAAATCAATCTCCCCTGATTGTCCCGCCAAATCTGTTTCTTTGTTTCACTCATTTTATACATTCGGCTTTTGCCTTACCTATACTCTACCGTATCCCCTTTCCGAAAACAAGTATATGATAAGAAAATGCGGCAAAAATGCTCTCTGCCATCTTTGCCGCATATAATTCCTGCTATTCAATTCCTCTTTCTCTTAAATAAGCTGTCTCTTCTCTGTAAAAATCCATACATTTTTCCGGTGTCGTATGAGGTTCCATTGTACAAAATCCTGTATATCCATCCCGTTCAAGTCTTCGCAAAAGCCCGTCTATATTTACCGCGCCATCCTGCATGTACGGATAATAAATCTCACTCCCTGCAAATCGCCCTGTCATTTTCCGTCCCCGGCACTGTTCTTCATGTCCGAATTCAGGATGATAGAAACAGCCGTTTTTTATATGCACATGAACAATATGTTCTTTCAACACCTCATACGCATATGGAAACCCTTCGTATCCTGCCTGATAATAGTTCGTGGCATCAAAATTCGTCTGAAAATATTCTGAATCCATATATTCTACAAACGCCTTCATTCCTTCCGGGCTTTGTGTAATGTCATGAGCCTCATTTTCCAATGCCAAATAAATTTTCCGCTGTTCCGCCTTTCTGATTGCCCTTTCATAATACGGTTTCAGTTTGAAAAACGGAACATCCTTTTCCATTGCCACATGATAACAATAATGATTTACTACTTTGGCGCCCAACTGATATGCCGTCTCGACAGCTCTCTCTAATTCGGCGGCAAAAAGGGTCGGATCTGCTGCCAGTTCCTTATCAAACCCCGCCCCAAAACATACACATGCCACTTCTGTTTGATATCGGTCAAGGATCTGTTTTGCCTTCTCCACATCCCGGTTTGCATACAACCGTTTATGCACAAGTGTTTTTCCGGCTTTTACAGGGATATTTTCCGGCCATATTTCGATAAAACGAATCCCATTTCTCTGAAATACAGATAAAATATCTTCTAATTTCATTACACTTCCGAGCGTCTCCCCGGATATTGCCGCTTTCATAAAACTCACCTGCTATTTCATATATTCTTTTACATTCTCTTTAGTAACAAGCACCGATGGCACCTTATATTCTGCATCCACTTTTTTCCCGGCTTTCAGATCTTCAAGCATCTCAAACGCCTTTTCAATCTCCGCTCTGGAATTCACATAAATCGTTGCAGCCATCTCTCCCGCTTCAACCGCTTTCAGTCCTTCATTTGTCGCATCCAGACCATAAACTTTAATCTGATCCAGCTTTCCTGCTGATTTCAGTACAGGCACTACTCCCAAAGCCATTCCGTCATTATTGCAGACAATCGCATCAATCTCTTTACCGGAAGCCATCCAGTTTTCTGCCAGCGGCGCAGCATCTGTCGCACCCCAGTTTCCAGCCCCTTCAAATACAACCTCTACATTCGGATATTGTTCAAGTACCGTATCATAACCGCCGCAGATCTGATTTGTCGTATCCTGACCGAGCGTTCCTGTCATGATTGCAATCTTGGCATCTTCTCCACAATCCTTAATAACCTGCTCCATTTTCAATTCTCCACCCTGTCTTACATCCACATGGATCAAAGAAGTGATCAACTCCGTTGCCGACACATTATTATGAATAACAAACACTGGGATTCCCGCGTCATGAGCTTCTTTTAATCCTGTCGTCAACCCATCTACACTGCACGGCTCTACAAGAATTGCTTCCGCATTTTCGGAGATCGCCGTTTCAATCTGAGAAACCTGTTTCGTAGCGTCAAGGTCAGCATCCATCAACTTTACGTCATATCCCGCCGCCTCTCCAACTTCTTTAAAATTCTCTGCCATTCCGACCATAAATTCATTCTGCTGATTGCTCACTGTCATGAACACTTTTCCAGATCCTTCTTTTTCGCCTTCTGTCTGTTCTGCTTTCTTATCCGAAGACCCGCCTGACTCACTTGTACATCCTGCAAAAGCCATCATACACATCGCCGCACATACTACCATTGCCAACATCTTTTTCTTCATCTTTTTTCCTCCTTAAAATAGATTTCAGTTTTTCTTTTTCTTTCCTCTCAGATCTAAAAATACAGCAAGTAAAATAATAATTCCTTTAATGATGTTCTGATAAAATGAGTTCACACCCATAATATCGAAACTATTTTGAATAATTGTTAAAATCATTGCTCCAACAACCATACCAAGAACATTTCCCGATCCTCCGGTCATACTGACACCGCCGATTACCGCCGCAGAAATAGCGTTCATTTCATATCCTTCTGCCACAGTTCCGTTTCCTGACGTAATCCTCGAACAGATCAAAATCCCGGCGATCCCCGCTAAAATTCCGCAGAAAACATAAACGAACAACTTTACTCTTGCAGTCGATACACCACTTAAACGAGCCGCATCTTCGTTTCCTCCTACTGCATAAATCCTTCTTCCCAAAACAGTTTTACTCAAAATGATTTGTCCTGCCAAAACAGTAACGACAAGAAAAATCACAAGCGAAGGCACTCCGAGAACTCTGGAATTCGCAATCATGTTAAACTCTTCCGACAATCCGAAGATCGGAGTTCCGTTTGTAAATACAAGCGGGATTCCACGTGCGATTGTCATCATTCCAAGCGTCATAATAAAGGGTGGAAATCCAATGTAGGCTACACCGATTCCGTTTACAAGTCCACACAACGCCCCCAGTCCTACTCCAACCAGTATTACAAGAGCAATCGGCATATCCTTTTCTGCTACCGCCACGGATGCAGCCAGTGTTCCGGATAACGCCATCACAGATCCGACAGAAAGATCGATTCCGCCTGTAATCAAAACGAACGTCATCCCTACGCCGATCACACCTGTAATCGATGCCTGCTTTATAATATTCAGAAGATTCTGTCCCCTGAAAAAGCTTGGACTAATCACAGATAAGACAAGGATCAGAACAATCATAACCCAGAGTATTGCCGTCTTTTTTATAAATTCCATAACAGAATTTTTGCTTAAACTTTTCATTCTTTTTCCTCCTTTCTATACCCTGATGCAAGAGCCATAATATTTTCCTGCATCATCTCTTCTCCTCGCAATTCTCCGGTTTGCTCTCCTTCATGCAGCACAATGATTCTTTGACTTAACCCGATCAGTTCCGGCATTTCTGATGATATGATAATGATTCCCTTCCCTTTGCAGGCTAATTCCTCTATGATTTTATAAATCTCCGCTTTCGCACCGACATCGATTCCTCTTGTCGGCTCATCAAAAATAATAATATCAGGATCGTTCAAAAGCCATTTCGCAAGAACGACCTTCTGCATATTTCCGCCCGAAAGACTTCCGACAATCTGATCCATTCCCGTAACTTTCGTATTCATACGACCGATCATTTCTGCCGAAGATTTCTTTCCTGCTTTCTTATTGTAAAATCCAATTTTCGAAAGGCGGTCTTCAATTACAGAAACCGCATTATCTTCAACCGATGCCATCAAATTTAAACCATAGCGTTTTCTGTCTTCTGTTACAAGTGCGATTTTGTGCCGGATCGCATCCTTCGGACTCCGTATTCTAACGGGCGTTCCATTGATTTCAATCTCGCCTTCCTCTAATTTTGACGCTCCGAAAATTGCCATCATCAACTCAGTTCTTCCTGCTCCCATCAGTCCGGCAATCCCAAGTTTTTCACCTTCGCGAAGTTCAAAATTGATCTTTTTAAACTCACCTTCCCGTGAAGCATTCTTTACTTTAAGGATCACATTTCCGATCTTGCTCTTACTTTCCGGGTAAATTTCCGTAATCTCACGCCCTACCATTGCCTTGATCAAATCATTTGGACAAAGCTGTTCTGTCTTCTTTGAAAATACATACTGTCCATCTCTAAGCACAGTAATACGGTCTGAAATTTGAAACAATTCCTCCATTTTATGTGAAATATAAATAATCCCTGTTTCTTTTGCTTTGAGCATCTTTATATTTTGAAACAATTTCTCCACTTCCGCTTCCGTAATAGCGGAAGTTGGTTCATCCATTATAATAATCCTTGCTCCGTAAGAAAGCGCTTTTGCAATCTCCACCATCTGCATTTCAGAAACGCTCAGATCTCTCATCAGGGCAGACGGATCCAACTCGATTCCAAGCATATCCAAATATTTTTTCGATTCTCTTTCCTGTTCTTTTTTATCGATAAAAATCCCTTTTCTTTTCTCTTTTCCGAGAAAAATATTTTCAGCAATGGACATATCTGGAATCGGATTCAATTCCTGATGTATCATGGCAACCCCGGCTTTGAGCGCCTGATCCGGATTCGCGTATGCTTCGTCCGATCCAAGAACAGAAAGACTTCCCGAATCCTTTTTATACATTCCCATCAATATTTTCATTAATGTAGATTTTCCTGCTCCGTTTTCTCCGATCAAAGCATGGACTTCCCCTGAGAAAAGATCAAACTGTACATTCTTCAGGACTTTATTTGTCCCGAAAGACTTACAGATTTCTTTCATTTCCAGTAGTTTTTCCATAAGCCCCTCCTCAACAGTTTAAAATTCCTCCGCAAAATCAGGTACTTTTACTTCTGCCCCATCATGATCTGCTGATTCCTGAGCGCAAATGCCTGCCGCCGTATAATTTGCCGAGCGAACAGCATCCATATATGGCTCTCTTTCCTCTACGATCGCATTGACAAATTCATTACAGAGATGAGGATGGGATCCACCGTGTCCGCTTCCCTGAATAAAGGACGGCTGATTCGGGTCTTTAATAGCAGAACGCAGCGTATATTTTTGAATCTCTTCCGGCAGTAGTTCCGCCGTATCCGGAGCTGTAAACTTCGTAAAATCATCAATTCCGGTAAAAATCGTATGCCCTTCATCCACTGTCGGTTCCCACTCAAATGACATTTTATCTCCATAAACATCAAAGCATTCTCTTACCTGACGCACTGTCTCAAAAAGACATCGATGTGCCTCTGCCACAATATCACTGTTTCTCAGTCTGAACGTCGCAGTTTCTACTGCATACGGACATCCATAATGTTCGGCTCTTTCTTTGCTCACTCTTCCGCTTCCGAGACAGCGTACGCTCTCAGGAGTTGTTCCTGCCAAATCTAAAATCGGTGACAATACATGTGTGCCATACCAAAACGGCGGAAATCCCTGCCAGTAATCTCCCCAGCCTTCCAATGACATATTCTGCATATGATCTCCTTTTAAATACTGGATCTTTCCAAGTTCTCCCCTCTCTTTCAATCCCTTAACATAAAGATATTCTCTTGTATAAAGCGAAGTCTCCATCATCGTATAGATCTTTCCAACTTCCTTGGACGTCTTTACGATATCCCTTAATTCATCCAAAGATGTCGCCATAGGAACTGTACATGCAGTATGTTTTCCTGCTTTAAGCGCTTTTATAGTCTGCGGATAATGTTCTTTGATCGGTGTCACAATGTGAATCGCATCTAATTCTTCACAAGAAACCATATCATCATAATTTGTAAATCTTAACTCTTCCGGAATTCCAAGTTCCTCTCCCGCTTTCTTCAATGTTTCAGGATTTCTCGTACAGATTGCCACTTTATCAACAAGCGGATGATCACAATAAATTGCTGCAAATTCTTTTCCGAACCCAAGTCCTACAACTCCAATATTGACTTTTTTCATTCCTGTTCCTCCTTTTTTATCATCTCATTTATCGTCTCTACACTGATTTCCCCTTCCATGGGACCAAATGCCGCTGTATTAACCGCACCTGCCGCAGCTGCCATTTTTGCTGCCTCTGCAATCTCCTTACCTTCACATAGTCCGCAAATAAACGCTGCGTCAAAACTGTCACCGGCTCCGGTTGCATCTACCGGCCGAATCTTGTAAATCCCTGTTTCGACTGTTTTTTCCCGTGTATAAATTCTCGATCCTCTTGATCCTTGCTTTAACGCCAATATCTCAAGTTCCCCATTTTCAAAACAGCTTTCGACAGCCTCTTTTACAGTTTCTTTTCCTGTCAACAAAAGAAGTTCTTCCTCTCCAGGCAGGAAAACATTCGTCAGCTGCATCAGATTTTCCACAATATCGTCCGTTTCTTTTTCGCCGATCAGTTCTTTTCTGATATTGGGATCAAAAGAAATCTTTGCTCCCATCTTTTTTGCCATCTGTGCCGTTTTTAAGATTTCTTTCGCGAATTCCACATCTGCAAATAAAGAACATCCCATCACATGAAAATACCTGAGTCCTTTCAGCACATCTTCCCGCGGGGCTTTCGCCTCAACAGCAGGGGTATTTCCCATGTGAAAAATGAACTTTCTGGAACCGTCATCAAAATATGTTACAATAGCACACCCTGTAGAATTTTTCGGATCTTCAATCACTTGGGATACATCAACCCCATCATTTTTCAATCTGTCCAGCAGACACTTTCCGAAATCATCTTTCCCTACTCCTCCGATAATTCCGCCCTCGTGACCAAGTCTTGCCACCGTATCAATAAAAATTGCCGGCGCTCCGCTTGGATAAGGTCCCCGAAAAAGTCCTGCTTTATCTAACGGCTCATTTTCTTTCGTCCGCATAATTTCCACGATCATCTCGCCCATGGTCCAAATTTCTGCCATTTTACATCCTCTCCTCAAAATGTAAACTCATGTTTCAAAAATACCAGTGACTCTTCAATATAACGATCCAGCATTTTCTCATCCGCACTTCCGCTTAAATCTCTCCATACTTTACAATCCCGGCCAACATCGCCACCCTGCAAAAGAAACGGTTCCATAACAACGCCTTTTTCATATTTGATATCTCTTAACGCCCTTCCGATTTCCCTCCACGGGAGAGAACCCATTCCTGGCAGCTTCCGATTTGACTCTCCCACATGGAGATGTCCTAAATCTTCTCCCGCAAGCCGAATTGCCTCCGGAATATTATCTTCTTCAATATTCATATGAAAAGTGTCAAGAAGAAGATTGACCTTTTTACTGCCGACTTGTCTGCAATACTCTAATCCTTCTCTGCAGTCTGTCATGATATATGTTTCATAGCGATTCAACACTTCCTGGCAGCACTCAATATCCAATTCTTCCGCCACTTTTGCAACTTCTTTCATCCCTTCAATACTTCTCTCCCACGCCTTTTCTTTATCTGTGATCTCAAACTGACATGGCCAATATGAATACATCGCTCCGACAAGTGATTTCGAACCGACTTTATTCATAGCTTTTAAGATGTCGATCAGATATTCAACGCCTGCTTTCCGTATCTTTGGATCAGGAGAAGAAAGATCTTTATCTTTCGCCGGTCCTATATTCGCCGTCAATGTCATATCCATATCTTTCGCCACACGACTCAATTCAGACAATTCATAATCTGTCATTTCCAACAAATGCGGAGCTCCAACCTCTAAAATGTCAAATCCAATATCCGAAACTCTCTTTAATGTTTTTAAATAATCACAGTTCCATTCGGTTCCCCAATAAGAATACAATGTTCCAAATTTCATCTCCGTCCTCCTTTTTCGTGCTCGTGCACGTTTTGTTGTATTTATAGTAACACGTTAATTTTATTGTTTCAATACTATATATTTACCATTTTTAATGTTATTTTTTTGTATATTTTTCACATCTTTTATATCGATATATAGTTTTTATATAAATTTCTATAACTCCTTATTTTTTCCAACTAGACACGAGCACGATATTGTGCTATATTATTAGCAAGAAAATTGGTATTATATGGGAGGTGATTTTTTACATGGCGGTTACAGTAAAACAAATCGCAGAACTGGCGAACGTCTCTCGAGGTACTGTAGACCGGGTACTGAACAACCGATCCGGAGTCAGTGAAGCAACGCGCCAAAAGGTTTTAAAAATTGCAGAAGAACTGCACTATGAACCAAACTTTCTTGCCAAGGCTTTAGTATCAAAAAAGGAATCTATAAAGATTGGGGTCATCTTAACCCCAGACTATAATCCCTTTATCCATGATATTATTGCAGGAATCGACCGTGCTAAAAAAGAATTTTCCGCTTTCGGAATCGAAGTGATCATAAAACTGATGACCAGCCTTGATCCTTCTGAAGAAATCCGAATTATCAATGATTTAACAGAAAGCGGTGTCAGCGGGATGGCTGTTTTTCCGCTCGACCATCCGAATGTTTATGCGCTTCTTAATTCTCTCATCGAAAAAGGAATTGCCATAATTACTTTCAACTCTCCTGCCCCGGAAGTAAAAAGTCTATGCTTTATCGGACAGGATCATTATAAAGGCGGAAGAACCGCAGGCGGATTAATGTGTAAGATTCTTCCCAAAGATGCCAGAATAGGTATCATTATCAGCAGTAAAAAACTTTCATGTCACCAGCAAAGACTGCTTGGTTTTCAAAACAAGCTTTCGGAAACACGACCGGACATCAAGATTGTCGGCATTTCCGAAAATCAAGACAAAAAAGAAGATGCGTTCCGCATCACTTTAGAATACTGCAATAAACTTCCTGATCTAGACGGAATTTACATTACAGGAGGCGGTATTGCCGGAGTTGGCAGTGCTTTAGACATCATCGACGATTCTGAAAACATCCATGTAATCTGCCACGATCTTACAGAAGGTTCTATCCATCTGCTCCAAACACAGGTTGTTGATTTTGTGCTCGGGCAGGAACCGGTAAATCAAGGATATTTATTGATTAAAACCTTATTTGAATACTTGATTAAAAACATTACTCCCCGCAAGATTATCGATATTCCGGTCACAATTTCTACGGATGAATCTTATAAAGTGGAGGAACACTAGCCAAATGTTATTATTTTCTTTTCACTAAAATACGCCAAAGCTTTTGCTGCGGCGTATTTTTATTGAAACTAAAAACGGTTCGGACACCCCTTCGTCCGAACCGCTTTTCTCTTCTTATTTATCCTGCACTGTTTCTCTGAGTTTTTTTGCCGCAACTTCTTCTTTGATCTGTGCTACAAACTCTTCCAAACCGCACTGTCCTTCATCTCCGGCAAACCTGCTTCTTACAGATACTTTGCCTTCCTCTTCTTCCTTTGCTCCTACTACAAGCATATACGGGATTTTTTTCATCTGTGCCTCACGGATCTTATATCCGATCTTCTCTGCCCGGCTGTCAATCTCGGCGCGAATACCCGCCTCTTTCAGATCTGCAAGAACCTTACCTGCATAATCAAGATATTTATCAGAGATTGGAAGCACCTTCACCTGTACCGGAGCAAGCCATGTCGGGAATGCTCCCGCAAAATGTTCAATCAAAATACCGATAAAACGCTCAATCGAACCGAATACAACACGATGGATCATAATCGGTCTGTGCTTCTCTCCGTCCGCTCCCGTATACTCAAGTTCAAACCGAAGCGGAAGCTGGAAGTCGAGCTGGATCGTACCGCACTGCCATGTTCTTCCAATAGAATCTTCCAAATGAAAGTCGATCTTAGGACCATAAAATGCACCGTCGCCTTCATTTACAATATATGGAAGTCCGATATCATCAAGCGCGCTTCTCAGAGCGTCTGTCGCCATCTCCCAATCTTCGTCACTTCCCATACTGTCATCCGGACGAGTAGAAAGTTCTACATGATACTTAAATCCAAACAGACTGTACACTTCATCAATCAGTTTTACAACACCTTTGATCTCATCCTTGATCTGCTCCGGCATCATGAAGATATGTGCGTCATCTTGTGTAAAACAACGAACTCTCATCAATCCGTGAAGCTGACCTGATTTTTCGTGCCGATGCACAAGTCCAAGCTCACCCATGCGGATCGGAAGATCCCGATAAGAACGAGGCTCTGATTCATATACAAGTATTCCCCCAGGACAGTTCATCGGTTTAATTGCAAAATCTTCTTCATCGATCACTGTCGTATACATATTTTCTTTATAATGATCCCAGTGTCCCGATGTTTCCCATAAATGACGGCTCAGCATAATCGGCGTATTAATTTCCACATACTCTGCCTTGCGATGGATTTCTCTCCAATAATCAAGCAGCGTGTTTTTCAAAACCATACCGTTTGGAAGGAAGAACGGAAATCCCGGACCTTCCTCGCGCATCATAAACAATCCAAGCTCTTTTCCAAGTTTTCTATGATCTCTCTTTTTCGCTTCTTCGATCATTGTTAAATATTCTTCCAGCTCTGCTTTTTTAGAAAAGGCAGTTCCGTAAATTCTCTGAAGCATTTTGTTGTGCTCGTCACCTCTCCAATACGCTCCGGCAAGACTCGTCAATTTAAACGCTTTTACCGGTTTTGTCGTCATAAGATGAGGACCTGCACACAAATCTGTAAATTCCCCTTGTGAATAGAAACTGATTGTCTCCCCTTCCGGAAGATCTTCGATCAATTCTACTTTATATGGTTCATTTTTTTCTTTAAAATAAGCGATAGCTTCTTCTCTCGGCATTGTATACTGCTTGATTTCCAGATTTTCTTTCACAATCTTCTTCATCTCCGCCTCGATCTTATCCAAATCTTCAGCAGTAAGAGGTGTTTCCCGATCTACGTCATAATAAAATCCATCTGCAATCGACGGACCGATCGCAAGTTTTGTATCCGGATAAAGACGTTTGATCGCCTGCGCCATAATATGAGACGCCGTATGGCGGAAAGCGCCTTTTCCTTTCTCATCATGAAATGTCAGAATATTCAATTCACAGTCGCGGTCGATCACAGTTCTTAAATCAACTTCCTCTCCGTCAACTTCTCCTGCTGTGGCAGCTCTCGCCAATCCTTCACTAATATCAAGCGCAATTTCATAGACGCTCATCGGCTGTCCGTATTCCTTGCTTGATCCATCTTTTAATGTGATCTTCATCTTTTTCTTCCTTTCTTTTCTATTATTCTTCCGTGTTTTGTGAAATGCTTTTACGATCTAATCCGGATCAGTCAGAAAAACCAGCTTCCTTATTCAGAAAAATACGATTTTTCTTTCCTGTCCGCACACATAAAAAAGGCATTCACTTCGGAATGCCTCTTATCTATGAATCTATACTGCACGGAAACATTCCACACAGGGACGGGAAAACTCCCGCGGTTCCACCCTGCTTGTTTTCGACAGAAAACCATCTTAATTCATGTGATGATAACGGAATCACCGTGCCGTATTAAGGCCGCTCCGAGGTGGTATTCAGTCAGCCGGAACATCAGGATCCTCGCACCATACAGATCCCTCTCTGAGATGACCGGACAGCTTACTGTCCTCTTCAACACTTTCATAATTATTTTCACTTTACAACGGCTATTTTACATCAAAACAAGAATATATGTCAAGACTGAATCTCTCCCGACAGGAGATAATCCATCAACTGATCTCCTTTTGCGCGGAAAATCCCTGTCTCCTTAGCTGTCCGCTCAGAATACTCTTCCTGACCTTCCACTGCATTTGTACTGTCATACAACAAATACGGAACAGGATCTCCTGTATGTGTACGCACACGAACAGGGGTCGGATGATCCGGAAGAATCAGTATTCTATAGTCTTCCCCTGCCTGTTCAAGACCGTCTGCCACAGGACCGATCACAAACTCATCAATCAGTTCAATCGCTTTTATCTTATCTTTCACGCTTCCTTGATGTCCCATTTCATCCGGCGCTTCAATATGGACATATACAAAATCATAACCATCCGCTGTAAGAGCCTTTACCGCCGCTTCTGCCTTTCCTCTGTAATTTGTATGCAGTCCGCCATTCGCGCCTTCTACAGTAATGTTATCCATCTGCGCACCGACAGCAATTCCTTTCAGCAGGTCAACCGCAGAGATCATCGCTCCTCTGACTCCGTTTTTTTCCATAAATGAAGTCAGCGCCGGACGGGTTCCCGCTCCCCAAAACCAAGCCGAATTCGCCGGATTTTTTCCCTCTTTCCGACGTTTTACATTGATCGGATGATCTTTTAATATATCAAAACTTTTCACCATCATTTCCCGAAGGACTTCATCTTCCGGAAGATATTCCCCGATTTTCTTTGTTAATATATCATGGGGTGGAGTCAACTCTGTCACATGCCCGTTCTTTTGGATCAACAAATGGCGATAACTCGTTCCCACATAGAATTGATAACCTTCTTTGGCAAGTCCCTCTCGCAGCGCTTCTACAAGAACCGCTGCATCCTCTGTCGATATTTCGCCGGAACTGTGATCCAAAATCGTACGTTCCTCATAACAGTCTTCTTCTTCGGTCAGCGTGACAAGATTACATCGAAACGATACATCCCCATCATCCATCTGCGCTCCGATACTCAACGCTTCCAGCGGAGAACGTCCTGAATAATAAACTTTGGGATCATATCCGATCACGGACAAGTTCGCCGTATCGCTTCCCGGAGCCATTCCTTTCGGAACAGTCTGAACCATCCCAATCTCCGACGTTTTTGCCAGACGATCCATATTCAGCGTCTTCGCCGCTTCAAGCGGAGTTTTTCCCGAAAGAGACTCTATCGGTTCATCTGCCATTCCGTCACATAAAATAACGATATATTTCATAATTTTGTCCTCTTTGTCTACTCTTCAATACGAATCATATGAAGGATTCCATCAAATTTCTCTGCAATCTTCCTATATGATCCTTCTGTCATCTTTTCTGTCATGATACCAAATTCGTTTTCAAGACCTTCTACATTCACAAACGTTACTGATCCAAACGCCGCTTCTGTCTCTTCCCGGCGCATATCTTCATCGCCGCTGATTCGTACAAAGAAACGTTTCTGGGTATCTTCGATCGGAAGAAGTTCCAGCTTTTCATTTTTCCACATCGTCATAATGTTTCTGTGAAGATGCTTCGCCTCGTCTACAACATCTGCCACAACTGCGCTGGCTGTCGGAAGCTTTCCTGCTCCGCTTCCATAAAACATTGCGTCCCCGAGCATATTGCCGTTTACAAACACTGCATTAAATACGCCGTTTACATTATAAAGCGGGTGTTCACTTCCAAGAAGCGCCGGAGCAACGATTGCGTGAAGGTGATCTCCATCGCGCTTGCTTGATGCAAGAAGTTTGATCGTCATTCCCATCTTCTTTGCATATATCATATCTTCTTTTGTAATCTTCGTAATTCCTTCTGTATAAATATCTTCAAAATCAACCTGCTGACCGGAAATAAGAGAAGAAAGGATCGCAATCTTACGGCATGCGTCATAGCCTTCTACATCCGCCTCCGGATTACGCTCTGCGAATCCGTTATCCTGCGCTTCTTTCAAAACTTCATCGTACTGAGCGCCTTCATAGAACATTTTCGTAAGCATATAGTTTGTCGTTCCGTTTAAAATTCCGGTAATCTCTTCGATACGATCCGCCGTCAAAGAAGAATTCAAAGCGCGAATAATCGGGATTCCGCCGCCAACACTCGCCTCAAACAGGAAATTAATCTCCCGCTCTCTTGCAATAGACAACAGTTCTGCACCATGTTTTGCCACAAGCGCTTTATTGGAAGTTGCAACACTTTTTCCTGCTTCCAAGCACCGTTTCACAAATGTATAAGCCGGCTCTACTCCGCCCATCACTTCAACTACGATCTGTATTTCTGGATCGTTAATGATCACATCAACATCATGCACGATCTTCTCCTGTATCGGATCTCCCGGAAAATCTCTCAGATCAAGAACATATTTGACATTGATTTTATCTCCTGCTCTCTGACTGATAACATCCTGATTTCTGCCGATTACCTCAACAACTCCCGAACCGACTGTGCCATATCCCATTATCGCTATATTTATCATCCTATTCTTCCTTTCCTATCCCTTTTTCTGTTCGTAACATTTCCTAACACCAATATTAGCCAAAACAGGCTTCCGATTATTCCTCGGATGCCTGTTCTGTATTTGCACTTAAATATGCGTTGATAAACGGATCAATATTTCCATCCATCACTCCGCCTACGTTACTCACTTCCGCATTCGTCCGGTGATCTTTCACCATCGTATACGGCTGCATGACATAGGAACGGATCTGATTTCCAAAATTAATATCCCTTACTTCCCCCCGGATATCAGACATTTTTTCCGCCTGTTCCTGCTGTTTCATCAAATAAAGTTTTGATTTCAGCATCTGCATTGCCTTATCTTTGTTCATATGCTGTGAACGTTCATTTTGGCATTGAACAACAATTCCGGTCGGAAGATGCGTAATTCTGACAGCAGACGACGTCTTGTTGATATGCTGTCCTCCCGCTCCACTGGATCGGTATGTGTCGATCTTCAGATCATCGTCATTGATCTCTATATCAATATCTTCCTCTATATCAGGAATCACATCACAGGAAGCAAATGATGTCTGTCGTTTTCCCGCTGAATTAAACGGAGAAATACGCACAAGACGGTGCACTCCTTTTTCTGAGCGCAGATACCCATATGCATTCTCGCCTTTCACTTCGAAAGTCACGCCTTTCACACCTGCCACATCTCCCTCGAGATAGTCAAGTTCTTCGATACTGTACCCTTTCTTCTCCGCCCATCTCGTATACATCCGGTAAAGCATCCCGGTCCAGTCACAAGACTCGGTACCGCCGGCTCCGGCATGAAGTGTTACAATCGCATTATCTCTGTCATAAGGCCCTGTAAGTAATGTCCCGATCCTCAATTCTTCAAACGTCTCTTCAAACTGCTGCAGCTCTTCCTCGATCTCCTGCGCCGTTTCCTCTGCATCTTCCTCCTCGCTCATCTCGATCAGAAGCATCATATCCTCGTAATCAGAATACAGCTTTTCAATCTCTTTCACGGAATCCTGCAACCCTTTTAACTCTTTCATCACCTGTTGGGAAACTTCCGGATCATCCCAAAATCCCGGCTCTTCCAATCGTTTCTCCAACTCTTCAACCCGAAGCTTCTTAGAAGCTAAGTCAAAGTGAATCCCTCAAATCTTTCAGCGGCTCTTCATATGCACTCAGTCTTGACTTCAGTTCATCTAACAAAACCACCTTGATCACCTCTTTCATTTATTCAATCTTTTTCTGATTTCTGCTCTCTCATATCAGATTTCCATCCTGCGGTGTCTGTTACACCGGTTTTCTTCCGCAGCACTGTTTATATTTCTTTCCGCTTCCGCAAGGACACGGATCGTTCGGATAAACTTTCTTATCTTCTCGTTTTTTCGGAGCGCGTACAGAAGTATCATCCTTATTTGTTCCCGTAACTTTCGCTACT
Source organism: Mediterraneibacter sp. (assembly GCF_030825015.1). Lineage (NCBI taxonomy): Bacteria > Bacillati > Bacillota > Clostridia > Lachnospirales > Lachnospiraceae > Mediterraneibacter > Mediterraneibacter sp. Next base: position 18,226 of record NZ_JAPJQP010000011.1, on the reverse strand, counting down.
TCTTCTCTTTCTACTTTCTGCTCAACACGGACATTGAACAATGTACGGATCGTTGTCTCCGCAATCATATTTGTCATCTCGCCAAACATATTGTAGCCTGTCATTTTATACTCTACCAACGGATCTCTCTGTCCATATGCCTGAAGGCCGATTCCCTGACGAAGCTGATCCATATCATCAATATGATCCATCCATCTTGCATCGATTACTTTCAGAAGAACAACACGCTCTAACTCACGGATCTGTTCTGTCTCCGGGAATTCTGCCTCTTTCGCTTCATATGCCTTCACTGCACGTTCTTTCAAAAGGTGTTTCAGTTCTTTTTGACGCATGTCAAGGCACTCTTTCTCACTCGGAAGTTCCATCATCGGAATAATCTTATGCAGATTCAGTTCCAGACCTTTTACATCCCAGTCTTCTGCGTCTGCCTCAGGAGATGCGAACCGGTCTGTGATGTTTTCAACATATTCCGTAATCATGTTATATACAGTATCTCTCATGCTTTCGCCGTCAAGAACTCTTCTTCTTTCTCCGTAAATAATCTCTCTTTGTTCATTCATAACCTGATCATACTCAAGAAGGTTTTTACGGATACCGAAGTTGTTTGTCTCCAACTTCTTCTGCGCCGTCTCAATGGCATTGGAAAGCATCTTATGTTCCAACTGTTCTCCGTCCGCAACTCCAAGCGCATTAAACGCTCCCATCAGACGGTCTGAACCGAACAGCCTGAGCAGATCATCTTCCAGTGAAATATAAAATCTTGATTCACCCGGATCTCCCTGTCGACCAGAACGTCCTCGAAGCTGATTGTCAATACGTCTTGACTCATGTCTCTCTGTACCGATGATCTTCAAACCGCCTGCAGCTCTCGCATCTTCATCAAGTTTAATATCCGTACCACGACCTGCCATGTTCGTCGCGATCGTTACCGCGCCGTGGATACCAGCATCCGCTACGATCTCTGCTTCCTGCTCATGGTATTTTGCATTCAGGACATTATGTTTAATGCCTTCTTTTTTCAGCATACCGCTCAAAAGTTCGGATACCTCGATCGTGATCGTTCCGACAAGCACCGGCTGTCCTGTAGCATGCGCCCGTTTTACTTCTTCCACAACTGCATGGTATTTTTCCGCTTTTGTTTTATATACCGCGTCTTCAAGATCTTTTCTCTGAACCGGTTTGTTTGTCGGAATTTCTATAACATCCATCCCGTAAATATCACGGAACTCTTTTTCTTCTGTAAGAGCCGTACCTGTCATACCGCTCTTCTTCTCAAATTTATTAAACAGGTTCTGGAATGTGATCGTAGCAAGTGTCTTGCTCTCTCTGCGGACTTTTACATGCTCTTTCGCCTCGATTGCCTGGTGCAGACCGTCTGAATAACGTCTTCCCGGCATGATACGTCCTGTAAACTCATCGACGATCATAACCTCGCCTTCTGCATTCACAACATAATCCTGATCTCTGAACATCAGATTATGAGCGCGCAGCGCAAGAATGATATTATGCTGGATCTCCAGATTCTCCGGATCGGCAAGGTTCTCAATATGGAAGAATTTCTCTACTTTTTTCACACCGTCTTCTGTCAGGTTGATCGCCTTTTCTTTCTCGTTGACAATGAAATCACCTGTCTCTTCAATATCTTCTCCCATGATCGCATTCATCTTGGAGAATTCTCCGCTTGCCTCGCCGCGCTCAAGCTGACGGGCAAGAATATCGCAGGCTTCATAGAGCTTCGTAGACTTTCCGCTCTGTCCTGAAATAATAAGCGGCGTTCTCGCCTCATCGATCAAAACAGAGTCAACCTCATCGATGATTGCAAAATGAAGTCCTCTCTGTACGAGCTGTTCTTTATATATGACCATATTATCGCGCAGATAGTCAAATCCAAGTTCATTGTTCGTTACATAAGTAATATCACAGTCATATGCCGCACGGCGCTCTTTATTATCCATTCCGTTTAAGATGACGCCAACCGTCAGTCCGAGAAATTCATGTACTTTTCCCATCCATTCTGCGTCACGCTTTGCCAAATAATCATTGACCGTAACAATATGGACACCTTTTCCTGAGAGTGCATTCAGATAAGCAGGAAGTGTAGACACAAGTGTCTTACCTTCACCTGTACGCATCTCGGCAATACGACCCTGATGCAGAATAATACCACCGATAAGCTGTACTCTGTAATGGCGCATACCGATACTTCTCCATGCTGCTTCTCTTACAACGGCATAAGCCTCAGGCAGAATATCATCAAGTGTCTCGCCTTCATTCAGTCTGTCCTTAAACTCCTTTGTTTTTCCTTTCAGTTCCTCGTCTGACAGCGCCTCCATTGCAGGAGCAAGAGCTTCGATCCGGTCTACGATCGGATAAATCCTTTTCAGCTCATTGTGGCTGTGGGTTCCGAAAATTTTTTCTATAATACCCATATTCTGTAATTAACTCCTTATATAAATTTAGCATCGGTAATAGCTCCGATGCCACCGCTATTCTTCATTTTAACACTAACCAAAGCGTAATTCAATACTCAAAAATTGTTTTAACAACCATACTTGCACCGCCGTTTACAAATAAAAATGATACTCTTATGTCGGAAATAATATCCTTATTCAGAATCACCGGAAGTGCCAAAAGGCACATTTCGGGATTGTAAGTGGTCGCCGAAGTCCCGGGCAAGCCCGGACTTTGGCTCGTCTCCATTCAAAAAGCACAGAACCCTTTACGAAGGCTCTGTGCTTTTCTCATTTCATCCACACACAATATTTGATTATCCTATGCCGATTCTTTTCTAATTAATCTATGCTCTTTTTCTTCTTTTGAAAATAACAGCTGCTGAAGCTGCCAGAATCAGCATCCAGAACATGAGCGGCGTCTGATCGCCTGTCTGAACTGCCTGACCTTTCTGTGAATCCGGAGTTTTATCTCCGTCTTCCTTAACGTCATCTTTTTTCACAAGCAGTTTCTCTGCATCTTCTAACGCTTTTAACATATCTTCAACGTCTTTTGCCGTCGCTTTCTTGTCTTCCAATACCGCTTTTGCTTTTTCCAAGACGTCTTTATATGCTTTCACTGATGCATCCGTATATCCGCTTAAGTCTTTCTTTTCAGCCGCTTCAATTACTTCTTTCAATGCTTCTAACTGCTCTTTGCCTGGCTTTTTGTCTTCTTCCTGCGGGTTGTCTTTCTCTACGAGAAGCTTGTCTGCGTCTTTTAATTCTTTCAGCATCTTTTCCACATCTTCTGCCGTTGCTTCTTTATCTTCTAATACTGTTTTTGCCTTTTCCACGACATCTTTATATGCTTCTCCAGATGCTTCTGTATATGTGCTTAAATCTTTCTTTTCAGCCGCTTTGACAGCTTTCTTTAATTCCTCTAACTTCTCTTTGCTCGGCTTCAGTCTCAAATCAGCCGCAGCCTTCTGCAATTTAGCCAAAGCGTCGTCTACATCTTTCTGTACTGCCTTGTCGTCTGCGAGAACTTCCTGAGCTTTATCATATGCTGCCTTAAAACCTTTCCATGTCGAAGGAGTATACTGATCTTCTTTATCTGCATATTTCTTTACGAGATCTACATAATTCTGAAGATCTGACTTATTCACTTTATCCGGATTCGGTTTTGCAGTCAGTCCGCTGATCGCAGTTTCAAGATCCGTCTTTGCCTGATCTACTTCAGTCTGTGAAGCATCTGCGTTTTTGAGTACGTTCTCAGCCGCTGCCAGCGCTTCCGTATACTTTGATGCAGAGTCTTCCGTATATCCCGAAAGATCTCCATACGCTTTTTTCGCCTCTTCGACTGCAGCCTGCAGTTTTGTGAAATCTGCGCGTTTTACAAGTCCGTTTGCCGCTGTATCAAGCGCTGCACGAGCCGCCTCGATATCCGCGTCAAGTGCATTTTCATTTTTCAAAACTTCATTTGCCGCATCCAGCGCGTTCTTAAACGGCTGCCATGTAGCCGGAGTATAATCTTCCTCTTTCTTATCGCTTACCGCATCAACAAGTATCTTCAAGCTTGTCGTATCACCTGTAAAGTCAAGCATATGTACGATTTCAAGCAATTCTGTGTAGGCTGCGTCAACCTGATCCTGAGATGCCTTGTCATCATCTCTTACCTGAACTGCTTTTTCCAATGCTGCATCTAACGCTTTTTTCACTTCAGGAACTACGTTTTCGTATTCCGTTTTTTCTTTCGCGCTCTGTGCGTATCCGATCAAAAATTCAAGGAATTTTTTATTTGCCTGTTCCGGCTGCGGTTCTTCTGCTTTCGGAGCCATGATACGGATCTCCGCCGCAGATGCGAAGTTCTTTCCTGCCTGATCTGACAATGTTCTCACTGCGTATAATCTAACATTTGTCGCCTCTGTCTGATCGAACTGTACCCATTTCCATCCCGGATCATTTGTCCATGTTCCTGTTGCCACTTCGCGGTAAGAGTTTCCGTTATCATTACTTACCTCGATACGGTATTCCACGATCATTCCGTTAATTCCGCTGTTTCTCGGAAGAAGACGCAGTCCGTTGACTGTCTTGCTCTCTCCGAGCGCAATGCCGATCCACAGATTGGTCTGATCGTCTCCCGCATATTTACTGTGCCAAAGTGTTGACACATTGTTGTCCAAAACATTTGATGCAGGTCCTTCTGTTCCGGTCTGCGTCTGTGCGCTTCCTGCTGTAGCAGTCATACCTTCTGTCGGAAGGTCAAACTCCTCATTTGCCGCCGGATTTTTCACAGAATAATCTTCTAAAATTTTTGCTCCAAGTGTTTTCAGATCCTGCGGTGTCGCAGTTGTCGGATACTCTTTATTGCTGCGTACCCATTCCCATTCCCACTCAAACCAGTCAATATTGCTCTCATACTCTTTTCCTGAAAGCTCATTCATTCTTGCCGTAATCCAACGCTGCCATCTTACTTTATAAAAATCACCGATCAAACCGGACCACTGACGGTTAGAATAATCTTTCAAACCACCTTTTTCAGCCTGGTTTTTCGATCCCCATGTAGTAACGAGCGCTTTTGCATTGAACTCATACAATTCTTTTGTAAAATCATCTGCATTTTTTGCAAGCGCTTTTGCCTGCTCCACCCATCTTCCAAGAAGGAAGTATTCGCTTGTTCCCGTTACTTTCTCCATATCTTCAATCACTGACATGAATTTGTCTGAATATGTCTTAAAGCTCTCCAAATCTTTCGCACTGAACGCAGCAGACATACCTTTCTGATATTCCTGAGCGCTGTTGGAAAGCACCTGCTGTAAAACATTTGCCAGATCATACTGATATCCTGCGCTGTCTTTCAGCTTATCATAATCAGCTAACAGAAGCGCCGCCGCTTCTTCAAGATCGCCTTTTTCATAACTGATCACCGCGTTGCCCCATGTAGAAGCCGCTCCGATCGTAAGGTTTGGTCTTGCATTTACTACAGACTCCGGCGCTCCCTGTCCGAGACCATTCAGGCTCGCCTTATACACTGTTTCTTTCAGAATATCCCACGCCTGGTTCGCAGATTCACTTTCTGCCCCGTATCTTCTCGTCGCATAATCATCAAGCCATGTATCAAGATTAATTACTTCCATCTGCTGTGACGCATCATCCTGCCAGATCGTCTCGAACAAGAAATCATACAGTACAGGGTTATTCACACTCGCCTCAGGAGTAATTCCGATTCCTGCGATATATTTCGTCTCGTTAAATACTTTCGGAATATTATTTGCAAGGTTATCAAGATGTCCGTGCAGTCCGAGACGTCCGCCGAAGTTGTTCAGCATACAGAACAGCCACGGTGTCTTGTCAAATTCTTCCTCGTCTCCATACGCTCCTGCACCGGGGCGTCCTTCATCATAATGCGGATCTTTCTCTGCGTACAGGTCAAGGATCAGCGCATGATCTGTTCCGTTTTCCACTCTGTCAAGACCGTTTAACAATGCAGTTGTCGGATTCCCCTGCCATGACTGGATGATCCAAACCGCATCTTTATCCGCCGTGATCATTTCAGTCAACACTTTTTCCGAAATGTCCGCAGAATCCATGCCGCCTGTGATACCGCCTTCATGGAACGGGTCTGTCGCATAATAGTTGCTTACGTCTCCGTAAACTTCTTTCTGACACTGATAGAATTTCTTCGCATATTTTTCAAATGTAGAAGATGTTGTCTTAAGCATCGTCGGACGCTGGAAGGAACACCACTCGCCCTGCTCGATTACTTCTGCATTTGGGTCATAATCATGAATATTTGTCGGAACCATACCGCTGTAACCTTGAAGCACAGGCTGCATTCCGAGTTTTCTCATGATAAGCTGGTTCTTTCTAGCCAGCTCTGTTCTCTCTTCAAACCATGAATCATGTACCGGACCTCCGAAACCGGAAAGGTTCGCCATATATGCCCATGCATAATATGCAGGTCCTGCGATAAAGTCTTTAATATCCTCGTGAGAATACCCAAGTTCTCCTAAAAATCTTCTCCACACTTCTTCCTGAGCTGTCGCGTCAAGAACAACATTTACACCGTTTAACGCCAGCCAGTCTAACTCATCGCGCCATTCCTGTTCTCCCCAGAATGCCATAGAATAGGAGAGCGTACAATAGTTATAAGAATAACGAACTTCTGCCTTCGTCTCTTTAAATACTTTTTCTGTTACAGCAGGTTTATTTTCCGGCATATTTGCCTGATCTCCCACCTGCGAAAGATTGACCTGGCAGAAATATTTCAGATAATGGTTCAGTCCTGTCGCAAGAGATACACCGTCATTTCCTTTGATTTTCACCTGATCTCCATCCATGGAAAGTTCAAAATAATCATAACCGTTCTTTTTCGGATTCTCCGCAAGTTCAAGCTTAAACCACTCTTTGTAAGCTTTTCCGAGTCTTCTTTCGATAATACCGTAAACTTCGTTTTTCGTATCTTCTTCGGTAATCGCTACATTATAAGCCGAGTCTTCGTATTTTACTGTATTGATTGCAGGTCTTTTCTGAACTTCTGTCGTGCTCTCTGTTCCTGTCACACGAACTTCGTTCAGTACAGCCGCCGTAGAAGCAGAATTATATTCCATATAAACACGAACGATCCTTGCTTCTTTTCCTTCTGCCTGATAAACTTCTCCGTTCTCAGGATCACAGGAATCTTTTGACGTCTTCTCTGCCAGTTTATCAAAATCTCTTCCGTCCATACTTGTATAGATCGTATACTGAGAATATCCATTCTCCGGTGTATATACTTCTACCGTATCAAGATTGTAGTTTTTCTCCAGATCAATATCTACATAAGACGGATAATATGCTCCTGTCCACTGCGTTTTTTTGCTTCCGTCAGTAATATTTTTCGCTGTATTTTTTCCTGAAGGCGTATGTACCGGTTTCTTAAATGCAATGCTGTCTGTATCCTGTACTTCGATCTCGCTTCCGTACACTTCGAACTCTGCCACTGCCGGCCATCCGTTCTGCGTTCCGCCCTGCGTCTTACAGGAATGCATAACGATCTTCACTTCTGAATACTGCGCCGCATTAAACTTATAAACCTGCGCATAATTATCTGTACGATTCGCCTTTGCGTGATCCGCAACCTTCGTATAGTCGCTGTCACCAGCTTTCTTCGCCAAGATACTGTATTCGAATGCGAAATCAGTGCTGTCCGTATCCCCCACATGCTCAAAAGCAATACGGAACGCATCCATTGTTCTCGCCTCGTCAAAATTCAAAGCAATGTATTTCTCTTCTGTCTGCGCTGCATTGTGGAACTTATACAATGTTGTGTCATTACCGTCAACAAGCTTTGCAGATCCGTCTGTCGGATGTTCGTTTCCATCTGTTGTGATCTTCGCCTGATTTGCAATGTTATTGTAATCAGACACTTTTTCTTCCTGCTCTTCAAACACTTCCACTTCCTGAACCGACGGCCAGAAAGTGCCCTGACTTCCGTCTGAATTCTGCGGATCGGAAAGTGTCACATAAATATGTGTCGCTGACTTCGGAACGTCTGCTATAAACTCTTCTTTTGAATCCACCGTCATTCTCTTGCTTCCGAAATCAATCAGATCGCCTGTAATGCCGTTCTGTGCATATTGAACCGTTACAAGCGCCGTTCTTCCTGTGCTGTTATCCCCGTCTTCCCCAAGTTCCACAGCCACTTTGGAAACACTGCGTCCTTTATCCAGCTGGATCACCGCTGTAGACGGCCACTTTCCCTGTGTCTGCCAGCTTGTCTTCGGATCTCCGTCGTTGATGTTTCCGATCACATAGTTTCCATTCTCGCCGCTCTGCGTACTTGCCGTACCGTCAACAGCTACATTGACAAGTGTTGTCTTCGCTTCTGCCTTTTGCGGAGCTATGCCCGTAAATGCAGTGATGACCATGCAGGAAGCAAGAATCGATGATACGATTTTTCTAATCTTCTTTTGCATTCTTCCACTCCTTTAATTAATCAAATCAGACTTCGGCGACAAATTCATATTTAAAATAAAACCTGTTTTCATACTGACTTTTCCTGAATACAGACAGAAAAAAAGACCGGACACCTCCTAGCACAATGCATAGAAAATATCTGATCTCGCCTGCCAAAGCCGCCATCTATGTCTTTGCTCTGTATCAGAATAGCAAACTTCTCTTAAAATGTCAATTTATACATGTGTATGATTGCCATAATATCTATTTCTATTAATAATACCGAAACACTTTTCCAAAAATGTATATTTTCCCGAAAAAATTATAAATCTTCCAGTTCCGCGGCATTATATTTATTCACAATTTCCCTGTAAGAAATATTTCCCCCGAAAAGATCAAGGGCGCTTCCGATTGTAAAGTCAAGTTTTCCCCCGCTCAGACAAGAAAAACGTTCCAAATCTTCTTTTGATCCGATCCCTCCCGCATAAGTGATCGGAATTTTCCCCCAGTCACCAAGCATCTGCACGAGATTTTCCTCCATCCCTGACCGTTTTCCTTCCACATCTACGCCGTGGATCAGAAATTCATCACAGTTAGACGACAGCATATCAAGCACATCGCTGCTCAGCCGCAGTTTTGTATACTTCTGCCAACGATCTGTAACTACATAATAATCTTCCCCTTGTTTCCGGCAGCTTAAATCAATCACCAAATGTTCTTTTCCTACAGCATGAACGAGTTTTTCAAGATTTTCCCTGCAAAACTCTCCGTTTCGAAACACATAGGACGTCACGATCACATGGCTTGCTCCGCACTCGATATATTCGTATGCATTCTCTTCTGTGATCCCGCCGCCAACCTGCAGTCCGCCTGGATAAACTCGAAGAGCATCCTTAGCCTGCTGTTTCGTCTGTTCATAATATTCTGACTCCCGACTGTTTAAAAGAATAATATGTCCCCCTTTCAATCCATCTTCTCTGTACATCTTCGCATAAAATGCAGCATTTAAGTCAGAAGCAAAATTAGTCTGCGCCATATTCCCTTCATCTTTCAAACTGCCTCCGACAATCTGCTTTACTTTTCCATTATGAATATCGATACACGGTCTGAACCTCATCTGATTTACTCCTTATGTACTGTTTTCTCAATCATTTTCACCGGAAGAGCCAAAAGGCACATTCCGGGATTGTAAGCGGCCGCTAAAGTCTCGGGCAAGCCCGGACTTTGGCCCGTTGCCATTTCAAAAAACCGGCCGCAGACACACTTTTTCCTGTTCTCTGCGGTCGGACTCTTTTTTCTGCTTATTCCCTGCCCTCTTCCATCTGTTCTGTTTTGTCGGTTTCATCCGAGAAACTATCTCATGGAATCATCTGCGTTTCCTGTTGCATCACCCTGATCTGTATTTTTCATACGATCGCCTTCTTTTTTCGCTCCGTTTTCATCTGTCAGATCATCAGTTACATCATCGACTCCATCTGTTACATCATCCGTCACATTATCAATTCCGTCCGTCACATCATCTGTTACGTCATCGACTCCCTGTGTAACATCATTGACCGCATCGTCTAAGATTCCATCACCTTTTTTATCTGACTTATCAGCCGCGTCATTGCTGCCCTTCTCTTTGTCTTTCTCCGTTGTTGTCTGATCTGCCGCATTGTCTGTTTTATCTTTACTTGTACATGCCGTTGTACCAAACAAAGTAAATGCACACAACATCAGCAACAGGATCTGTTTCATTTTTTTCATAAGAATATCTCCCTTTCCATAAATATTATTGTAGTTCTAATATCTGCAATATTTTCAATATTTATACATTCGGGAGTTTCTTTTATCTATAACGCTTTTTTTCGCAGCTTCTCCATCGCTTTCGCTTCAATCTGACGCACCCGTTCTCTTGTAATTCCAAATCTTTCTCCAATCTCCTCCAACGTACAAGTCTTATCTTGTCCCAAACCATAACGGAGGCTGATCACTTCCTTTTCTCTGTCATTCAATGTCTCAAGAAGCTCTTTTACCTCTTCCTTCTTCACAAGAAGATCCATAGCCTCTTCCGGTGTCGCTTCCGACCGGTCTTCCAAAAAGTCTCCGAGACTGTCTTCTCCGTCTTCACCGACCGGAGTTTCCAAAGATATCGGATTTCGTATATAAGAAAGAATACTTTTTACTTCCTCTTCTGTGCGATCCCCCAGTTTCTCTGCAATTTCCCGGGGATCAGCCTCTCTTCCCAACTCCTGCTGCAATTCCTTTGCCGCTTTTTGCACACGTTTTATGTTTTCCGCAACATGAACAGGCACACGAATTTCCCTGGACTGCTGGTCGATCGCTCTTGTAATCGCCTCTTTGATCCACCATGACGCATATGTGGAAAAACGATTATCTTTCCTGTAGTCATATTTTTCTACAGCATGCATCAATCCGATATTGCCTTCCTGTATCAGATCCATCAGAGGCAGTCCTCTCCCTGTGTAATGTTTCGCGATAGAGACTACAAGGCGAAGATTTCCCTCTTCCAGTCTCGCTCTTGCAGACGCATCTCCTTCTGCCATTCTTCTTCCTAATTCTTTTTCCTCTGCTTCCTCTACCAGAGGAATCTCCCCGATTTCATTCAAATAAATACGAAGCGGTTCTGATTCCTGAATTTCTTCTTTTCCCATAAAAACCTCGCTCTTATTTCATTTTTATTTGTCATCTTACTATCATGTCCAGATTTTCTGTTTCGTTATACATTCGATATCGTCTATAGTTTCTCCCTGATCTCGCCGTTTCTGTATGCGGCCAACAAGCATTCAAGATCTTCTACCTGACCTTTTAACTCCCTTCCGATATCTGTATCCCCAACCAACAGCCGTTCCTGCATCCTCTTTACAATCATCGTCTCCGAATGGATATCTTTTTCCTGCTCGATGGCAGTTTCTGTAGACTCAAACGGTTCATGCGCAACAAGACGAAGTCCATAAGAATTAAAGATCAACGTATATCCTGCAATCCCTGTTTCTTTCTGATATGCTTTTGAGAATCCACCGTCGATCACAAGTACTTTTCCTCCGCATTTCACAGGATTCTCTCCGTCTTTTCGTTTCACCGGAACATGACCGTTGACAATATGGGACAAAGCCGGATTTAACCCGAATTCTGCCAATATGCCATCAATAACATGTTCATTCTCAAGAAGAGAATAATAAGGATTCTTCTTTTCTATATGAGTTTCCGCATCTTCCAGCAGATACCGTTCAAAGGTTGCCATTTTATCTTTTCCGAAAAGGGGCGAATCCGGATGCAGCCATATGTACCACATGATATCTTTTCCATCCTGCCTCTCCTTCTCATCAAGGGCAAAAAATCCCTTTCGCACATAGGAATCCAAAACGTCATAAAGTTCTCTTCCCCGATAAGTTTTCCCGAAAACCTCAATCTCTTTCAGCCTTCCTTCCTCTGTCAGAGGAACACATCCGTGATAGAGAAGATTCCCATTATATACTTTGTATAAACTTCCCCTTGTCAGCAAAAAACGCATATGTTTCTGAAGTTTCTCACAATGCAGAAAGGCCTTTTCCAGCCGTGTCATGATTTCTTCTTCCTCAGGAGTAAGCGCATATGGATCCTCGGGATCAACTGTCGGAAACACCGTATCCAAAAGAGGATATGTTTTTCCCTTCAATTCAATCGTTCCTCTTTCAAAGTCGATTCTGTGCAAAAGCGCCCTGTCTTCCAAATGAAACGACTTCTGCCGCCGGATAATCTGCCCTTCCACTTTAAACTGAATGATGGAAATTGCTTTGTGGATTCGAAGATTCATCTGCATCTCATCTGTATCCGTTCCGCCTCCTGCTTTTAACCGAAAACAACTGCAAGGGTCCTCTCCATAAACACGAAGAGCAAATGTCGCCAGCGGAAGAAGATTGATCCCGTACCCATCTTCCAAAATGTCTAAGTTTCCGTAGCGTGCACAGATACGGATCACATTCGCAATACATCCCCGCTGCCCTGCTGCCGCGCCCATCCAAAGCACATCATGATTTCCCCACTGAATATCAAGAGAATGATAAGACATCAGCTTATCCATAATAATATGAGGACCCGGACCTCTGTCATAAATATCTCCGACAATATGAAGGTGATCTACAACAAGCCTTTGGATCAGCTCTGAAATTGCCTCAATAAAATCTTCCGCCCTTCCGATCCGTATGATTGTTGAAATGATTTCATTATAATAAGACTCTTTGTCATTTACCTCCGCCTTTTCCGTGATCAACTCCTCGATCACATAAGCGAAATCTTTCGGAAGCGCTTTCCTTACTTTTGACCGCGTGTATTTGCTCGCCGCTCTTTTGGCAACTTCGATCAGCAGATACAGATGGACTCTGTACCAGTCTTCCATATTTGTCTCTGTCTGCCGGATCAATTCCATCTTCGCTCTCGGATAGTAAATCAGCGTTGCCAGTGACCGCTTATCTCTGGCGCTCATTGTATTTCCGAACACATCCTCAATCTTTCTTCTGACAGCCCCGGATCCATTTTTTAAAACATGAGAAAAAGCCTCATACTCTCCATGAACATCGGTCAGAAAATGCTCTGTTCCTTTCGGCAGATTCAGAATCGCCTGCAGATTGATAATCTCTGTCGAAGCCGCCGCAATCGTCGGATACAAATCTGACAAACGTGCCAAATACCGCTTCTCAAGCTCTCCCTTCATAACTTGTCTCTCCTTATTCTGAATTTTACAATCCAATTACATCGCTCATATCGTACATTCCACATTCTTTTCCTGCAAGAAATTTTGCAGCCTCAACAGCGCCTTTTCCAAATACGCTTCTTGAGTATGCCGTATGCTTGAATTCAATCACTTCATCCGTTCCCGCGAAAAATACTTCATGCTCTCCTACGATGGTGCCGCCGCGAAGCGCTGAAATTCCGATCTCTTTTGCATCACGTTTCTGGCGGACAGCGCTTCTGTCATATACATAATGATATTCATTTCCAAGCGCTTCATTAACCGAATCCGCAAGTGCAAGCGCTGTTCCGCTCGGAGCGTCCAGTTTCTGATTGTGATGTTTTTCGACAAGCTCAATATCATATCCAGCCGGAGCAAGCACTTTCGCCGCATCTTTCAAAAGCTTCAAAAGAAGATTGATCCCAAGCGACATATTCGCCGACTTTAACACTGCTGTTTTCTCCGCCGCCTTCTCCACTTTTGCAAGCTGCTCTTCCGAAAGCCCTGTCGTGCAAAGTACAACCGGAAGCTTCTTATCCACGCAGTAATCCAAAAGCGCATCCACTGCTCCCGCATTTGAAAAATCAATCACAACATCTGCATCTTCCGTGCATTTTTCCACCGAATCAAATACCGGATAATCATTCGGGGTTCCCGTATATGTGTCAATACCTGCCGTAATAACAGCATTTTCATCATTTTTCACGATCTCCGTAATCATTCTTCCCATTTTCCCGTTGCATCCATGCATCATTATTTTAATCATTTTATTTTCCTCCTGCCTGTATCATTTCACGCTTCAAAAGCAATCATTCACCACCAGTTTTCCCTGCGGCTCATTATTGAATCAAAAACGGATTTTTCTCTACTTAAAAAAGGATATCACATTTGAGTTCGCATCTCAACATATGATATCCTTTTCACAAAGTTTCTCGATAACCGATTCGTCGAATCATACCCGGCTTTATTCCTCATACAAAAATATCATCTCTGTAATATTTGACAGATCGATCTCCTGATTAATCACCTTGAAACCTATCGTAACTTTTGTCACGTTGCAGCCGGCTACATTGAATTTATTATACCATGATATAACCTCATGATGCGACGATGCAGGTGCATTCCCTTTTTCAATACGCTTCGTATGGATCAGATTGTTTTTTAACACCTCATATTCAAAAGAGTCTATCATTAAATAATTACTGTCATAATAAAGCGAAAACTTAGACTCCATATCAAATACATATTTATCGGCAAATTCGAAATAAATCTTCTCTGTCCGGCTGTCCTTCGCCTCATATTGTATGGAACAAACTCTGCTCTCGTTATGATCAATAAATAACTCCTTTTTAGAACTTTCCTTTTTTAAGATACTTTGTAAATCAGTCTGCTCAAAACTAAGTATCGAATACCCCGCGCATATTAATAAAACAAATATTACTGTTACTGATAGTAACTTGATTTTATTTTTAAATAACCTTAAAATTTTCATTTGAAATTTCACAAACTTTCGCGACAACTTATCCAGGAACAACTACACAACAGTCAAAGCGCCTGTAAAACAATATAATCCGTTTCTCAGGCGCTTTCTATGTTTATTTTATTTTCCGATGAAAATACGAATCGGCCCTGTTTATGAAAATTCCGGCTCGATCAGTCCGAAAGATCCGTCTTTTCTTTTGTATACAACATTTACTTCATCTGTTTCTGCGTTTGAGAAAACGAAAAAGCTATGTCCGAGCAGTTCCATCTGGATGCAGGCATCTTCAGGAAACATCGGTTTGATACCAAACTTCTTCGTGCGGACGATGTGGATTTCATCGTCATCAGATGAATCGTCGTCAGATTCAATAAATTCTTTTTTAATACTTCCTGACGGAACAGCAGCCGTAGGATGTCCCTGACTTTTTGCAACAAGTTTATTCTTATATTTGCGAAGCTGTCGTTCAATGACCTCTTCTACAAGGTCAATCGACACATACATGTCGCTGCTCGTCTGCTCGGAGCGGATAATAGAACCTTTTACAGGAATCGTCACTTCGATTTTCTGACGTCCTTTTTCCACACTGAGCGTTACGATGATCTCTGTTTCAGGAGTGAAATACCTCTCAAGTTTTCCCAACTTTTGTTCGATAGCCTCTTTAAGTCCCGGTGTTACCTCAATGTTTTTTCCGCTGATGATAAAATTCATGCTGTTCAACTCCTTTTTGTATATACTTAACATAAACATGTGTAAAAAGGATGTTTATATTATGGAAATATTATAACACAGAACAACTCTGATGTATAGGACAAATCGCTTCGAATTCTGTAAATTCTTTAAATTTCATTAAATTTTCATAATTTATTTCATCATACTTCTCTTACGCATTCTGGCATCCAAGATTTTTTTGCGGATACGAAGCGTCTTCGGAGTCACCTCTAAAAGCTCGTCGGTATCAATGAAATCAAGAGCCTGTTCAAGACTTAAGATTTTCGGCGGCGTCAGTCTCAAAGCCTCATCAGCACTGGAAGAACGTGTATTTGTCAGATGTTTTGTCTTACATACATTCAGCTCAATGTCATCTGTTTTTCCATTCTGACCGATGACCATACCTGAGTAGACTTTCTCTCCGGGCCCGATAAACAAAGTTCCTCGTTCCTGCGCGCTGTACAGACCGTAAGTTACAGATTCCCCTGTCTCAAATGCGATCAGTGAACCCTGTTTGCGGTATTGGATATCACCTTTATACGGCTCATATCCGTCGAAACTTGTATTGATGATACCATTTCCTTTTGTATCAGTCATAAATTCTCCGCGGTATCCGATCAGACCTCTTGACGGGATTGAAAATTCAAGGCGTGTATAACCGCCGTTAGAAAGACCCATATTACGGAGTTCCCCTTTTCTCTGTCCGAGTTTTTCAATCACAACTCCCGTAAATTCATCCGGCACATCAATAAAAGCTGTTTCGATCGGCTCAAGTTTCTTACCGTTTTCATCTGTATGATAGAGAACTTCCGCTTTACTTACGGCAAACTCATACCCTTCACGGCGCATATTTTCGATAAGGACAGACAGATGGAGCTCTCCGCGTCCGGATACTTTAAAGCTGTCTGTGTTTTCCATTTCTTCCACACGGAGGCTGACGTCTGTGTTCAGCTCTTTAAACAGACGGTCACGCAAATGACGGGAAGTTACATATTTTCCTTCCTGTCCGGCAAACGGACTGTCGTTTACGATGAACTGCATTGCGATTGTCGGCTCAGAAATCTTCTGAAACGGAATCGCTTCTGGTTTTTCAGGGGAGCAGAGAGTATCTCCGATGGAAATATCCGAAATACCGGAAATGGCAACGATCGATCCAATCGTCGCATCTTTGACTTCTGTTTTATTTAATCCATCAAATTCATATAACTTGCTGATCTTCACTTTCTGCTGTTTATCCGGATCGTGATGATTGACAAGTACCATATCCTGATTAACGCTGATCGTTCCGTTGTCAACTTTTCCGATCCCGATCCGTCCGACATATTCGTTATAATCAATCGTGCTGATCAGCACCTGTGTCGGAGCTTCCGGATCTCCTTCCGGAGCCGGAATATATTCAAGGATCGTTTCAAAAAGCGGTTTCATATCCTGCTGCGGATCAGACAGATCAAGGCATGCAACTCCTGCTTTGGCAGACGCATAGACAAACGGACATTCGAGCTGATCGTCAGATGCTCCGAGATCGATAAAAAGCTCAAGAACTTCGTCGATCACATCGTCAGGTCTTGCTTCAGGACGATCGATCTTATTAATGCAGACGATAACCGGAAGGTTCAGTTCCAACGCTTTTCTTAATACGAATTTTGTCTGCGGCATCGCGCCCTCAAACGCATCAACAACAAGAATAACTCCGTTGACCATTTTCAGCACACGTTCTACTTCTCCGCCGAAATCGGCATGTCCCGGTGTATCGATAATATTAATCTTTGTTCCTTTATAATGGACTGCTGTATTTTTAGACAGGATCGTAATTCCACGCTCCCTTTCGATATCATTTGAGTCCATGACACGTTCCGCCACTTCCTGATTTTCACGGAAAACACCGCTCTGCTTTAAAAGTTCGTCAACCAATGTTGTTTTTCCGTGGTCAACATGAGCGATGATGGCAATGTTTCTTACATCTTCACGTTTTGTCTTCATAAATATACACTCTTTCTTTATTCTCCCACGGTAAGGGAGTGATTTATAGTTATAGTTTTACTGCAACTGTTATATTTTATCATAAAATTTTCATTTTACAAGAACGCATGTCGAATTTTTGTGTCGAACGATTCCAAAGGAAATCCGTTCTAAACAAGATTTATGAAACATAAATTTAGTAGTGACTCAAAAATACAAGCAGTGCCGGGAAGGCAAACCGGCGATAAGAGGAGAGGAGAATTACAGAGCATGTCAGATAAGATTATTGAGAACAATCAGGTAACGGTTATAGGGTCAGTGGCGTCGGAATTTACATACAGCCATGAAGTATTCGGAGAAGGATTCTATATGGTAGATATCCTCGTGAAACGGCTGAGCAATTCCAGCGACAGAATTCCGGTCATGGTATCGGAACGACTCATTGATGTGACACAGGATTACAAAGGCAGAAGCATTTTAGTATCAGGGCAGTTCCGGTCATATAACCGTCATGAAGAACAGAAAAACAGACTCGTTCTCTCGGTGTTTGCCCGGGAAATGGAATTCATCGAAGAAGAGCCTGACGGAGCAAAGACAAATCACATTTTACTGGAGGGATATATGTGCAAGACGCCGGTATACCGGAAAACCCCGTTAGGACGAGAGATCGCAGACCTTCTTCTCGCCGTGAATCGTCCTTATGGGAAATCGGATTATATTCCCTGCATCTGTTGGGGAAGAAACGCGCGATATGCTTCGAATTTTGACGTAGGTGAACATGTGCGTATATTAGGAAGGATTCAAAGCAGAGAATATGTAAAGAAACTGTCTGAAACGGAAACAGAGACAAGAACGGCATATGAGGTGTCAGTGAGCAAACTGGAATGTATCGATGAATAACCACATAATTTAAAGATGGACAGTATGAATTTTTTCTGTGAGAATGTGAAACTTTTTCTGTAAATAATGTTTTAGAAGGTCTTCTATGGTAAA
>NZ_JAPJQP010000032.1:0-12271 GCF_030825015.1 Mediterraneibacter sp. | reverse complement strand
TCCTGCGTCAGCTTCTTTGCGGAAAACTCCTTGAAAGCTGCGGTCAGTGCGTCCGCGTCCCGCCCCTTGAAAAATACAAGATAGCGGGGCGGGGTTTCGGTGCTGTCTTTCTTTAGGGCAAAGTCAATCCCGTATTTCTTCGCCGTACTCTCAAAGGCTTTGATATTGTCCTTTGTGATTTCAATGTTGGAAACGCTCGCGTTCTGCTTCATAAGCTGCTTTAGGGTCTGCTTGCCATGCGGGATTTTCTGTTTGTCATGCTGCTTTTTCATCTGTGCAAGCAGGGCTTTCATAGCCTTTTGGAGCTGCTGTGCGGTCAGCTTCCCGGTCTTGATGTAAAGGGCTATGGTCTTTTCGTTAGTTTCCTCCTGCAATGGGGTTCCTCCTTTCGTGTTCTATGGTGGTATGCCCGCCGCCGGGAAGTGGGACGGGCATGAAAAAAGAGCGTCCGTTTTCACGTCGCCCTGTTAAATCCGTACCCGCAGCCCGGAGAGGTCTGCCGCCCGAATACCCACAAGATACCAGTTGTCCCCGTACTCCATACGGGTAGGCTTCCATTTGCCCCGCACAAAGACCTCCATGCAGTCGCCGCAATGTAAGCCCCCGTAGTAGTCGTTTACGTCAAAGCGAATGTCGTAGCGGTCAGCGGTTTCATCAAAAATCAAAGCTCCTGTTTTCTGTGTCATAATCAAATCCTCCTTTGGGTTGGTTTACAGGCTTTCGCCCTCGTTGCAGGTGTAATCGGGTATGCCGGATTTTTTCGGTTTCCCATAAAAAGTACCGTCTGCCATATCGTGAGATACAAGGGACGTGTAATAGCTGCCAATCGTAGACGGGGCATTGAAAAGGGCAGCTTTCATGTACTGCTTGATGTTGCGGATTTTGGTGGTGTTTTCCTGCATACAGTCAAGTACAAAGCGGATATGTTCGCTGTTCAGTTTCATAAATTTTGCTTTTACAAGCTCTGCCGGGTAGTCGTCCCCGGCGATACGGATTGTTCTTCGTTTGGTGCAGACGGTTTCAAGAATAAGGGCAAGGATTTCCTCTATCCTGTCCCTGTCAAGGTATCTGTCCTGTATCAGATAGTCGTACTCGATATTGTCCTTGATGATTTCCTCATACACGCTATATGCGTCTGTCGCTTCCTTTCGCTTCCGTTCCGGCGGCTGTGCCGCGTCCTCTAAGGGAGAGGGATTTAGGGAATGGAAAGGAATGGAATGGGTACTTGATACATCTGTATTTAATTTTTCTTTTTTTGGTAAGTTAGTCTTTTGTATCTCTTTATTTAATTGCGTTGGATTTTCCAACGTAGGTTTTTCCAACATAGGCTTTTCCAATGTTGGATTATCCAATGTTGGTTTTTCCAATGTAGGTAAATCCAACTTAGGCGGCTGCTCATAGATAACATACGTTGTACCGCGTAAGCGTCCTTTCTCATCACGTTCTCTTGAACGCTGTATATATCCGGCATTTTCCAGTTCCCGTACCGCTTCCCGGATAGCGTCAATCTTTTCCCGGTTGATAAGGGACAGTCCTGCAAGGGTGTAGTCCCAATCTTCGGGAAGTGAGAGCATTTGCGACAACAAGCCCTTTGCCTTTAGGGAAAGTTCCTTGTTGCGTAAATGGTGGTTGCTCATAACCGTATAACCTTTGTTCTTTTCCACGCGGAAAACTGCCATAGCTTCATCACTCCTTTGGTTGGATTTGTTACGCAGTAGAAACGCGGTTTTGAGGGAAAAGGTATCAACCCTTGTCGTTCTCATTTCCGCGCGCTAAGAGCCGCATAAATCAAGGCTTTGTTTGCCCTTACTGCGTAACATGAGGGCATAAAAAAAGCAGCGTTCCTGTTCTCCTGTGTAGGAGTGAGAAACGCCGCCTTATAGGTGGTGCTTATTTTATTTTTTCTTTTCGACGTGCCGCGTAAGGTGGTGCAGCGGTCTATCGGCAGCTTCGCAGGTGCTTTTGCATATCAAGGCTCAATTCGTTAAAAGTAGTAAATGAGTAGTAAAATCAATCTGCAAACCTGCGAATATGCCCGTAAATCAAGCATTTTTCAAGACAATCAACTAATTTCATCATAAATAAATAACTGTTTTAGTTTTTCTAATTCTTCTGATTTCTCAAAAGTAAGAGGATAATCTTTTCTTTTCCATGCCAGAACAAGCAAATATTCGGAATATCCGTATTCAGCGGAAGTGCGTTCGAGAAACGGCACGCTTATTTTGTCGTTTGTAGCGGCAACAAACTCTCTTGCCATTTGGATAGAATGGTCATCAATATTACAACAGTCAACCCCATATCTGTAATGTAAAAGAGCGATTAAAAAGCGAATGCGATATTCATTTCCTGTCACTTTGTTTTTATTGACGCCAAGTCCGATCTCATGGAGATAATTCACGCAATTTTGCCTGATGCGATAAGCGCTTGGACGAGTGAGATAATGTTCTTCTGAAAACTCGGCAAAAGATTCGTGAGAGTCATTCGTTATCATATAACATAGACATTTTAATACATCGGAGTTTTTATAAATGGCGTGAAAGATATCGAAAAATGCAGTCTCATCATAAACTTCAATCCTGAGAGTTGTAGAATTTTTTGAAATTTCAGCAAGTCCCTGCAGATCAAAATTGAGTTCGGTGATTAACGATGCTATGCTTGCCGGACTGGTCTTAGTCTCTTTGGATAAATCTTTAATTAAAACGGAATGACTTACATAAAGGATAGAGAAAATTTGAAACTTTTTCTGTATATTATTTTCTAAAAATTTATCAAGCATAACTGCATACCTCCGATTATCCGGCTTTTCTTAGATGATAGTATATGCAAATGTGAAAATCAACAATTATATAAAAAAGTATCAGAAAATGAAAAAATATAAAGCAGAATTTGAGATGAAATTTTTGGTAAGTGGGTATAGAATGTGGAATGATTTGTTTTGAAAGGTATGTCGAAAAAGAAAGAAGGGAAGAAATGAGTTAGAAGGTGATGGGGAAGGAGCAGCTAGGAGAAATGATTTGAAAGAATCGGAAAAGGATAGAAGACTATGAGATTAAAACAACATAAAAAAACTATGTTGGTGTTTCTTTTGATTCTTGCGATGATGCTGTCTGCCGGTGTTTTCAATGTCCATGCAGAAAGCAATGCTTTCCGGGAGACAGAGCCGTTATCAGCGCAGGAAAATCAGAAGACAGACTTGCAGAAGAAAGATTCTGTGACAAGTCCGCCCGGAGAAGATCCGCAGGTTACTGTTGAAGATATAAGTTCTGATACCGAAGAAACTGATCGAGAGGATGAAACGGCGATGCCAGAGCTGGAAAAAAATGATCAAGATGACAAAACGGCGACATTGGATAGAGAAGAAAATGATCGGGATGACAAAACGACACCGTCGGATACAGGAGAAACGAATCAAGAGGATGAAACTGATGTTTTAGAAACAGAAGAAGGGTTTTTGGATCAGGCTTTAAATACACCGTTATTAGAGACAAACGGACTTTCTATTATTTATGAAAAAGGAACGCATTATATTATAGATCCCCGATATCCCGGTGAAAAAATTATGCTCTTTTGCATGAATAATAAGCTTCATTGGCCCCATCATACGAGTGAGATGGGCAATGTGCAAGTACCGAATTATACCGAAGGGTATTTGACACCGGAAGATTTTGCTTCTCAGCAGGATTATGATGAATGCATGCGCCGGTTGTCGAAACTGCTCTATGCAGGCTATCCGCATAATGGAGAGAGATTATATAAGATTGTAGAAAATTCAGAATTATATATTCCTACAGAAACGGAATTTAATGAAATGCTGATTGTTCCGCCGGAACTTCAAAAGGCATTTCCATATTTGGGACATCATGCGTTTACTTATCAAGACTGGGTGGCGAAGGATGAAGAACATTTAAAGGAATTATCTGCTTTTGTTGGGGAAGTCGGCAAACTTTATCCGAACGGACAGACGGATACCGGACTGACGTATTCTAAAATTACTGCAATGCCGTTTTATAAAGCTTCCTTATGTGTCGTGAATGCAACGCAGAAGGATACGCCATTACAGATTTTCTCATATTTTTATCCGGGATCTTATTTTGTGACAGAGGAACAGGCATACAATGCGACTCAGAAAGCAGTCTGGAGATTACTGCACTCCTATAATATTCCTGACAATGACATAAGTAATCTGAACGATACGCAATTAGGACAGATCTTATATGCATATTCGGAAAAAGGCGAGCTGTTAAATTATGAGCCTTCATTGGGAGATATTCATCTGTCGGGGAGTTTAAAATTCCGATATAATCCCAAGGATGGTCTTTGGCATAGCGGGAGTCTGCAGGTGATCGAACCGCCGGAGTATCATGGGATTTATCATTTAGAGCTGCCGAAAGGGATGACTGCTTTATGTGATAATTTGTCTTATGTATATGGGAATGAAGAATATGAGCTGGTTTCCGATCATGAACCGAAAACAGAAGACACTTTTGGGATTCGTGCACAATTTATTTGGCTGAAAGAATTTAAACAGTATTCCCCTACTCCGGATATAGAGGTAAAAGGGAAGAAATTCCAGCATATGATCGGCGCTGTTATTCGTACAAAAGAATTATCTGCAAATGTTCCGGTCGGAGTAAATAAAGTAGGTGGGCTGTCTGTTACGAAGCATGTTGTCGGAGAAGAAAATTGTCAGGAAGAGTTTGAGTTTGAACTCAGGCTGCCATACCATACGAGCATTAACGGGCTTTACGGGGATTTGGAATTTCATGATGGAGCTGCGAGATTTAGTTTGAGAGATAACGAAACGAAAACAGCAGACAATCTTCCTGAAGGCGCTATGTATGAAGTAACTGAGCTGGAGACAAAAAAATATCAAGTCGGCACGACCAATAATAAAGGCGAAATCGTTAAAGATGATATAACAGAAGTTACATTTACAAATACAAAACGTCCTGATTTGTTGTTGTATAAAATCGTAACAGGTGAAACAGGAGACAAGACAAGAAAATTTACATTTGTTATACACCTTAAAGATAAGGACGGTAATCCGGTAAACGGAGACTATGAGTACATGGGCGGTGTGAAAAATGGTTTTGAACAGGAAACAACAAAACCTGAGGATGGAACGATAACATTTGTGGACGGTACGGCAGAAATATCTTTATCACACGGACAGCAGATCCTGCTTCAGAATCTTCCGCCTAAAGCAATTTATAAAATAACGGAAAAAGAAGCGAATCAAGATCATTATACGACAACTTATAATCAGAATACAGAAAGTGCAGAAGGAATATTAAATGACGATTTTGTCGTTGAAGTAGTAAATAAGAAAGGATTTGTGCCGAATACAGGAACCGGTGATATAAACAGACGCGGGATCGGTACATGGATTGCAGTTTCTATAGTTGCAATGCTGCTTCCGTTGTCAGTATGTTTTTTTCGTCGGCATAAAGGATTGACAAAATGACAGAGCAGAAAAAATCAATAAAAGAAGAACTATTATTTTTATTTTTGAAAATCGTTATTTTTGTGATGCTGCTTGCAATAATGTTTTTCTTTGTGTTCGGCATTTACCGCTGCAGTGACAATATGATGGCTCCGGCTGTGAAAGACGGAGACCTGGCTGTTTATTACCGACTGCAAAAAGAATTCAAACCGTCGGACATTGTCATTGTAGAAAAAAACGGAGAAACAGAGGCGCGCAGGATTATCGCGGGATGCGGCGACAGCGTAGATATTACGGCAGAGGGATTAAAAATCAATGGATATCTGCAGCAGGAAACAGGAATTTATATGGAAACACTTCCATATACAGAAGGGATTTCTTTTCCTCTTACAGTAGGAAAAGATGAATATTTTGTATTGGGAGATCATCGTACCGATGCGAAAGACAGCAGGATATATGGAACTGTTAAAAAAGAAGAAATCAAAGGTACGGTAATTACCCTGCTTCGTCACAGGGGATTTTAATCATAACTGCTTTTGGCAGATGATATATAAAAAGAAAGAAAAGAGGAAAAAAGAATGATAAACAAAAAAAGACTCGGAGCGTTATTAGCAGCAGGAACAATGATCGTGGGGATGAACATTACCGCTTTTGCACAAGATCCCAAAGCGATTCCGAATGTTGGAACAGGAACAGAGAATGCACCTGCTGTGGTTTCTGTTACAAAAGATTTTGAGATGGCGGAAGGTCTTTCTATTCCAAGTGTAACTTTTAATTTTGCCGCAGCCAAGGTAACGCCGGATGCTCCGGATGCTGCAATCCAGCCGATTCAATATAGCAGCGCTGATGCGAAAGGAAATGCAGACAATGGAAAATACATCCTCTCTAAAGAATCTGCAATTACATTCGGCGCATTTCCGCATGCCGGAGAATATGTTTATACAGTGACGGAAAACAAAGAAAATGCGGAGGGAGTTACTTATTCTGCAGATAAATATACATTGCGGGCACAAGTTGCGAATAAACAAGACGGTGGTTTGTATGTGAAAAACATAACGGCAGAAAAAGGAACAAACAACGGAACAGGTGAAAATAAAGTTGATCAAATTTTATTTACGAATACATATCGTAAAAATGCTTCCCTTATTATTGAAAAAAAGACAACCGGAGAACTGGCAGATAAGACGAAAAAATTTGATTTTACAATTACTTTTGAAAAATCAGCGACAGAAGGTACTTTGACTGATTTTACAGGTACAATTACAAGAAAAGGAAATACAACAGAGCAGCTCTCCTGTACAAACGGAAAAGCTGAATTCCAATTAGCAGACGGCGATAGACTGACTTTTACAGATCTTCCGGCAGGTACGAAATACAAAGTAACGGAAAAAGGGGTAACAGACGGATATGTGGCATATGTAAAGGTTACGGACAACGGAACACAGGGAATGGTTATTAACGGAACGGATGATAAAGACCTGGTTACTTCCGCCAATGGAAATTATATAGGCGAAAAAGAAAATAAGGTTGAATTTGAAAACAGATACAATGAAGTTCCGATCACAGGTATTATCATGAATAATCTTCCGTTTATTCTTATGATCGGCGCTGCTGTTGTTGCATTTGTCACGCTGTCTGTTATAAAAAGACGCAGAACGTCTGACAAATAGTGTTAAAAAACAGTGTTTAATTGGAAGAAAATCATTCGGACAGCGGATAAAGCGGTCAACTTGTTGATTGTATTGTGCTTTCTGCCGATCCTTTGTTATGGAATATATGTTTTGTGGGACTCGCAGCACATCAATCAACAGGCGGATGCTTCGCTTTATGAAACGTACCGCCCAACCGAAAAAACGGATTTGTCGTTTGAAGAACTTAAAAAACATAATCCTGAAATATTAGGATGGCTTACGATAAAAGATACGAATATTGATTATCCGTTCGTGCAGGCAGAGAATAACTCGAAGTACGTCAATATGGATATATGGGGGAACTTTTCTTTATCTGGAAGTATTTTTCTTGATTGTCGAAACAAGAAAGATTTTTCGGATTTTAATCATATTGTTTATGGGCATCATATGGCAAAAGGCGTTATGTTCGGAGAGATACAATATTATGAAGAAGCGACTTATTTTGAAAAGCATTTGGAAGGTTCTTTATATTATGAGAATGCATGGCATGATGTAGAATTTTTTGCTTTTCTTCATGCGGATGCATACGATGCGACGGTGTTTGATCCTGCGCTGAACCAAGACAATATGCAGGATTATTTGGATTATATCAGGAAAAACGCAATCAATTACAGAGAACTTTCCTTTCAATCGAAAGAAAGATTTATCACATTATCTACCTGTACTTCGGATAGTACAAATGGCAGACATCTTCTGATAGGAAGAATTTTGAACAGAAAAGGAATGGATATTACAGATAATTATGAATAGAAAGAAAGCAGTCATGGCTTATGGCTGCTTTTTTGCAATGGAGACGAGCCAAAGTCCGGGTTTGCCCGGAATTTTGGCGATCGCTTACAATTCCCAAATGTGCCTTTTGGCGCTTCCGGTGATTTAGGGACAGCTGTTACATCGGATCATCAATTCGAATGCAGAAGATTCACGAAACGAGGCGGAACGGAAAAGATGTATGAATTAAAAAACAGAAGAATAAACGGCTGATATATGAATAAAAGCGTGTTATAATCAAATGAAAGTTTTAGACAAGCAGTTTCCCGCAGAAACAGAGTGTGTTATTATGAGATTGTTTGAGCAAAATACTTTAGGAAAGTATAGAAGTTCTCGATATTTTACGAGAGGAGGATAAATATGAAGTTTATTTCGTGGAATGTGAATGGTATTCGGGCATGTGTGCAGAAAGGATTTTTGGACTTTTTTCATGAAGCAGATGCGGATATCTTCTGTATACAGGAATCAAAGATGCAGGAAGGGCAGTTGGAACTTGATCTTCCCGGATATTATCAATATTGGAATTATGCAGTGAGGAAAGGGTATTCAGGCACTGCGGTATTTACGAAAAAAGAGCCGCTGTCCGTAACTTACGGAATCGGGATCGAGGAACATGATCAGGAAGGCCGCGTCATTACATGTGAATTTGAAGAGTTTTATTTTGTTACGGTATATACGCCGAATTCACAAAATGAGCTGGCAAGACTGGATTATCGGATGCGGTGGGAAGATGATTTCCGTAAATATTTAAAAACTCTGGAGGAGAAAAAACCGGTTATCGTCACAGGCGATATGAATGTGGCTCATAAAGAAATTGATTTGAAAAATCCGAAAACAAACCGTAAAAATGCCGGATTTACAGATGAGGAAAGAGGAAAATTTACCGAACTTCTTGATGCGGGATTTATTGATACGTTCCGATATTTTTATCCGGATCAGGAAGGAGTTTATTCCTGGTGGTCTTATCGCTTCAGCGCCCGTGCGAAAAATACCGGATGGCGGATTGACTATTTCTGCGTTTCGGACAGCTTGAAGAATCGATTGAAAGATGCGAAGATCCTGACAGATGTTATGGGATCGGATCATTGTCCTGTTGAGCTGGATATGGATTAAAAGAGCAAATAAATTTTTATAGAAAATAGTGGAACAGACAGGAGGTTATTTATATGACAAAGATTGATATTATTTCAGGATTTTTGGGAGCAGGGAAAACGACATTGATCAAGAAACTGCTTTTCGAGGCATTTGCCGGAGAACAGGTTGTTCTGATTGAAAATGAGTTTGGTGAGATCGGAATTGACGGCGGATTTCTCAAAGAATCGGGAATCGAGATCAGGGAAATGAATTCAGGTTGTATCTGCTGTTCCCTTGTCGGAGATTTTGGGAAATCTCTGCGGGAAGTTGTAGACACGTATCATCCGGATCGTATTTTGATCGAGCCTTCGGGAGTCGGAAAATTGTCAGATGTTATCAAAGCGGTTCGGGACGTACAAAATGAGATCGATGCGCAGTTAAACAGTTTTACGACAGTTGTAGATGTGACAAAATGCAGGATTTACAAAAAGAATTTCGGAGAATTTTTCAGTAATCAGATTGAGTATGCGGGAACTGTTATTCTGAGCCGTACAGATAAAGCGAAGCCGGAGAAGATAGAAGAAGGCATTGCTCTTTTAAGGGAATTAAATCCGAATGCGCCTTTTATTACAACTCCGATCGATCAGCTTGCGGGAAGCAAAATTTTAGAAACTATGGAATCGGGAAAATCAATGGAAGAGGAACTGTTGTCAGAACTTATCTGCCCTGAATGCGGGCATCACCATGAGCATGGAGAACATTGCGGTCACGAACATCACCACGATCATGAGCACGATGTCCACGAACATCACCACGATCATGAGCATGACGCCCACGAACATCACCACGATCATGAGCACGACGCCCACGAACATCATCACGATCATGAGCATCATCATGATTGCGGCTGCGGTCATGACCATGCGGGACATCACCATCATCACGCTGATGAAGTGTTTACAAGCTGGGGACGGGAGACGATTCATGTGTATTCAAAGGATCGGATTGAGGAAATATTGACTATGCTCGAAAATGGAGAGGAATATGGCGAGATCCTTCGGGCGAAAGGTATGGTCAAAGGAGAAGACGGAGAGTGGATCTACTTTGATATGGTTCCGGGAGAGCATGAGGTCCGCATCGGAGCGCCGGAATATACCGGACGTATTTGCGTGATCGGGGCAAAAATACAGGAAGAAAAATTAGAAAGCCTGTTCGGTCTTTAAAAGGAAGAAAAAAATTTCAAAAAAGCGTTAAAGCAAAGCGATAGAAAGAAGGAGGCAGAAACGAAAATATGAATGAGCCGGATGTAATGGTTTATTTGATGACCGGTTTTTTAGACAGTGGAAAGACCGGATTTTTAAAATTTACGTTAGAACAGGATTATTTTCAGATTGACGGGAAAACGCTGCTTATTCTGTGTGAGGAAGGCGAAGATGAATATAATCCGATGGAAATGCTCAAATATGGTGTTGTGATCGAGCGAATCGAAGATCAGGAAGAGCTGACAGAAGAATATTTGGAAAAATTAGACCAAAAACATGAGCCTCAGAGAGTGGTCGTTGAATATAACGGAATGTGGAAGGTGAGCGATTTTGAGAAGATGAAGCTTCCCAAAGGCTGGGGAATCGAGCAGAAGATCACAACGGTAGATGCCAGTACGTTTCAGATGTATTTGACAAACTTAAAACCGCTTTTTGTTGAGATGGTAAGAGGAGCGGAAATGGTCCTTTTTAATCGATGTGAAGATATTAAGCCTCTGGCAGGTTACAGAAGAAGTGTGAAGGTAGTCAGTCCGCAGGCAGAGGTTATCTTTGAAGATGAACAAGGAGAAGTAGAAAATATTTTTGAGGATGCCGTACCATACGATCTGAATGCGCCTGTCATTGAGATCTTGCGGGAAGATTATGGGATATGGTATGTGGATATGATGGAAAACCCAGACCGTTACCGTGGAAAAGTCGTAGAATTTACAGCAAAAGTGTTGAAACCTGCTGGATTTCCGTCGAAAGTATTCCTCCCGGGAAGGATGGCAATGACATGCTGTGCCGATGACACTACGTTTTTGGGATATGTTTGCAGAAGCGCTTATGCCCCGAAATTAAAGCCCGGGCAATGGGTAAAGGTGCGGGCGAAAGTTCGTTTTGCCAATGTATCCGTTTATCGGGGCGAAGGCCCGGTTTTGGAAGCCGAAAATATAGAATTGGCAGAACCAATCGAAGAACTTGTTTATTTTAATTAAGAATGAAAAAAGATCTGAAGGAAAATCAAAGCAGATAAAGGGAACTGTATGCCGGCGAGATCATACAGGCAAAAATGTGAGAGCAAAAGGAGAAAATTGAATGAAATTTACAAAGATGCAAGGCATAGGAAACGACTATGTTTATGTGAACTGCTTGAAAGAAAAGATTGAAAATCCATCGGAATTGGCGAAAAAGATCAGTGATCGTCATTTTGGAGTCGGTTCAGACGGACTTATTATGATTAACCCGTCTGACAAAGCTGATTTTGAGATGGAAATGTATAATGCGGACGGTTCCCGCGGAGAAATGTGTGGGAACGGGATCCGCTGCGTGGCAAAATATGTATATGACTACGGATTGACGGATAAGACAAGCATTTCCATAGAGACATTGGCGGGGATCAAATATCTTGATCTGACCGTAGAGGACGGAAAAGTTGTCCTTGTTAAAGTAGATATGGGAAAACCGATCTTCAGTCCAGAACAAATTCCAGTCGTTTCACAGAGAGAAACGGTAGTGGATGAACCGATCGATATAGACGGGCAGGAATACAGAATGACGTGTGTCTCCATGGGAAATCCTCATGCAGTTGTGTTCATCGATCAAGATGTTTCGGAATTTCCTCTTGAAGAAATCGGGGTGAAGTTTGAAAATCACGAAAGATTTCCAAAGAGAGTGAATACGGAATTTGTGAATATCATCGATCGGCATACAGCGCAGATGCGTGTGTGGGAGCGCGGTTCAGGAGAAACGCTGGCATGCGGAACAGGGGCTTGCGCGGTAGCTGTGGCGTGTGTGTTAAACGGTCTGACAGAAGAGGAAGTTACAGTGAAACTTCTTGGAGGAGATCTGCAGATCAAGTGGGATAAAGAGAAAGATACAGTGTACATGACCGGTCCGGCGGAAGTTGTATTTGACGGAGAATGGAAATAACCCTTCGTTTCTATCCGCAAATCGGTATTGATATAAAGAGGGGAATCTATTCGTTTGGATTAGATTCGAGACTATGAAGAAAAGTCTGTAAATAAGATCTTCTATGATAAGAATGGGCGAGA
>NZ_JAPJQP010000010.1:0-72001 GCF_030825015.1 Mediterraneibacter sp. | reverse complement strand
AACACAAAACTGGTGTTCTCTTTTCTATGTGTCCTACAAAAATTTTACGCTAGCAGCCGTATTTTTTCAACGTGCTTTTCCATTTACTTTTGCTCTGAAACATTCCGAAACCCTTCCCCGAACACTTCACTTGTTTCCATAAACATAAGAAAAACATTCTCATCTACTTCCTCTGCCGCACGTTTTACAAGATACGCTTCCGACTTATTGCATGCGCAAAGCAAAACTTGTTTCGACTCTCCGGTATATGCCCCGGTTGCCTGAAGAGAAGTTACGCCTCTCTCCGTTACTTGTCCGATCCGCTCAGACACAGCTTTACCTTGTTTCGTAACAAGAAGCGCCAGCGTTCCTGCCCCAGCCCCATACAACACCTTATCAATCACGACAACCGATGCAAACGTGGACATCAGACCATAAAGAACAGCATCCACATTGCCAAACACCGGCCATCCGAGAAGAATAATTCCCAAATCGATCGCCATAGTAATTTTCCCTACCGACAAATGAGGCCGTTTTTTCTTAATCGGCATAATGACAAAATCAAGCCCGCCTGAAGAAGAACCCCTCATATAAAAGAGCACCATGCCTGCTCCAATCAATACGCCCGAACAGACCGCCGCCATGATTCGCTGACCCTCGTACATCGGAAACATTGGAAATATACCGTCAAGAAGAACCGTGGTGATGACCATTGATCTCGCCGTTTTTAAAAGAAATCGTTTTCCTAGTGCATGATAACTGAGAATAATCAGCGGCAGATTAATAAGAAGCGTAAGCGTCCCGATCGGGATTCCGAAAACATGATTCAGCAATAACGCCAGTCCCGTAACTCCTCCTGGCGCAAAGTCTGCATTTCCGGCAAAAGTATACACTCCGGCCGAAAATAATACTGCCCCGACAAAATCATAAACAAGATCTCCCCATAACAATTTTCCTTTTTCCCACTTGTTTTTCTTTCCTTTTTTCCACATAAAAACCCCTGCCTGCCATACTTATTCACAATGTGAGTCCACACTGTATACAGTATATGCAAAACAAGGGTTTCTAATCATGCGCTTTTTCTGTTTTCCGCGCCGCTTTTTACACACATGTTCTCAAATTCACGCAGCTTTTGCTCTGCCTCGGGATCTAAGTATTTCGGCACTTCAATCTGAACCGTCACATATTGATCCCCTCTTACATCCGGATTTTTCATGGAGACAATTCCCTTTCCCCTCAATCGGATCTTCGTTCCTGACTGTGTTCCCTTTCCGATCTTACATAAAACATCTCCGTACAAAGTCTGTACTTTCGCTTCCCCGCCGAACACCGCTGTTGTATACGGAACAAACACAGTTGTATACACATCACTGCCTTTTCGCTCATATCCTGCTTTTGCTCCGACATTTACTTTCAAAAACAGATCTCCGTTCTCTGCGCCATTCATTCCAGCCATTCCTTTTCCACGCAGTCGAATACTCTTACCAGTATCAATTCCTGCTGGAATATGAACTTGCAAAGTCTTCGAAGTTCCCTGACCATTCGGCTCTCTAAGAGT
Organism: Mediterraneibacter sp.; assembly: GCF_030825015.1. Lineage (NCBI taxonomy): Bacteria > Bacillati > Bacillota > Clostridia > Lachnospirales > Lachnospiraceae > Mediterraneibacter > Mediterraneibacter sp. The sequence continues at coordinate 70,464 of NZ_JAPJQP010000010.1, read as the reverse complement.
GAACATTTTATCGCATCCGAAAACAGCTTCTTCAAAGGTTACAGAGATCTCTGCATGCAGATCTTCTCCTTTTGCATCTCTCTGCTGTTCATATCCGCGAAATCCCTGAAATCCCCGAAATTGCTCTCCTTCTCCTTCATACTTTCCACGCCCAAAAAGATCACCAAAAATGTCTCCGAACATATCATCCATATTACCGCTTTCAAAATGATACTCCTGATATCCTCCATTTCCGTTCGTATAGGTTCTCTGATATGAACCGCCGGAAAACGGATTGCCGGATGCACCTCTGCCGAAAGGATTGCCGGATGCACCTTGATCAAATGCTGCGTGACCAAATTGATCATACATTTTTTTCTTTTCCGGATCACTCAAGACCGTATATGCCTCCGTTACTTCTTTAAATTTCTTCTCCGCCTGCTTATCGCCTTGATTCGTGTCAGGATGATACTTCTTTGCCAGCTTCCTGTACGCCTTTTTTATCGAACTTGCATCTGCCCCTTTTGATAAACCGAGCACTTCATAATAATCTCTTTTCACTGACATTTTACTTCCCTCCCACAATTACAAATTCAAGATTGCTGATTTTATTCTTGTTTCATTGTAAATATTATTTCTTTTTACAAATTACTTCTTTGATATAAAACCACCCCGGAGAAATTTCCGGGGTATCTTTTTGTTCTATTTGTAATATAGCAGTTGTTATTTTAAATGTCAATATTTTTGAGAAGTTTTTTCTAAAAATACAATCACCGGAAGTGCCAAAAGGCACATTCTGGGATTGTAAGCGATCGCCAAGACCTTGGGCAGCCCCGGACTTTGGCTCATCGCTATGCAAAAACCCGCAGAGCAAACACTCTGCGGGTCATATCGCTATATCAAATCTATATTCAGATTATGATTACTCGATGATCTTAGCTACTGTACCAGATCCTACTGTACGTCCACCCTCACGGATAGCGAAACGAAGACCTTCCTCCATAGCTACCGGATGAATCAGTTCAACTGTCATCTCTACGTTATCTCCAGGCATACACATCTCGATACCAGCCGGAAGTTCACAAACACCTGTTACGTCTGTTGTTCTGAAGTAGAACTGCGGACGGTAGTTGTTGAAGAACGGTGTATGACGTCCACCCTCGTCTTTTGTCAGAACGTAAACCTGGCATGTAAATTTCTTATGGCATGTAACTGTACCTGGTTTGATAAGAACCTGACCTCTTTCGATCTCTGTTCTCTGAACACCACGAAGAAGAGCTCCGATGTTGTCTCCAGCCTGAGCCTCATCAAGAAGTTTACGGAACATCTCGATACCTGTTACAACTGTTTTCTTAACGTCATCATGGATACCGATGATTTCAACTTCATCAGATACATGAAGAACTCCACGCTCTACTCTACCTGTAGCAACTGTTCCACGTCCTGTGATAGAGAATACGTCCTCTACCGGCATAAGGAACGGTTTGTCTGTAGCACGCTCCGGTGTCGGAATCCACTCGTCAACAGCAGCCATAAGTTCCATGATCTTATCGCCCCATTCGCTTGACGGATCTTCAAGAGCTTTCAAAGCTGATCCCTGAATGATCGGTGTGTCATCGCCCGGGAAGTCGTACTCGCTGAGTACTTCACGGATTTCCATCTCTACGAGTTCAAGAAGTTCCTCATCGTCTACCATATCACATTTGTTCATGAATACAACGATGTACGGAACGTTAACCTGACGGGAAAGAAGGATGTGCTCTTTTGTCTGAGCCATAACACCGTCAGTTGCAGCAACAACGAGGATAGCACCATCCATCTGAGCTGCTCCAGTGATCATGTTCTTAACGTAGTCAGCATGTCCCGGGCAGTCAACGTGTGCGTAGTGACGATTCTCTGTCTCATACTCAACGTGTGCTGTAGAAATTGTGATTCCACGCTCTCTCTCTTCCGGAGCTTTATCGATGTTTTCGAAATCAACAGCTGCGTTTCCTTCTACTCTCTGAGAAAGTGTTTTTGTGATAGCAGCTGTAAGTGTTGTTTTACCGTGGTCAACGTGTCCGATTGTACCAATGTTACAATGCGGTTTGTTTCTTTCAAATTTAGCTTTTGCCATTTTGAATGTCCTCCTTAAATTAATAACCTTTTTAGGTAATTTACCTGACTTATACTTTTTTACTCGGCTAAGTTTGATTATATTTCAAACCTAGCCGTTTTTCAAGTCCTTTTGCGCTATTTACGCATTTTTGTTTGATAATATCTTCTCCTGTACAGACTTCGGTACCTGCTCATATTTCTCAAAGAACATTGAGTAGTTACCACGTCCCTGTGTTCTGGAACGAAGGTCTGTAGAGTATCCGAACATTTCAGACAACGGAACAAATGCACGAACGATCTTTCCGCCGCCCAGATCATCCATTCCTTCGATACGTCCACGACGGGAGTTCAAGTCTCCGATAATATCTCCCATGTATTCTTCCGGCATTGTAACTTCAACCTTCATAATCGGCTCAAGAAGTACCGGAGTTCCCTGTTTCATCGCATCCTTAAATGCAAGAGATCCTGCAATGTGGAATGCCATTTCTGAAGAGTCGACCTCATGGTAAGATCCGTCGTATACGTTTGCATGAACACCAACAACCGGGAATCCGCCGAGGATACCAGATTTCATAGCTTCTTCGATACCTTCGCCTACAGCCGGAATGTATTCTTTCGGAATTGCACCGCCGACTACTGTGCTTTCGAATTTGTATGTCTCCTCACCGTTGACATCCATAGGCTCGAATTTAACTTTACAGTGTCCGTACTGTCCACGACCACCGGACTGTTTTGCATACTTGCTGTCAACATCAACCGGTTTTGTAATGGACTCTTTATAAGCAACCTGAGGCGCACCTACGTTAGCCTCTACCTTAAATTCACGAAGAAGTCGGTCAACGATGATCTCAAGGTGAAGCTCACCCATTCCTGCGATGATCGTCTGTCCTGTCTCCTGATTTGTATGAGCGCGGAATGTCGGGTCTTCCTCTGCAAGTTTTGCAAGAGATTCACCGAGTTTGCCCTGAGAAGCTTTTGTTTTCGGCTCGATTGCAAGCTCGATAACCGGCTCAGGGAATTCCATAGACTCAAGGATTACCGGATTCTGCTCGTCACAGATTGTATCTCCTGTTGTGGAGAACTTAAATCCGATCGCTGCAGCGATATCTCCTGAGTATACTTTATCCAGCTCTTCACGCTTGTTGGCATGCATCTGAAGGATACGTCCAACACGCTCTTTTTTGCCTTTTGTAGCATTGAGCACATAAGATCCTGAATTTACTGTTCCTGAGTAAACTCTGAAGTAAGCAAGTTTACCTACAAACGGGTCAGTCATGATCTTGAATACGAGAGCTGAGAACGGTTCTTCATCAGAAGAATGTCTTACTGTCTCGTTTCCGTCCATATCTACACCCTGAATAGCCGGAACGTCAAGCGGTGACGGCATGAATTCGATTACTGCGTCAAGAAGCTTCTGAACACCTTTGTTCTTGTAAGCTGTACCACAGCATACCGGAACAGCACTACATTCACATGTTGCTTTTCTCAGCACTTTTTTCATCTCGTCTACTGACGGCTCTTCACCTTCAAGGTACATCATCATAAGCTCGTCATCCAGTTCGCAGATCTTCTCTACGAGTTCTGTATGGTAAAGCTCTGCGTCATCTTTCATTGCTTCCGGAATCTCTTCGATGGAAATGTCATCTCCCTTATCATCATTGTAGATGTAAGCCTTCATTTCGAAAAGATCGATGATTCCTTTGAACTCGTCTTCTTTTCCGATCGGAAGCTGAAGACAAATTGCATTTTTACCTAATCTTGTTTTAATCTGCTCTACTGCGTTGTAGAAATCTGCACCCATGATGTCCATCTTGTTGATGAACGCCATTCTCGGTACGTTGTATGTGTCAGCCTGACGCCATACGTTTTCTGACTGAGGCTCAACACCACCCTTGGCACAAAATACACCTACCGCACCATCAAGCACACGCAGGGAACGCTCTACTTCTACTGTAAAGTCAACGTGTCCCGGTGTATCGATGATGTTGATACGATGCTCTAACGCACCTGCTTTCGGCTTGCAATTTTCCTGCAGCGTCCAGTGACATGTTGTCGCAGCAGATGTGATCGTGATACCTCTTTCCTGCTCCTGGGCCATCCAGTCCATCGTTGCAGTTCCTTCGTGAGTATCACCGATCTTATGGTTAACACCAGTATAATAAAGAATACGCTCTGTTGTCGTAGTCTTTCCAGCGTCGATATGCGCCATAATACCGATGTTTCTGGTTCTGTCTAATGGATATTCTCTACCAGCCAAGATCTTTTCCTCCTCTATTTGGTCGTTCTTCGGGTCAATTCCCGAACAACACGCCTCGCACCCGCCTCAGTATGAGGCGCAGCAGTGTCCGGCTCTTAGAAACGATAGTGTGCAAACGCTTTGTTTGCCTCTGCCATCTTGTGCATATCTTCTTTTCTCTTCACAGCTCCGCCTGTGTTGTTTGCTGCGTCAAGAATTTCGTTTGCCAGTCTCTCTTCCATTGTCTTCTCGCCTCTCTGACGGGAATACATAGTCAACCAGCGAAGAGCAAGTGCCTGTCTTCTGTCAGCTCTAACCTCGATCGGTACCTGATATGTTGCTCCACCGATACGTCTTGCTTTTACTTCCAAAACCGGCATCATGTTGTTCATTGCTTCCTCGAACACTTCGATCGCCGGCTTCTCAGCCTTTGCCTCTACTCTTTCAAATGCTCCGTATACAATTTTCTGTGCTACACCTTTCTTACCGTCAAGCATGATGTTGTTGATAAGTTTGGTAACAACTTTATTGTTGTATATCGGATCCGCTAATACATCTCTCTTTTGAGTATGTCCTTTACGTGGCACGGTCCTTCCCTCCTTAATCATTTTTTCCGGTTATACCGGGATTAATTCATCGGTACTCACATGTGTCTTCTATGAAATCACATACCATGTGCTCGCGGCCGCGGGACGTCTATCTTCGTCCGCACCTTCGGGATCTCCTTCGGAACGGACTCTCAAATCCGCAACCCTTTCTCATTGAATGATCAATGAGGCACGATAATCATAGTTCTGTTTGTGATACGATTTAACTACTTAGTTACCGCTCTTGTTCTGTAACGCTTACCCGCTTAAAAATCCAATCTGCTTATGCAGCCTTACGCGCTTTGGATCTTCTCACGGAAACTTTGGATGAAAACAAATACTTTGCTGTGCCTGTTTTCTTTTTTCAGCTTTTTATTTTGCGTCTTTCGGTCTTTTCGCACCGTATTTAGAACGAGCCTGTCTTCTCTTAGCAACTCCTGCTGTATCAAGTGTACCACGGATAATGTGATATCTTGTACCCGGCAGGTCCTTAACTCTTCCTCCACGGATCATAACAACACTATGCTCCTGAAGGTTGTGTCCTTCACCCGGAATGTAGCTTGTTACTTCGATTCCGTTAGAAAGACGAACTCTGGCGATCTTTCTCAGAGCTGAGTTCGGTTTCTTCGGAGTAGCTGTCTTAACTGCTGTACAAACACCTCTTTTCTGCGGTGCAGATACGTCAGTCGCACGTTTCTTCAGGGAGTTGTATCCTTTCTGAAGTGCCGGTGCTGTAGACTTTTTCTCTGAAGTCTGACGACCTTTTCTAACTAACTGGTTAAATGTTGGCATTCTTTTTCACCTCCTATGAATTATTCGTTTCCTCATGACTCATGTCACAAGGGGCTGCGGATAATTATGTCTTTATCCTTATTCGCGCACAAAAAGAACAATGCCTTTTCCTGCACGCTAGGTTAGTTTATTACGTTTTCCGCTGAAAGTCAAGGGATTTTCTAACTTTTCTGCACTTATAAAGCAACAATTCAGCTATGACAGCCCGGATTGACTGTTTCACAGCCTTTTCTAAACGGTCGCCAGCAAAAAGAACGGGGATACCGCGGTCACCTTCTCAGGTATTCCGCGATTCCCCGCTCTCTGTCATATCACTTTTTCACCTATGAACCTAAAAACATCAATCTCAAAAATTATCTTTCCTGATTTCTCTTTCTAAATCCAAATACAGCTGCTGCTGCGGCAAGAAGCAATGCTCCTGCATATACAAACAAGTTTGTGCTGTCACCTGTCTGAACTGCCGAATTTGCTGCATTTCCATTTCCGCTTCCGCTTCCATTCTGACCGCCGCTTACATTACTGTCAGTGTTTCCACTGCCACTGCCGCTTCCATTTCCGCTTCCGTTTCCATTTCCACTGCCATCTCCGCTTCCGTTTCCGTTTCCATCTCCGTTTCCGTCTCCGCTTCCGCTGTCAATCGGTTTCAGATTGCCGATTGCTGTATTCAATGTAAGTGTTGCCTGATCAACTTCATCCTGATCCGCATCCGCTTTTTCAAGAACAGCCTTTGCATTCTGAAGAGCTGCCTCAAACTCTGCTTTTCCTTCCTCTTTGTACTGTGTCAGGTCAAGCGCGTCTGCCTTCGCAACTGCCTCCTGCAATTTCTCTTTATTTACCTGCGGAGTCTGCTCTTTTTCATTCAAAGCATCCTGCGCATCTTTCAGAGCTTTTGTCATCTGATCCACATCATCCTGTGTACCTGCAAAAGTTCCTGCTTCGATATCTGCAAGAAGTTTTTCTGCTTCTGCCAGTTTTGCTGTAAATGCTGTTTTTGCGTCGTCATCTTTGTAATCATTCAAGTCTAATTCCTTCGCTGCTTTCACTGCCCCGTCCAGCTCTACTGTAGAAATCGGAGGAACCGGTGTTCCCGGGCTCTTGATATCGAACTTATCTAACTGTGGAGCTTTTGTATCGAATGCTGTGAGTACAAGGCATCCTTCACCCGCTGTTTTCACATTCAGTTTGAACTCTTTCGCATGTGTCGCATCTGCGCTGTTCGCACCTGCTGTCACTTCTCCGGCTTCGATCTTGCCGTCTTTCTCTTCCCATTTGAATCCGTTCTGAGCGCTTCCGCTTCTGTAAGACAATGTAACTGTATATTCTCCTGCCTGCGGAGCGTTATAGTAAAGTGTCAGCGTATCGCCTTTGTTCATCGAGTTGACGAACTTGCCGCCGCTTGCCCAGTCAGCCGCCTTCACTTCCATCTTCCACTGACCATCACCTGGATCTTCTACGTTCTTAAGTTCCAGTCTCTCTGCTTCAAGCGTCTTTGCATTTCCATCCGTCGGGAATTCAAAGCGGTTGTCTTCTGCATACATCTCTTTTTCAAATGTAGCTGTGATCGTATGTCCGTTTGCCAAAACTTCTTCAAATGTATATGTAGTTCTTGGACCTACAGATTTTCCGTCTACAACTACGTCCTTCACTGCATAGCCTTCGTTCGGTTTTATCTCAAATGTCTTAGAAGAACCTTCTTCCACTTCCACTGTTCCGCTCGGGGAGATTGTGCCCTGTTCGCCCTCTGCTACAGATGCAGTGATCGTGTATTTTTCCATCGGAACTTCTTTCGCTGTCACTTCGAATTTATCAAGGTTCGGAGATCCTTTGTCGTCTGCTGTAAAGATAAGCTCGCCGTCTCCTGCTGCCGTAATCTCTACATCAAACTCTAACGTCTCATACGCCGTTCCATTTGCAGAAGAACCATATATGTCTGCTTTGGATCCATCTTTTACATTCGTGCCGGACCAGTTCAGAGAGTTTGGTTTCTTTCCACTTGCTACTCTTCCACTCTGGTATGTTGCTTTGAACGTATAAGTTCCTGCTTTATCTGCATGGAACGGAACTTTAATGATGTTGCCCTGTTCAAACCAGCCGACTTTCTGTCCGTTGCTTGCCTTATCATCCGACACAAGGCGCACATGTTTACCGTCGGCAGATGTTCCTTTATCTAAGGTGAAATATTCAGCTTCAAGCAGCTTTGTTCTTCCTTTCAGACGCGGCATAACAAATCTGTCTTCTTCTGTGTATGTATTTCTCTTTGTGAGGCTGTTGACCGCCGCATCCAGTTTCGTACATGCTTCTGCATAATCCTGCGCTCCTGCATTTGTTTTCTCCAAAACAGCTTTTGCATCTTTTATCGCAGCCTGCAAAGCATCCCAGCTTCCGCTTGTATACTGTGCCTCATTATATCCGGCTTTCTCAATCTGATCTAATTTTTCTTTTACTTTTTCTTTCGTATACTGCTCAGAATCTGCGATCGTTACTGTCGCCGGATTGTTGAATCCAACAATCGTTCCGTTGCTCGGATCTGCAAGAACTGCCGTAAAGGAAAGATCACCTGTCTCTTCCGGCACTCTCTTTGTCTCAACATATGCCTCTGCTTCTGTCTGACCATCTGTAAACTTCAGTGTCATGTTTCCGTCTGCGTTAAAGTGATTCTGCCAAGCGCTTCCCGGATTTACCTGAAATTCTACCGTTGCTTCTCCTGTTGATCCTCCGAGACGTTTTACCATAATCGGAGTCTTCGTATTTTCATTTACACGGTAACTCGGATACTCGATCTGGAACATTCCTTTTCCGCCGTTGTTCAATACTAACGCCGCATCTACACCGATTGCCTGATTGCCTGTTCCTGTATTGACAATTCTCAATGTATGCTCTTCATTCGACAATGTATCCGATTCAAAAATTCTCTGCTGAAGTTTTCTCTTATCCGACTTCGTGTTGATCGAAGCAACTTTATTACCGTCGATATATATATCTGCCGGTCCGTGGCTTGTATCAACCGTACCCATAAGCCAAACTTTCGTTCCTGTGAACTTAACAGTTGCCTCTTTTCCCGGACGGCACCACATACCTGTACCTTCGATAAACTGATCTCCTGACTCCTGCGTCCAACCTTCTGCTGTAAACGATCTGTCATCAACAACCTGAAGACCTTCCGGTATTCCGTTCGGAGCTTCCATTCCTGCTGCCGCTTTATAAACGCCGACCTCACTGATCATCGGTACTTTGTTCTCGGCACTTTCATGCGCTGTTACTGTAATTCGAAGTTTGCTTGATTTCACCGGACTTCTGCGGCTAAGGCGTTTCGCACCAATCGTTGTTCCCTCGTCAAACTTCTTCCACTCGCCGTTCGCAGCCTGATACTCAACTTTGAACTTGCCGATTCTCTGTCCGAACTCAATCGACTCTTCAATAGATACAACATCAAATGTTGTTTCCTTTTTCAGATCGATCAAAAGCGTTCCTTCCTTCGTATCATCATTTACCGTCCAATATGTATTGTCTTTTCCGTCCAATACGTTCTGTGGAGAATAGGTTAAATCATTTCCACGAACTTGTGTTGCTGAGATATCCGCATCTTTTGCGAGGTTTTTCTCAAACGTCTTCTTAATGGCTGTACCAAACTCTGTCACTCGTCTTAAGATCGCATCGTCAACTTTTCCTTTATCATTCGGAGGAACATTCAGAAGAAGAGGTGCGTTATGACCTACTGAACGGAAGTACATTTCTGACAGTTCTTCCATCGTCTTCGGAGTCTTCTTTCCTTCTCCCCAGAACCATCCTGATGTAATTCTCGCATCCGCTTCAGGAACTGTCCACTGATTTCCGTTCGGGAAACCTTTTGTATATCCGCCTGAAGAATTGCTGTTGATTGTATTGTCCGTTTTATTTACATTTGATTTCGACCATGTTTCCTCTGCCGCAAATCCATTCTCATTTCCGATCCAGCGAACTGTTGTATAAGCTGCCGCTCCGAACAGCATGCAGTCGTCATCAAATTTGCCTGCTTTTCCTTCATATTTTTGGATCGTATCGAACCATTTTTTAAAGTCGTATTCCTGATATCCGGCACCGCTTCCTTTCGCACCGTCCATCCATACTTCTTTAAAACGACCATTATTTCCGTATTTCTCATTTCCAAGGATCTCAATCAACTGGTTATTATAATATTCATTATAATCCTTCGCATCCTGCTCTTTTACCTGTTGCCAAGTAAGACCATTGATTGGCTTGTTCGTATCTCCTTTACCATCGCCATTCGTGTCAGCAAACTCTACCAAAGGATTACCTTCTGCATCTTTATATCCATAACTATCGTCATGGATATCCCACGGGGAGAGATATAATCCCATGTCCATGTCATAGTCTGTACAAGCCTTTGAAATATCAGCAAGAATGTCGCCTTTTCCGCTCTGATAATTCGTTGCGCCGGAAACATCATATGCCGTTTCATCACTTGCCCAAATGCAGAAACCGTCATGATGCTTTGCTGTCACGATCAGTTTTTCAAACCCAGCTTCTTTCAATGTTTTTACAAGTGTATCTGCATCAAAATCTTCCGTCAGCTTAAAGATCTCATTCGGAGATTTATCACCATAACTTTCTCCCCATTCAACCCCATTAAACGTATTCGGACCGAAGTGACAAAAAGCTGCTAATTCTTGTTTCTGATACTCATATTGATTTTTGGATGGTATTGTCCCATCCTTCTTCGGCGCTTCCGTATCGTTGTCTGTCAGATCACTCACTTTAACATACTCATCATTTCCGGCAGCCTGAACCTGCAGCGCCCCGCCGGCTGAAAAAGCAGTCTGTGCAAGCATTCCGGCAGTCAGCAATAACGCCAAATACTTTCTCTTTTTCATAATTTTCCTTTCCCCTTTTACTATTTTTATTTTCATAGACTTATTAAGTCTATCATATTCCCACAAAATTGTCAGTAATTTCTCGTTTTTTTATCCATTTTTGTTATTTTTATCCAACACCCCTTATATTGTCAAAAGACAGTGTCTCCTTTTTCTGTACAAATTGCACTTTAAAGGGCTTCTTCTATAAGTTAAGATAAAAATAAATCAAGAATCTGATACATCTGCGCATTATGATAATCACCGGAAGTGTCAAAAGGCACATTCCGGGATTGTAAGCGATCGCCAAGGCCTCGGGAAAGCCCGAACTTTGGCTCGTTACCATTACAAAAAGACAAAAGAATCACAGAGAGTCCTTTTGATCTTCTGTAATTCTCTTGCCTTCTCTTACTTTACTTTTTCTCCCATGAACTTAAAAACGTCGTTCAGCACACTTATTTTTTCTGATTTTTTCTGCCAAGTCCAAACAGGACAGCCGCCGCTGCAAAAAGCAGTGTTCCCGCATATCCAAACAGATTTGTGCTGTCCCCTGTCTGAACTGCCGAATTTGACACATTCCCGTTTCCACTCTGACTTCCGCCTGCAGAACCATTTCCATCTGCACTTCCGCTTCCGCCTGCGCTTCCGCTTCCACCTGTATTTCCGTTTCCGCTTCCGTCACCTGTGTTGCCGTCTCCGCTTCCGTCACCTGTGTTGCCATCTCCGCTTCCGTCGCCTGTGTTACCGTCTCCGCTTCCATCGCCTGTGTTACCGTCTCCGCTTCCGCTGTCGATTGGTTTCAGGTTTTCCTTCGCGGTATTCAGAGCGATCACTGCCTGATCGATCTCTTCCTGTGTTGCATCTTCTTTTGCAAGGACGTCTTTTGCTGACTGAAGAGCTGTATTAAATTCTGTTTTTCCTTCTTCTTCATATTTTGTCAGATCAAGCGCCTGTGCCTGATCGATTGCCGCCTTCAGTGCATCCCGATTCGGCTTCGGAGTCTGCTCTTTTTCATTCAAAGCGTCCTCTGCTGTTCGAAGCTCTGATGTCACCTGGTCTACTGTCTCCTGTGTTCCTGTAAACGTTCCGCTTTCAATCTCTACAAGAAGCTTTTCTGCCTCTGCCATTTTTGCAGTAAATGCAGTTTTGGCTTCGTCATCTTTATAGTTATCTAACGGCACATTCTTCGCATGATCGATCGCCGCCTTCAATTCCACTGTGGAAATCGGAGGGATCGGGATTCCCGGACTCTTAATTTCGAATTTATCGATCTGCGGTGCATTTGTTTCCGGGGCTGTAAATACAAGACTTCCTTCACCTGCCGTCGTTACATTCAGTGTAAATGTTGTCGTATGTGTTGCCGCCGCGCTGTCTCCTGCTCCTGCCGTCACACTTCCGGAAGCGATCTTTTCGTCTTTTTCTGCCCATGTAAGACCGTTTTGCGGATTGCCGCTTCTATAATACACCGTCACAGCATATTCGCCTGCCTGAGGCGCGTCATAATGAAGTGTGATCGTATCACCTTTATTCATGGCATTTACGATCTTTCCGCCGCTTGCCCAGTCTTTCGCAGTTACGCCGCAGTGCCACTCGCCGTCTTTCGGATCAACGACATCTTTTATTTCAAACCGCTCTGCCTCGACTGTCTTCGTATTGCCATCTGTCGGGAATACGAATCGATTGTCTTCTGCATAAACCGCTTTTTCAAACTGCACTTCAACGGAATGTCCGTCCGCCATCACATCGTCAAATGTATAAGAATCTACCGCGCCGATTGAATTTCCGTCTACGATTACGTCTTTCACCGCGTAGTTGTCATCCGGCACAAACTTAAATGTATGACTTCCACCTTCTTCTACCGTCACTTCGCCGTTTGTCACGCCTTCGATCTTACCGTGTTCTCCTGCGGTTGCCTTAATCTTATAAGCTGCAGACGGCACATCCTTCGCCGTAATCACAAGCTTATCAATATTCGGCGATGCGCTTGCATCCGCAGTAAATACTAATTCTCCGTCTCCTGCTTTCATAACTTTAATATCAAAAGACTTCTCCTCGAACACCGGAGTCTGTGTATTCTTTCCTACAACATCAACTGAACCATTTTCAACATTCGTTCCGCCCCAGTTGATCTTATTCGGATTATTTGTTCCTCTTCCGCTTTGATATGTCACAGTGACCGTATACGTTCCTTCTTTTTCTGCATGGAACGGAGCTTTGATTACGTTGCCCTTTTCGAACCATCCTACTTTTGCACCGTTGCTTGCACTTGCATCCGGCTGAATGCGGACTTCTTTTCCTTTTTCAGCTTTGGAAGGATCAAGTATAAAGTATTCTGCCTCTACTGTCGTGCTTCGTCCTTTTACTTTCGGAAGCTGTAATCTGTCTGTTTCCGTAAATGTACTGCGTTTTGTCAGACTTGCCACTGCCGCATCAAGATCTGCACATGCTTTCGCCGCCTCTTCCTGACTCAGATTTGCTTTCTTTGCAGCTTCTTTCGCAGCTTTCAGCGCCGCCGCATAAGACTGATAGCTTGTTGTCGTATAGAGCGACTCCTGATATCCTGCTTTTTCCACTTCTTTGATCTTATCAAGAAGTTCCTGCTTGTCATAAGATTCGGTATCCGCAATCGTGATCTTCGCCTTTGTCGTAAATCCAAGAAGAACGTCATCTGTCGGAGCGCTTAAGTAAGCAGAGAAATATACATCCCCTTCCTTTTCTTTCACTCGTTTTGTTGTAACAAACGCTTCGGCTTCTGATTCTCCGTCTTTAAACGTCACCTGCATATTACCGTCAGCGTCAAAATGTTTCTGATAAGCGCTTCCCGGAGCGACTTCGAACTGTACCGTCAGATCGCCTTTCGTTCCGCCGACACGTTTCAGCTTAATCGGCATCTTCGTATCTTCATTTACCCGATAGGAATCTTTCTCGATCTCAACCATACCTTTTCCGCCGTTATCAAGATAAGCAACCGCGTCTAATCCAAGAGCCTGTGTATTCGATCCTGTATTTACGATCTTGATTGTATGTTCTTTATCTTCCAGTGTTTCCGTCTCGTACAAGATCTGACCTAACTTCCTTGTCTCGGAATGGGTATCGATGGACGCCACCTTTTTCCCGTCAATATAGACGTCTGCCGGACCGTGCTTCTGATCGATCGTACCGATGATCCAGGCCTTCGTTCCTTTAAACTTTGTCTCCGCATACGGCGCGTTTTCCCCGTTGCCGTTTCCGTTGATCCAGATTCCTGTTCCTTCCAGCATCTGATCGTTTGTCACCTGATTCCATCCATTGCTAAGTGTAAATGAGCGGTCATCTATCGTTTTCAAACCTGACGGAATCCCTGTTCCAAGCTCGAATCCGTCTGCCGCCTGATAGACGCCGACCTCACTAAGTATCGGAACTTTATTTTCTGCCTTCTCATGAGCTGTCACCGTAATCCGAAGTGTATCTGCTTTCACAGCTTTCTTGCGGCAAAGGCGTTTCGCTCCGATAGTCGTTCCTTCATCGAATGTTTTCCATCCGTCATTCCCGTTTTTATATTCTACTTTAAAAGAACCGATCCTCTGTCCGAACTGGATTGCCTCTTCAATCGACACAACGTCAAATTGTTTCGTTCCCCCTAAGTCGATCAAAACTTTCCCGCTTGCCGTACCGTCTTCGACCGTCCAATACGTCTCGTCATTTCCATCAAGCAGATTTGCCGGAGAATAAGTTTTTGATTTTCCTCTTACCTCTGTCGCAGAGACAGTCGCTTTTTCTGCCAAATTCTTATCAAACGTATCTTTCACCGCCGTTCCGAATTCCGACACACGGGCAAGGATATCGGCGTCCACCGTTCCCTGCTTATTCGGGGGAACATTCAGCAAAAGAGTGGCGTTATGTCCGACCGATCCGAAATAGATTCCTGCAAGCTGTTCCATCGAAAGGGGCGTTTTCTTTCCCTCTCCCCAGAACCATCCAGATGTGATCTTCGTATCCGCCTCAGGCACTGTCCACTGATTGCCATCTGCAAAACCTTTTGTATATCCATCCTGACTGTTGCTGTTTATTGTATTTTTCCCTTTATCAACCGTTGATTTTGCCCAGGTTTCCTCTGCTGCATATCCTCTCTCATTTCCGATCCAGCGCACAGTCGTGTAAGATTCTGCTCCGAAAAGAAGACAATCGTCATCATACTTGCCGCTTGCTTTTCCTTCAAATTCCTGAATCGTCTTGAACCATCTCTGGAAATCGTAATCCTGCGCGTTACTCTTGTCGTTTGTATCTTTCGCACCGTCCATCCAGACTTCTGTGAAATGACCGTTATTTCCATACTTGTCATTTCCGAGGATTTCTCTCAACTGCTCGTCATAGTAATCATTATAATCAAGCGCATCTTCCGCTTTTACCTGCTCCCAGGACTTCCCATTCAACGGCTGACCGTCAGCGCCTACAAGCTTATTCCCGTCTTTATCTTTATAACCGTAATATTCACTGTTTACATCCCACGGAGAAAGATATAATCCCATGTCAATATTATATTTTGTACATGCTCTGGAAAGCTCTTCCAATACGTCTCCGTCATATCCTGCCGTCTCCGTATCATGCTTCGTCATGGCGCTTGGCCAAATACAGAAACCGTCATGATGCTTCGCCGTAATGATAAGCTTCTTAAAGCCTGCGTCATGAATCGCTTTTACATAAGTCTCTTCATCAAAATCATTCGTCAACTGGAACTGCTTCGGATCTTCCTTTCCATTTCCCCACTCGCTTCCGGTATATGTATTCATACCGAAATGACAGAAAGCAGCCAATTCCTGCTTTTGGTATTCATACTGGTTTTTCGACGGTACGACCTTGTCCGCCTTCGGCGCAGCCGCGCTGCCGTCTGTCAACTCATCTGTCGTAACATAAGTGTCCTCAGCGGCATGGACCTGCACTGTTCCGCCATATGAAAATGCTGTCTGCGCAGCCATTCCGGCGGTCAGCAATAATGCCAAATACTTTTTCTTTTTCATACTTTTCCTTTCTCTTTCATTGTTTTGGTTTACATGAGTACTAGAAATTTATCATATTTGTACAAAAATGTCATTATGTTTTATTTATTTTCGTCGTTTTCACAATAAATATTTTTCAAAAAAAGCCATAACCGCTTATTTATGAAACGATTATGGCTTTCTCATATAACAATTTTCTTCTGTTTCTTATTCTATAGGCAAATTATCCACAAAAAGAGGTGTTTTCCTTTCTGAAAAAATGCACAAAACATTCTGTTTCTATCTGTTTTTTCAAATCACAAACTGATTTTCTATCCTGTTTTTTGCATTGCCCTTCTAATCCCAAATGTATTTTCTTAATACGCTCTTCCCCAGTAAACCATATGTTTCGCAGGTTTTCCGCAGCAGATACATACATCTGAAAGATGTTCTTCTTCCATAGGGATACATCTTGATGTCACGCCGCCTGTCTGTGCTTTGATCTCATCTTCACAAGCTTCGTCTCCGCACCACATTGCTTTTACGAAACCTTTCTTTTCAGAAACGGCATCTTTCATCTCATCCATCGTCACCGCCGAGCTGATATGATCGTCAAGGAATGCTTTTGCTTTTGCATAAAGATCTTTCTGGATCGTCTCAAGAATCTCACTGAGTTTCGTTGTGATCTCATCGATTGCCACAACGATCTTCTCTCTTGTATCACGGCGCACAACTACAACCTGTCCGTTTTCAATATCTTTCGGTCCGATCTCAATACGGGTCGGAATTCCAAGCATCTCCTGCTCGCTGAACTTCCATCCCGGACTCTTTTCAGAATCATCGATCTTCGCACGATATCCCGCTTTATTAAGAGCATCAAGAAGTTCATTTGCCTTATCAAGAACGCCTTCTTTATGCTGTGCGATCGGAATAACTCTTGTCTGTACCGGAGCAATTCTCGGCGGAAGCACAAGGCCGCTGTCATCACCGTGAACCATGATGATCGCACCAATAATTCTCGTAGACAGACCCCATGACGTCTCATACACACTGTGAAGTTCATTATTCTTATCTGCATATTTAATGTCAAATGCATCCGGGAATGAATTTCCGAAGAAATGACTTGTAGCTGACTGCAGCGCCTGTCCATCATGCATCAGAGCCTCGATCGTATAAGTATCCTGTGCTCCCGCAAACTTCTCACTCTCTGTTTTTCTTCCCGCTACAACCGGAATTGCAAGGTCTTCTTCTACAAAATCTTTATATACTTTCCACATTAATTTTGTACGTTCTTCTGCCTCTTCATATGTTGCATGGATCGTATGTCCTTCCTGCCAGAGAAATTCTCTTGAGCGAAGGAACGGTCTTGTCGTTTTCTCCCAACGGAGAACCGAACACCACTGATTCCATACTTTCGGAAGATCTCTGTAAGACTGAACCGTCTTGCTCCACACATCACAAAACAGAGTTTCGGATGTCGGACGAATACAGAATCTTTCCTGAAGCGGTTCTGTTCCGCCGTGTGTCACCCATGCAACTTCCGGTGCAAATCCTTCAATGTGATCTTTTTCTTTCTGTAAAAGACTCTCCGGGATCAAAACCGGAAGATAAACATTTTCCACACCCGTGTCTTTAAAACGTTTATCAAGATCAGACTGAATATTTTCCCAAATCGCATATCCGTTCGGAAGATAATTCAAACATCCTTTTACCCCTGAATAATCACACAATTTTGCTTCCCGCACAACATCTGTATACCACTGTGCGAAATCTTCGTCTCTCGATGTGATCGACTGTACAAGTTTCTTTTCTTTTGCCATCTTCTTACCTCATTTCCTAAATCATTTTTACTTTCTGGTTTTTTAATTTCCTTCAAAGCCATGCAAAAACGCCGAGACGCTCTTCCCCCGCAAGGGACCGAGCATCTCGGCGGTACCACCCTTATTAACACTACAGACAACTTGTCTGTGACTGTTCTCTCTTTTCTCTTTAACGCAGAGATACGCTGTATTTTCATACAGAGCTCCGGAGCCGGTTCTATGTGTTCCTGCAAAGGCTCTCACCAGCCGCCTTCTCTCTGCCGCATTCCTCACATATACTATTCTCTTTCATCGCCTGTTTGCAACTGTGATTTTACCCAAAAATCATCCGAATGTCAACCGAAACATGATCCAGACTTTATCCGTGAAGCTGAAGAAGTTTCCCTTTCAGTTCCTGTTCCATATTGCGAAGCTCCGCCTCAGCCGCCTGACGTTTCTCCCGACCTTCACGCTGGATCGCCATCACTTCGTCTAATGTAGCGATCAACGATTCGTTTGTCGCCTTAAGCGTCTCGATGTCCACAATACCCCGCTCGGACTGACGAGCCGTTTCCGTCGTTGCCATCTTTAATTTCTCTGCATTCCTCTTCAAAAGCTCGTTCGTCACATCCGTGACACGACGCTGTGCTTCTGCCGCCTGAGTCGAATGCTCCACTCCAAGTGCAAGAACCATCTGACTCTTCCAAAGAGGGATCGTATTCACAATCGTAGACTGAATCTTTTCAACCATCATTGTATCATTATTCTGAACAAGACGGATCTGCGGCGCCGTCTGAATCGAAATCATTCTTGTCAGTTCAAGATCATGGATCTTCTTCTCAAACCGAATGCACATCTCGTCCAAATCTTTCGCCGCCTGCGCATCCTCCGGCAGTCCTGATGCCTGTGCCTTGCTCATCAGATCCGCAAGCTGTGTCCGCTTCACTTCCGCAAGCTTCTTCTTTCCGGCAAGAATATACATAGATAATTCTTTAAAATATGTCAGATTCAATTCATACATTTTATCAAGAAGCGCCGTATCTTTCATAAGCTGTACCTGATGCTTCTCCAAGGCTTTCACAATCTCATTGACGTTCGTCTCGGCTTTTGCATATTTCGCTTTCATCGAATCAATTTTGTTCGATGCTTTCTTGAATATACCTAAAAATCCTTTTTCTTCTTCCTCCTCGTCAAAGCTTTTCAGCTGCGTCACAACTCCGGTAAGAAGATCCCCCACCTCTCCGAGATCCTGCGCCTTCACATTATCCAAAGCCGATTCGGAAAAATCTGCCATCTTCTTCTGTGTTCCTGCTCCGTACTGAAGGATCAGCGAAGAATTCGTCAGATCGATCTGCTTTGCAAACGCCTCCACTGTCTGACGTTCTTCCTCTGTCAAAATGCTGTCGTCCAACTCAGCTTCTTCTGCCTGCTGCACGACCGGAGGTTCTTTCTTATCCGCCGTCTGAAACGGATCTAACGTCAATGTCGGAGTGGTATCTAAATCTTTAAACTCTGTTCCCATATCTTTCTCTCCTTTTCCACTTCTTTATTCAGCCTTAGCTTATTTATCTCCGCTTGTCATTTCCCGAACTTCTTTTTCGCTTTATTCTGTGCGCATCTTCTTTCTGTCTTACCCTATTGTGCACACATCTCTTCCCATCTTATTTTCTTCTGTGTGCATCTTGTCTTATCTTGCTCTGCGCGCTTTTACTTCCTGATCTCGTCCTCCGTAAGACCTTCCTGCGCCAACATCGTATTCAGCACAGAAATATCTGACGATACGTCCCACGCCGTATCCTGAAAAAGATCGTCCAACAGTTTTTCAAAAGCTACGTTAAGGGTATCGATCGTCTTTTCAATCTCCTCCTTCGAAGAAATGATATTTTCTCCCTGCACCGGCTGTGCATCCAGATCTTCATACGCCTGCAGCAGTTTCATTGTCATCGGAAGGTAATAATCCATCAATTTTCGAATATCACTGACCGTGTCAGGTTTCTGCTCTACCCTGTCAAAGATTCTGTCTACAAGCATTTCCATACGGGCAATCTTCTCCGAAATCTCTTCTCCGGGTATTGCGTCATTCGCCGCTCTGATCGCATGCACATACGCATCGCCTGCTTCGATGATCTTCTGCACTTCCGGAGAAAGTTTGGAAAATTCTGCCTTTTCTTTTGCCGCTCTTTCTTCTTTTTCTTTCTTCTCCTGACGCGTTCTCTCCATAAGCGCCGTATATTGACGATACGCTTCATTGCTCGTCATAAGGCAGGTTTCCTGCTCATCAAGATGCCCTTGTCTGAACCAGCCTTTTTTAATCATTTTTTTCAGATCTTTCACAACTGCTTTCCCCGAACGTCCGCTGCGCTGTGCAAGCTCTTTCACATCACAATACTCTCTGACATCAAGCATTTTCACATATTTCCCAAAACGGCTTACCGCGCATGCATTTACCGTCCCGGCAATTCCCATCCCGGCAAATGCAACGGCAAAACCGCCCATCACCGCCGCCATAACATTTATCTCTGTTTGCCATCCGGTAACAGAACTGCCAAGCAGAAGCATCAGACCGATGATCAAAGTAACAATCATCCCAAGATATCCTGTAATCGCGAGGAAGATGCCGCCGACCTTTATCGCCGTTCCTTTCAGATAAAGAATCTTTTCTCTCTGTACAGCATTCGGATTTTGTGCAAAGCTGCCTGCCGAACCCATTCCCTGATTCTGCGCGAAACCGCCTGCCTCGCCTTGATTTCTAAACGGCGGGGTATTTCCCGCCTGTCTCTGACGCCGGGCAAAGCCGCCTGTCGTTTGATTTTGTCTTCTCGCGAAATTATCTGCCGCAGCGTTCATCGCGTCATTGCCATATCGGATCCCATTTTTTAATCCTCTGGAAATTTCTCCCATAGCGCGACCGATTGTATCTGTCACATTTTGATTTAACCGCCCGTAATTTTGATGATCGATCGCATCTTGAATTGTTCGATTCAATTCATCCAACGATCTTTCCCACTCATTATTTATCATGAATTTCCTCCTTAAAGGGTTGACCTGAAAATTCTTTTATATGATAATCAGTTTAGCCGTAACACATTGAAAAGTCAATAATACGAAGGAGCGAAAATAAGACAAATGATAAAAAATACAGCCCCGATCATTTTATATGAAGACGAGCAGATCATCGTCTGCCATAAACCCGCCGGCACGCCCACCCAAAGCGCTCGTATCGGAACTGCCGACATGGAAAGTCTACTCAAAAATCACCTTTTTACTTCACAGAAATTTCACCGTACAAAATCAGGCGAACCATATCTTGCAGTCATTCACCGACTCGACCAGCCAGTAGAAGGGATTCTCGTCTTTGCGAAAACCCCGGCTGCAGCAAAAGAATTAAACCGGCAGCTCTCCTCCGACGGATTCGGGAAATATTATCTTGCCGCAGTGACAGGCATCCCCAAACCGCCGGAAGGAACTCTTGAAGATTATCTTATCAAAAACGCCCGCACAAACAGTTCCTCTGTCTGTGCAAATACAACTTCCGGAGCGAAACTTGCCAGACTGCACTACCGCACCGTTGAAGTGTATGACGCTTCCTCCCTTGTCGAAATTCACCTTGACACAGGCAGACATCATCAGATTCGCGTACAAATGGCACATTTTGGACACCCCCTCATAGGCGATCGCAAATACGGCAGAGAGATCGATCATCCGATCATCGCCTCTCAGACTTCGGTGAAACGTTTTCAAGCCGGACAGCTTCATCTCTGTGCTTACAAATTAATATTCCGCCACCCAAAAACAGGCAAGGTGATGGAATTTCAAATCTGAACCTCCAATAAACAAAAGGGGCGATGCACTTACGCGCATCGCCTCTTTTATTTCATATCCTCTTCATCTTACGAATCGGATCTTTTTATTTCACTCTTTTTCTTCTAAAGAATGTTACTGCTGCAATTCCGCCTGCTGCCAGAAGCATCATCAAATATCCTGCGATATTTGCGCTGTCTCCTGTAACAACTGCTGTGTTGCTGCCATTTCCACTGTTACCAGCGTTTCCACTGTTGCCGCCGTTTCCGCCCGGTGTCGGATTCGGGTTCGGCTGCGGTTCAGGTTCAGGAGTTGTGTCTTTTGCAAGACCTTCATACGCTGCCTGCAATGCTGCTTTCGCTGCATCTATCTCAGCCTGTGTTGCTTTTTCATTTGTAAGAACCTTTTCTGCCTCTGTACGAGCTTTATCAAATGCAGTCCAGCTGTCTTTCGTATAACCGTCGGCTTTGATATCTTTATACTGATTGTAAAGATTCTGCAGTCCGCTCTTATCAGGTTTACCCGGTGTCGGTTCTTCTTTCTCAAGTGATTTATATGCCATCTCAAGCTCTGCCACTGCCGCCTGCACATCTCCTACTGTTGCTTTTTCATCTTTCAGAACTTTCTCTGCCTTATCAAGTGCGGCAGCAAAGTCCAGCCAACTGCTTTCCGTATAACCATCCGGTTTCGTATCTTTATACTGATTGTAAAGATTCTGCAGTCCGCTCTTATCTACATCGCCCGGTTCCGGATCATTCTTAACAAGCGCTTCGATTGCTACCTGCAGATCTGTCACAGCCTGATTTACGACATCCTGTGTTACAGTCTCATCTCCAAGCACACTCTTCGCTTCTCTAAGAGCGAGAAGGAATTCTGCCCAACTGTCTGCTGTATAATCGTCTGATTTCAATGCATCTGCCTGATCGCAAAGTGCTTTCAACGCTGTCTTATCCGCCTCACCCGGTGTCGGAGTTTCATCTTTCGCAAGTGCGTCATGTGCTGTCTGCAATGCTGTCAAAGCTTCGCCTGCTGCTGCGTTTGTTGTATCTTTTGCTTCGATGAGAGCTTTCGCTTCATCCATCTTCGCTTCGTATACTGCCCATGAGTCTGCTGTGTAGTCTGCTTTATTCAAGTTTTCTGCCACATAGCTGTCATAGAGAGCTTTCAGAGCTGCTGTCGTTTTCTCTCCGTAGAAACGGATCTCTGCCATACTTGCGAATTTATCCTGTGCTCCTGCTTCAAGAACTTTGAACTCTACATATCTTACATCTTTCGCATCAAAAGCGATCTGCTGATACTGATCTCTGTTTACAAGAACATTTCCATTCTCATCGAACTCATATGTTCCGACAGATTTCATATCGTCTTTGGCGCTTCCTACAAAGATCTGCGCTTTCAGAATATCACCGTTCGTTGCTCCCTGACGGGCAAGGAATGTAATATCTGTCAAGTTGTAAAGTCCGCCGAGATCAAAATTGAGGCTCTGCGGCAATACATCTTTGTTGTACTCTGTATGCCAGTAATTATCCTCTTTTCCGTCAAGTACGTTTGTTGCAAGTCCATCCTCAAGTTTATCAGGATCACATTCACTTGTTGCCGTTACTGTAAACCCTTCTGCTTTTGCATCAAGCAGTTTTGTCTCATCAAGCGGACGGAATACAAGTCCGTCGATTGCATCGTAAATTGCCATCTGTGCTTCAAGTACCTGATTCTTAGTATATTCGCCCTTAAGCAATTCTGTAGCTGCATTTACTGCCGCCGTAAGCTGTCCATAACTTTCTTCTGTGTAAGCAGATGACTGATGATTACGAGCTTTTGCAAGCGCCTCATTCAGTCCTGAAATATCAACACCTGCTTTTACTGTAATTTCGTAAGTTGCTTTTACATCTTTGTTTCCTGCCGCTGCCAGTGTGATCGTGCTCTTTCCTTCTTTCATCGCTCTCGCTTTGTAAACCGGATAGCCGTTTTCATCTGCCAGTGTAAGGATCTTCACAACATCTTCATTTGAGCTTTCTGCTGTAAAGAATTTGTTTGTTGCATTGTCCGGCTGAACTGTTGCATTGATGTCTGCCAGTGTTCCGACATACATCTCTTTTACATTGTTCGGATCTGCCGTAATTCCTGTAACCGGTGTGTTAGAGAGATTTGACAGTTCAAGTTCTGCAAGTGTGAGCATGTTCTTCACATCACTTGTTGATTTTGCATCTAAGAATGTAATCTGAACTTCTTTTACCGCCTTGTCTCCACTAAATTCAAATGTGTATTTTTCCTGCTCTGCCTCAAACTTGATCTCGTCTGATGCTGTATCGTCTGTATAGATCAGTTTTGCAGATACGCTTGTCAAGTAACCGTTTCCTTTGTTTGCATTCGATACAGCTACTTTGTTCAATGCTTCCGGATTCTTTAATGCAAGATGCATTGTTGTCGGAAGGATGATGTAGTCCGGAAGTTTTCCGTCTACCTGGTTAGCCGGGATATCCCACTTAAACTCAAAATCACGCCCGAATGTTCCATCAAACAGTCCGTTGTAATTATTCTGCTGGATCAGTTTATTTACGTTCGGATCATCTGCGCTATCTTCTGTGAGTTTCTCATTTGTCATTGTAATGTTGAAATCATTCTGAGCGAATTTCTTCTCTGTTGCCGGAACGTCCGGAATCTCAACATCTGTGTTAACCTCTGACTCGATCGTGCTGTAATTCGGTCCGATGAGTGTTACTTTAGAAAGGTCGATCACGTTCTTGTTTTCCGTTGAAATATCGTCTTTCGCCTTCATTGTAATTGTAGCAAGCACATCACTTCCGGCATAAAGGTTCTTATCTCCGCGGTTTGCATATGCAAGGTTCACATATGCTCCATCATCATATACTTTATTCACTGTCAGATTTTCCATCTGTGCAAGAAGCGGTGAACCTTCACAGGAAACGAATTCTACCTTCTTCGGATCATAATTGATCACCTGTCCGAATGCGTTAAGTCCTGCTACATTCTGTGCGTAAACATCGATTGTAAACGTCTCGCCCTTCTTCACGTCTGCACTGCTTGCAAGAAGCATAGCTTCTCCTGAAACGCTGTCTGTCTTCTTCGTTCCTCCGTCTAACTGGAACATTGTGAAAGCATAATCATATACATCATAGATATTATTCATATTGATGTCGCCGTAACGGCTCTTGATCTGATCTACAAACAGACTATCTTTTTCACATGTGCCAAGATAGTTTTTCATGTTCGTATAATCGCCGTCACTAACTGTATCTGCTTTATTTGTACTTCCGACAGCAAACGCTCCCGTATTTTCTTTCTTATACACTTTAATCTCGCTTGCTGCAAAGAAATTTCCAACTGATTCAAGCGGTGTAAAGCGGATATAACGGGCTCCGCAGTTCAGATCACCCATCACTTTCGTCTCGGCATTTATTTCCCATGTGTATTCTTTTGCTTCCGTCCAGTGCACACCGTCAAGACTTGTCTCAAGCTTCATCTTCTTAACAGTTCCGTTAGACGCATCTGTACGCGGATAATACTCGATCTTATCAATCTCATACGCTTTTCCGTAATCTACAGTAAGCGTCTGCCCGATCGAGTTTCCATTTGAGTGGAAACCGCTGTCTCCCTGCTGGAATACCTTGTCGAATGCAAGATCTGCTTTATGATTTCCGTAAATCTCTCCGCTCCATGTGATTGTCTGCGGCGTCGGCGTATCTTTCCACGGATCTTCTGCTGACTGGAATGTCTGTTTCTCACTCCACTTGGAATATCCGTCAGCGTTTCTTGAGCGAACCTGATATGTATGCTCTGAATGGTAAGTAAGATCTACATGCGTATATGCATTAGCATCACCAACTGCAAATACAACATCGTCGATCATCAGCTCGTAAGATGTAGCAGTATCTACTTTATTCCATCCAAGCGTGATACTAGTCGGTGTCTTCGCGTCAACATTCTCTGTTAATGTCGGAACTGCAAGGTTCTCATTCAACTGATCTTTCGGAAGTTTTCCGTCGTTTGCGAATCCTTCGATTACTAATGTCTGATCAACTGCTTTCGCGTCAGCCTGTGCAAACTTCACATACAGCTTCGGTGTTCTCTTCACATCTTTTACAAGTTCTGCAACAGCTGTCTCTTTCTCGGATGCATATGTCTCGATTACCGGAGACTCATCGTAGAAGTAAACTGCTTTGCCAGCTTCAACTTTCTTTGTATCGAAATCAGCTTTATTCTGTACTTCTTCAACTTCCAGTGTGTTGCTGCCGTTTTTCGCTGTAACTTTTGTAGGTTTCTTAGATACGTTTACAACAAATGTTGTGTTTTTATCTTTCTTGTATCCTGTGTAGTCTCCTGTTGATTTCTCAGCAGTAAGTGTTGCTGTTCCATCTTTTACTTCAGACGTAAACTTCGTAGATACATGATTGCCGTAAGAAACATCTGTGATCTGTCCGTATTCTTTATCTTCTGTCAAATTGTTTTCAACGAATTTACCATCATCTTCAAACATCGTGTAAGAATTTTTTCCACTTGGCCAGAACTCTACGATACGGTTTGCTTTGTCGATCTCTTCCGGAGAGTTGTTTTCTTCCCACATCGGAATGATCGCGCCATTCTTCACGAATAACGGAAGTTTCCAAAGCGGAGCGTCGAAGTTGTTAAGAACCTGTCCGCCCTGATACTGCTCGCCTGTAAAGTAGTCAATCCAAACGTCTTCTTCTCCCGGAAGATAGATGTTATTTCTAATATCGTTACCGGTATTTTCTGTATCCGCCGTGTTCTGATAGATTGGAGCTACGAGAAGGTCAGATCCGAACATATACTGATACTGCACCGCCTTGCTGTTCGCATAACTGTCATTCGGATACTCAAGGAACATTGCTCTCACAAGCGGAATGCCTGTATCTCCGTTTCCTGTATCAATGTTCGATCCCGAAGCAGCTCCTGTATAAATGTACGGAAGCATCTGTGCTTTTATCTTCATGTACATACGGTTAAGTCCTGTGTACGGATCACCGAATACATACGGCATCTTCGCATATGTTCCCCATCCATCCATGTTAAGCATAAGCGGTGAAAATGATTTCCACTGATAATCTCTTGTAGCGATGATCGGAGATCCGCCGAAGATACCGTCCATATCACTACCTAAGTTCGGAATACCGCTAAGAGCCATTCCGAGATATGTCGGAATGTGGAAGCGAATGTATTCCCACTCGCCGCCGTACTGGTCGCCTGTCCAGATACCGCAGTATCGCTGCGATCCTGCCCATCCGTCAAGAGAGATGATGTTCGGACGAATCTTGCCTTTAGTTGTTGCAATATCATAAGCACTCTTCACGCCGTCAAGCTGCATAGAGTATCCCTGACTAACCCACGCAACGTCTGTCTTCAGTGTGGAAATACCACCGACTTTAACTTCGTTTTCAAAATCACGAAGACGATGCCACAATGTTCCTGAATTTGAATCCGGCACAAGATAGCTCTGTGTCCAAAGTCCTGTCTGTATACCTTTTCCCTGTGCATATTCTGTAAACTCAGCAAGGTTCTGTATGTTCGCCGCAACTGCATCAAGACGTTCCTTTGAACTTGTTCCATCCGAATTTACTCCGCCTGTCATATGATGACCGTTCTGTCCGTATCCTGATCCATATCCGTCGTTTGGAAGGAAATATCCGAGAGGCATATCGTACTCAACATAATCATCAAGTACCGCACGTGCTGAAAATTCTTCCGGTGTCGTTACATTAGGATATTTTTCAGTAGCCACCGTCGGCGCCTTACCGTTGAGCGACTCAAGCTGCTGACCGTCTACCGGAACAAAATCAGCGCTTCTTCCGATTTCGTATGTTGTCTTTCCTTCACTGTCAGACGAATCATTTCCTTTGATCGTCCATGCCTTCGCGCCATTCGTCGGCGTGTTCGACCACGCGTCACGGTTGTATGCGTTCAGATGGCCCTCATAGAAAGCATATTCAGGAAGCAGCGTCGGATTACCTGACACGTGATAATACTCTCTTAAAAGTTCCTGTGTTTTCTCAGTAACATTTTTCCCGTCAGATACGAAGTAATAAGCGTCAAGTTCGCCTTCATTATGCGTTGCCGTAACAGCATCTGCCGTTGTCTTACCAAAGTCGTATTTACCATCGGCAAATGTGTTTCTCAACACTCCGTATCCCTCTGTCGTAATATAAAACGGGTTCGGAGATGATACACCGCCATTTGTCCAGTTACTTTCATTTGCGATATTGATTGACTCTCCCGTATGAACGAATCTGCCATTCTGGCAGCCACCGCCGTAGAAGTTCTCTCCGTCGTTTTTCTTAAGAGTCTGTACTGTTGCAGATTTTGAAATAGACAGCGCTTCTGTTTCTTCCATCACAACCTTATCGTTGCTTAAGATTTTCATCTTAGCCGTCTCTTTATCGAACTCAACAGAAACAGTTCCGCTTGTGATCATAAACTTCCCATCAGCGTCTTTAATCTTCGCTTCCGGTTTTGAATACTCACTGGAGCTGTCAGGATACTGCTGAATACGTCCCTTGTGGAAACTCTGTCTCGGCTTTGCATACTCCGAGAACTCGCCGCTCGGATCTACGTTATATCTGAAGATCCCATCTTCAAGAAACGTAAGCTTCGCCTCTACACCGCCGTTGAAAGTCACAATAACGATGTTATCTGCATTGCCTTTTTTCACTGACTCGACGCTTGTCAGCTTACCTGCAAACTCTCCCGCGGCTTTCGCCGGTATCGGCGGAAATGCTGTAAGCACCATGCCAAGCGCCGTTACAGTTACTGCTGCTCTCTTGCCTGCTCCTTTCATTTTCTTGGTCCATTTCATCTTTTTCTTTTTCCTCCTTTTCCCCAGGCAAATTGTGAAAAATCATCAATTTCGCCTTTAATCAATTCATTATATAATCATTTTCAACAAATGTATTTATACAAATCATTCCTGATTTGTATTTTTTTACATTTCTTCCCATCTTACAATCACTCTTTTCAGGAATTTTCAACAGATCCAAAGCTTCTGTCGATTTTTTCATTCGCAAAAAATCCTTTTTCCATGTATTCCCGGACCACCTTTTTATAAGATTCTCAAACAGGGGAGATCTGATAATTCTGTACCATTTCCATAAACTCCGAAGAGGCATGTTTTCATTGATCGCAGACTGATGCTCGCTCTGTGAGCAGAGCTGCTATAACATACATATCATCCAAAAACAATGACATATTTTACAAAATAAAGAGAAACCGGATTCGCTTCAGCGTCTCCGATTTCTCTTCATCTCATTGTGATTTTTCACTGTAATGATGAGTCTCTTCCAACATCATATCCTTCACTTTCATCAAACGGATCTGTGTACTTCTTTCGTTCTCATCCAGTTTCATCGTAATATATTTTATACTTTGTTCCGTCTCCGGAATGATCACATGCTCAAGGGCATTGACGCGACGTCTCGTCTTCTCGATCTCTGCCGCCATAAGCTGGCAGGCTTTCTCACATTCAGCAAGACGGATCATATCCGGAAGTACATCTGCAAGTGATTTTACCGCCCCGTCCAAATCTCCTGACGTAAAGGCAAAGCCATAAGAATAAATATCATTTTCATCCGCAGTTCTCGTTTTATACTGAAATGTCGGAATATCTACACTCATAACATTTTTCTCTCCGGCTTCCAAATTCACTTCCTGCTTCGGCGCCATCAGCGCAGTATTAAGCGCCGCTTCTGACATTCCCGCTTTCGCGATCACGAAGTTTTTATTTGCAGAACGGATACCCGCTTCCACTTTTTTACGCACTTCCATGTTTTCCCGCACAAGATCAAGGTACTGACGCATCAGTTCATCACGCTTATCTTTCAGAAGCTTGTGACCGCGAATTGCCGTAATCCGCTTCTTCTTAAGCCGCGTCAACTCCATTCTGGTCGGATTCACCTGTTTTGCCGCCAAAATTCTACCTCCTTTTCCCAGCTACACAGCACAAGCAAGTTCTACTCTGCGTAATACTGATCCAAATATTTATCATCAATACGTTTCAATTCGGTTCTTGGCAGCATCCTGAGCAATTTCCAGCCGATATCAAGCGTTTCTTCAATACTTCTGTCTGTATTATATCCCTGCGATACATATTCTGCCTCAAAAGCATCTGCGAATTTTGCATACATTAAATCGATTTCCGTCAGCGCAGCCTCTCCCAGAATAACCATCAGCTCTTTCGCATCTTTTCCACGCGCATAGGCAGAGAAAAGCTGGTTCATCGTATTCGAGTGATCCGCTCTCGTTTTGCCCTCTCCGATTCCTTTATCTTTCAGACGGGAAAGGGATGGAAGGACATCGATCGGAGGTGTTACTCCTTTTCTGTAAAGGTCACGGCTCAAGATGATCTGACCTTCTGTAATATATCCTGTCAAGTCAGGGATCGGATGTGTTTTATCATCTTCCGGCATCGTCAGGATCGGGATCATCGTGATACTTCCCTTCTTGCCGTTCTGTCTTCCCGCTCTTTCATAAATAGAAGCCAGATCTGTGTACATATATCCCGGATATCCGCGGCGTCCCGGTACTTCTTTACGGGCAGCGGACACTTCACGAAGCGCATCTGCATAGTTTGTAATATCTGTCAGGATAACAAGTACATGCATCTCTTTTTCAAAGGCAAGATATTCAGCGGCTGTAAGCGCCATCTTCGGCGTTGCGATACGCTCGATCGCCGGGTCATTTGCAAGATTGATAAACAGAACCGTTCTGTCAAGCGCTCCTGTCTCTCGGAAACTTTCCACGAAGAAGTTCGATTCCTCAAACGTAATACCCATAGCAGCGAATACTACGGCAAAGTTCTCATCTGTGCCAAGTACTTTCGCCTGTCTCGCGATCTGAGCCGCAAGCTGCGCATGAGGCAGTCCTGATGCAGAGAAGATCGGCAGTTTCTGACCACGGACAAGCGTGTTCAGTCCGTCAATAGCAGAAACTCCTGTCTGAATAAATTCTTCCGGATAACATCTTGCCGCCGGATTCATCGGCAGACCGTTAATATCCATACGGGCATCCGGCAAGATTTCCGGACCGTCATCGATCGGTCTTCCAAGTCCGTCAAATACACGGCCAAGCATATCTTCTGATACCCCAAGCTCCATGCTTCTTCCAAGGAAACGCACCTTACTGTTGGAAAGGTTGATTCCTGTCGCGCTTTCAAACAACTGAACAAGCACGTCACTTCCGTTGACTTCCAGTACTTTACATCTTCTGGTTTCTCCGCTTGCAAGCTCGATCTCTCCAAGCTCGTCATAAGTTACGCCTTCTACGCCGCGCACAAGCATCAGCGGTCCGGCTACTTCCTGTATGGTTCTATACTCTTTCGGCATTTAGCGGTCCTCCTTTACAAATGCGTTGGCAATCTGAGCGCCTAATTCCTCGTCTACTTTTGCATATTCTGTGTCAAGCGCATCTTCCTTCACATATTTGAAACGTCCAATCTGTTCGCGAACCGGCATTGAGATCAGCTTCTGAAGAGATGCCCCTTTTCCAAGCGCCTCAACAGATTTTTCATAAAATGCATTCACTAACTTCATCATCATATGCTGTTTCTTCAAAGACGTATAAGTGTCTACTTCATGGAAAGAGTTCTGATGAAGGAAGTCTTCACGGATCGATCTCGCAGCTTCCATTTTCAAACGGTCTGTCGGAGAAAGTGCATCCATTCCGACCATCTTTACGATTTCTTCCAGTTCTGCTTCTTCCTGAAGAAGCGTCATCATCTTCTGGCGTCCTTCCATCCAGTCTTCCGCCACATTTCCGTTAAACCATTTTTCCATATCATCAAGATAGAGCGAATAACTGTTCAGCCAGTTGATCGCCGGGAAATGTCTCTTATACGCAAGCGCAGAATCCAGTCCCCAGAATACTTTTACGATACGAAGTGTCGCCTGTGATACCGGTTCAGACGTATCACCGCCCGGAGGAGATACGGCGCCGATTACAGAAAGCGCTCCTTCTCTTCCGTCTTTTCCAAGAGAGATCACATGACCTGCACGCTCATAAAACTGAGCCAGACGGCTTCCCAGATAGGCCGGATATCCTTCCTCTCCAGGCATCTCCTCAAGACGTCCCGACATCTCACGAAGCGCCTCTGCCCAGCGGGATGTAGAGTCTGCCATCAACGCTACGGAATAACCCATATCACGGAAATACTCTGCGATCGTGATTCCTGTATAAATGGATGCCTCACGGGCCGCAACCGGCATATCGGACGTATTTGCGATCAATACCGTTCTCTGCATCAACGCCTGTCCTGTCTTCGGGTCTTTCAACTCCGGGAACTCGTTCAGAACGTCTGTCATCTCATTTCCACGTTCTCCGCATCCGATATAGACAACGATATCCGCTTCCGCCCATTTTGCAAGCTGATGCTGGATCACTGTCTTACCGCTTCCGAACGGTCCCGGCACTGCTGCCACACCGCCTTTTGCGATCGGGAAAAACGTATCGATCACTCGCTGTCCTGTCACAAGCGGCATCTCCGGCGGAAGTTTCTTTTTATACGGACGTCCGCGGCGAACCGGCCATTTCTGCATCAATGTCAGTTCTCTGTCTCCGTTTTCCGTCTCAACAACAGCTACAACTTCTTCTACTGTAAACTCGCCTGACTTGATTTCTTTGATCGTTCCTTTCACTCCGTAAGGAACCATGATCTTCTGCTGCACGAGAACCGTCTCCTGCACTGTTCCGATCACATCTCCTGTCTCGACTTCATCTCCGACTTTTGCAGTCGGAACAAACTCCCATTTCAGGTTTCGTTTCAAAGACGGAACTTCCACTCCTCGCTTTAAGCTGTTTCCCGATACCTTCATAATATCATCCAGCGGTCTTTGAATTCCGTCATAAATACTTGTAATCAGTCCCGGTCCAAGTTCTACAGACATCGGCACTTCCATTGACTCTACCGGTTCTCCCGGCCCAAGTCCCGAAGTCTCCTCATATACCTGAATCGAAGCTTCATCACCATGCATCTCGATGATCTCTCCGATCAGACGCTGATTCGACACACGGACTACGTCAAACATATTTGCATCGCGCATTCCCTCTGCGATAACGAGAGGTCCTGCGACTTTTTTAATCACTCCTGTGCTCATTAGCTTACTCCTCCAAACAGAATATCCGAACCGACCGCCTGTTCCACGGTCTTCTTCACACCGCTTACACCCGCTCCTGTATTTCCTGATACGCCCGGTATTTGAATAATCGCCGGAAGGGTATTTTCACGGTACTGTTCTATCGTTTCTTCGATCTGTGCAGCCACGGCTTCGGTAATATATATGATCCCATACTGACCGTCTGCAAGCTGTTTTAATTTTTCCTCGGCATCTTCCCGGGTCTTTACAGGGCAGATGCTAAGACCTAATGTGGCGAATCCGTAAATGCTGTCGTAATCGCCGATAACTGCTATCTTATACATACATCTCCCTTATCCTTTCCCGAATCGCGTCATCCGAAAAACCATTTTGCTTTCCAGTTAAAATGATCCGAACCGTCTTGATCTCTGTCTCCCTTGCGATCAAATACCCGAGCAGAGGACCTACTGAAAACGTCTCATATTTCTGCGGTTTCAGCGTCTCGATCATCCGGTTATCACACCACCGTTCAAATGCAGATGCCGAATCCCGAAGCGCCTGCGCGCCTCCTGCATATGCGGTTCCCTCCAGATACTGCGCGATCTCATCCTCTCCGGCAAGCACCGCACGGATAAGCTGTTCTACGTTGATCCCGTCACATTCTGCCATCGCGCTTCTCATAAAGTCTGCACTTTTTCCTGTCTTCTGTGAACGAACCGCGATCTTAATATCCGCGATCGCCACCGTTGTGTCTGCATAATTTTCAATGATCGGTTCGCCGGACTCTTTTCCTGCCTTTCGGATTGCTTCAAGCGCCGCCTTATCGACCATAATATCGCACAACTGCCCGTCTCTCGTATGAAGAAGTGTTTCAAGGGCATCCTGCGCCGTACTTCCCATATGAGACGGAAGTTTTGAAAATTCTCTGTTCTCCACGATCCGAAGCATCTCTTCTCCTGAGATAGAACAATCGTCATAGAAAATATTCGGATTACGAATTTCCGTACATACTTCTTTGATCGCAGCTTTCAGATTATGATACAGTTTCGGATAAGAAAGGACATTGAATACGCTCACATCCGGAGCGACTTCTTTGATCACTTCCCACGTTTTTTCTTCCTCCCGCCTTAAAACAGCGTCGGGATCATCCTGATCCGCTGTATCTCCCCAGCCTTTTTCAACAACAAACTGCAGCACTTCCGCCGCTGTTTTGCAGGACAAAAGCTGCTCGATGACCGCATCAGAGAACAGGGCCACTTCCAGCGCACGGATTCGTGCAACCGCGTAAGTATATTTTGTATTCCCCAATTCTAAACCTCCTTATGCTGTAACAATCCGCCGCTTTTCCTGAACATGCGGACTGTTATTTTCCAAGCAGATTCCTCTTTACGAAAAGAGCAGCTTCTTCACTTCATCTGCCAGTTCTTCTCTTTTCGCTTCAAAGACTGCTTTTATCGTGCAGTTTTCTTCTATCCCGCCATACACGAGAATAAAGCCCCCGTCAATCTTTCTTGTCTCTTTCGAAATCGTAAGCTTTCCGCCCTTTCCTTTTGCCGCAGCGTCAATTTTTTCCGCAAACTCTTTCGGCATCCGGTTAAGATCTCTCTTTGAGAAGCAGATCTCTCCGTCCTGTGCAAGTACATATTTATCAAGCATTTTCTGAAGCATTTCAAAATATGCCGTGTCGTCCATCTCCATCACCCGGCTGTACGCCGCGTCAAGTACGGTGCGGATCACTTCCTGCTTCGCCGCCAAAAGAGCCTGTTTCCTGTTCATATCTGCGGATGATTCCGCTCGTTTCGCATATTCCTTCGCATCCGCCGCGGCTCTTACACGGATCGTTTCCGCTTCTGCGCCGGCTTTTCCAACCGCCTCTTTGACGATCTTTTCCGCCTCTTTTTTTGCCTGATCGAGAAGTTCTGCCGCGGACTGCTCTGCCTCCTCAAAAATCCGGGATTTCATTTTATCTAATCCGCTCATTTATCGCTGTCTCCTTTTCATCAATTCCAAACCAAACGTCTTTTCCTTAGATCTGGATTCCGTTTACGGCAAGGAAGGAGATCAACAGCGCCAAAATAGCGTATGTCTCAACCATCGCCGGGAACAACATCGCCTTACCGAACTGCTCCGGTTTCTTTGCAACAATTCCGATAGAAGATGCCGCTGTTTTTCCCTGTGCGATACCGGAAAGAAGTCCTACAATACCGATCGGGAGACATGCTGCCAGAATCAAAAGTCCTGAAGATACAGAAACATCTACAGCTCCGCCTCCAAGGATACCGATCTTTGAAAGTGTAATAAATCCTACAAGCAGTCCGTACAGACCCTGTGTACCCGGAAGAAGCTGAATAATAAGTACTTTCGCAAACTTACTCGGATCTTCTGTAACAACGCCGGCTGCTGCCTGTCCTGCAATACCAACTCCGATCGCCGATCCTGCTCCTGCGAATAATACCGCGATCGCCGCTCCGAGCAACGCATAAACAATTCCTAACTCTCCTGCAATATTCATGATAAAGTTTCCTCCTTAACATCTGCATATTTTGTATTTTCTTTAAAAGGATTAAACGGCTCTCCGCCGCCTTCGTAAAATTTTCCGAAAAACTCCACAAACTGTAAACGGTTTGTGTGTACATATGCGCCCAAAAGGTTGATCGCCAGGTTGAGCGCATGACCTGCGATAAAGATTACGATAAACGCGATCACTCCGATCACGTTGTTCGGAAGCATACTTCCCATCTGGTTAATAACTGATGCGATTACTCCGGTTGCAAGTCCAAGTGCCAGCAGACGGGAATAAGACAACACATCGCTGAGCCATCCGCTCACATTGTAGAGATCGTATGCTCCAAGCGCCAAACGAAGCGCCGGGTTTTTCTTTTCTCTTCCTGACATAAGCACGATTCCCAAAGCTCCTGCGATCGCCAGTACCTTTGCTCCGGTATTAAGCCAAGCCGGAAAGACGATCTGCATCTGCGCAATAGATGCGAAAATATCGCTCGGCAGAAGCATTAAGATCAAACCGATCAAAAGCATAAACCAAAGAACAACGTCGCAGAAGAAATCCATCACTTTTCCGTCTTTCAGACAAAGATAACCTTTGATCCCAAGTCCTACAAACAGGTGGATCACACCGAATAACAGCGAGAACACGAGCAGTTTCATCGGATCGTTCAGCGGCACGAACCAAAGCGCCGGAACGGTTATCGTTGTTCCGAAAAATTTCTCAGAAACGACATCTACGATATTTCCAAAATAGCCTCCGAATAAAATTCCCCATACAAGCGTGGATAATCCACAATAGAAGAATAATTTCATTGACTTTTTCATTCCCTCTGACATCCTCGGGAATTTTTTCACAAGCACAGCACAGACAATCGCTACGATCGCGCCATATGCCGCGTCTGAAAGCATCATTCCAAAGAAAAATACATAGAAAAATGACATGATCGTCGTAGGATCAAGTTCGCCTTTGTGCGGAAGTCCATAAGACTCTACTACCCCTTCCACACTTGCTGAAAACGGATTATTCTTTAAAATAACCGGCACTTCCTCATCTTCTCTCAATTCCTCGACGTCCACCATACAATCATATTTCTTTGTCAGATAATCGGCAAGATGCGCCGATTCACACTGCGGAATGTATCCGCTTATGACAAAAGTTCTCTCCGACTGCGGAATCTGACCGAGTACTGCATATTTGTCCGCACGTACCCTGTAATAATCCGCTAATATTTTTAATTTTTCTCTCTGATCCGAAAGCCCTTTTACCTCTTCTTCAATCTGTCCGATCTTTGCGCGGCAGTCTGCTGCCTGACTTTCCAGCTCCTCTTTCTGGAACTTCGGAACGTCTTCCCATGTTTGAGAAGGTCTTGCAAACCCTGCGCTTCTAAGCGCTTCCTCCGCCGCCTGCACATCTTCTTTCAGGCAGACAACCGCCACATATACCGTACTTGGTTCTGACGAGACGATATTTACATCTGCTCCGGTTATATCCGGCGCTTTCTCCGCCAAAATCCCATATACAGCCTCCGCGTCCGTACCTCCGGGCATTGTTCCGAAAAACACTGCTGTCCGGGCTGTCTCTGCCGGAGTCAGCGGAACGTCCAGACCGATCCACGGATTCAGACTCTCGATACTGTTGCTTAACTTCGTGATCTCCGCAAGCTGCTCAGAACGTTCTTTATCCAGCCTACAGATCTGTCTCGCCCTTTTCAGAAGATCTCTTCGTTCATTACGAACCTGTTCTTCCACTTCCCGCTCGATCAATGCTTTTCCTTCCAAAGATGCAAACAACGACTTCTTCTCAGGGTCATATTTATCCAAAATGCCGATCGCCTGTTCTGCCAAAGCCGACGCTTTCTCAAAACCCGCTTTCTGCCCTGCAGTATCCATCTTCTTAAAATCTTCATCTTCTTCGATTACATGATTGATCTCCACAACACCGAGGCTCTGTAATTTTTCAAGGATTGCTTTTCGGTCTTTCTTTAAGGCGCAGATGCTGATTCTCTGCATCTTAAGTACCGCCATCTGTTTATCCCTCCTTTACAGTCTTATTTCTGTTATGTCAATCTTTCCAGCACAAGAGCGACTGCCTCATTCTTACGTTCAAGAGCCGCCGCTTTCATCTGTTCCGCTTCTCTGCGTGTCTCTTCCGCCGCCTGTGCCAGCATAACTTCCCCGTCCTTCTTTGCCTGTTCTGCCGTTTTCAAAGCATCTGCTTTTGCTTCGTCGATCAGCTCACGGGCAGACTGTTCTGCTTCTTTTTTCGCGGTCTCGATCACATTCCTGCTCTCTTGTTCCGCTTCTTTTACGATCTGATCTGCCTTACTTTCTGTCTCTCGGATAGATTTGATCGTTTCTTCCACCATTTTCGCAACACCACCTTTCACTTTCTTTTCTATCGTTTTAGTTTTACCAAACTTTCCCGCTTCATACGGGACGTTCCCCATTCCAAGGAACGATTCCCTCCTCCTGTGCCGTATCTCCACCTAATATAAACGAAAACATTTCTTAGCGGTTTCTTAGCACATTGACACTATTATATACCGAAAGACTGCAATAGTGAACTACACTTTTCCTGAAAATTCTTACACTATTTCGGCAATTTGCACATATTTTCACAGTTTTTCTATCGATTATTCCCCTGCCATTTTAATTCATGAAGTTCTCCTTCCAACTCCATTCCGGCAAATCCATTTTGCCGGAGAGCTTCATAGAGAACAACCGCCACAGAATTTCCGAGATTCAAAGACCGGATCTCTCCCATCATCGGAATCCGCACACAAGTCTCTTCATGATCTACAAGGATCTCTTCCGGTATTCCCGCACTTTCTTTTCCAAACATAATATAGCAGTCCGGTTCATAAGCTGCCTCTGTATATACCTTTTTTGCTTTCGTTGTCGCCATATAGATCTTAGCGTTTGGATTTTTCTCAAGGAAATCCGCATAATCAATATAAGTCGTTACATCCAGATCATCCCAGTAATCCATTCCGGCGCGTTTCAGCGCCTTTTCCGACAATTTAAAACCAAGCGGCTCGATCAGATGCAGACGCGTTCCTGTCGCGACGCATGTCCTTCCAATATTTCCGGTATTCGCCGGGATCTCCGGTTCATAAAGTACAATATTCAGCATAATTATTTTCTCTCACTTCTCAACCGGCCGATAAATCTTTCAAGACGACCGATTGCTTCTTTTAAATCTTCCAGCGAATATGCGTAAGATATCCGCAAAAATCCTTCGCCGCATTCACCGAACGCCGTTCCCGGAACGACTGCGACCTTCTCTTCATTTAAAAGACGGGTTGCAAATTCTTCCGAAGTCATTCCAAATTCTTTGATACTTGGGAAGACATAAAATGCTCCAAACGGCTCAAAGCATTCCAATCCCATTTTTTCAAACTCATGCATCAGGAAGCGCCGTCTCTGATTATAGGATTTCCGCATTTCTTCCACTTCATCCCCACAGTTTCTCAGACCTTCCACCGCCGCATACTGGCTGTTTGTAGGCGCGCACATGATCGCGAACTGATGAAGTTTCGTCATCTGCGTGATAATCATCTCAGGACCGCAGCAATATCCGAGTCTCCAGCCCGTCATCGCAAACCCCTTTGAAAATCCATTGATCACAAGTGTCCGTTCTCTCATGCCAGGCAGACTTGCAATCGACACATGTTCTTCTTTATATGTAAGTTCTGAGTAGATCTCATCAGACATCACATATAAATCATGCGCTTTGACAAATTCTGCAATCGGTTCCAGATCTTCCCGTGTCATGATCGCCCCTGTAGGATTGTTCGGGAAAGGCAGAACGAGTACTTTTGTCTTTGGCGTCGTATATGTTTCAAGTTCTTCCACCGTCAATTTAAACTCATTCTTTTCCTGAAGCGGAATAATCACAGGAATCCCGTCTGCCATAATCGTACATGGCAGATAAGAAACGTAACTGGGCTGCGGAATAAGCACTTCATCTCCCGGGTCGAGCATACAGCGAAGTCCAACATCGATCGCCTCGCTTCCCCCCACCGTGACAAGTGTTTCATGCACCGCATCATATTTCACATAAATCTTTCTCTCAAGGTAATTACAGATCTCTTTTCTCAATTCTTTTAATCCGGCATTAGAAGTATAGAACGTTCTTCCCTTTTCAAGCGAAAACATTCCTTCCTCTCTTATGCGCCACGGCGTATCAAAATCCGGTTCTCCTACTCCGAGGGAAATTGCGTCTTCCATCTCGTTTGCCACATCAAAGAATTTACGGATGCCGGACGGTTGTATATCAACGATTTTTTTCGATAATGGATTTCTCATTATAATGTC
Source organism: Mediterraneibacter sp. (assembly GCF_030825015.1). NCBI lineage: Bacteria > Bacillati > Bacillota > Clostridia > Lachnospirales > Lachnospiraceae > Mediterraneibacter > Mediterraneibacter sp. The sequence goes on along the minus strand of NZ_JAPJQP010000010.1, from coordinate 31,453 downwards.
ACCGGTATCCTTTCCGACCCTTTCTTCACGCCCATGATCGTGCCGTGGTCTTTATATTTCTTCAAGATAAAATAAGTAGCCGTGCTCAGTACACCGTCAATCGTAGACAGGCGCTCGGACACGAATCTGGAAACCTCTTTCAGCGTCTTTCCTTCCAAAGTAACAAGCAGGTCATAACTTCCTGAAATAAGGTAAACTGCATATACTTCGGGATAATTATATAACCGCTCTGCGATCCGGTCGAATCCACTGTCTCTTTGCGGGGTCACACGTACTTCGATCAGCGCCGTCACCATCTCTACGCCTGCTTTATCCCAGTCGATCAGCGTATGATAACCACAGATAATCTTTTCTTTTTCCATCTCGGCAATCTCATTTGCCACATCTGTTTCTTCCACACCGACAAGCACTGCCAGTTCTCCGAGATCTACACGGCTGTGCTTTTCGATATACTTCAGGATCTCCATTCTCAATTCTTCTTTTTTTCCGTTCATTTTCTGCCTCCTGCATTTTTTTCTTTTCTATCTATTTTTTCTATCTATTTTTTCTATCTATTTTTCTGTTCTATCTGCTTTTTTTGTTCTATCTTTTTTCTCTTTTCCGGTCTGCTTTTATCCGGTCTGCTTTTCTTTCTGCCATCGTGCCAGTTCATCCGGCGCAGGTCTGTCTAAATATCGGATCTCATCTCTGCTTGTGATCACCCGCGCATTCTGCGCTTTGGCAACCCCAAGCCTGACGGCTCGTGCCCCCGCCTTTTCCAATACTTCGATCACACGCTCTGCTTCGTCAGTCAAGATCAAATAACTTCCGGCAGAAGTCATCTGATACGGATTCAAACGATAATATTCACAGATCTCCACTGTTTCCTGCTTCAATAAGACCGCTCCCATTGCAATCTCAAAGCCAATCTTCTCATCTTCTGCCAAACGCCATAATTCTGCCAGAATCCCACCGCTTCCGATCTGCCGGATCACCGTATTGCTTCCGTCTGCCGCCGCCAAAATCTGCTTCGGAACTACAAGCCTGTTCCGAAGCTGCTTTGCCTGCGCCAAAAATGTATTGACAAACCTCAGTGACAATTCTTCTTCCGCCTCTTCCAGTATACGCAGAGAACCTTCCAGCCCTGCATATCCGCATAAAACTAATTCTCTGTCTCCGTATGACCGTTCTTCTCTCTTGTCCGTTATCTCTTCCGCCTTTCCTCCTGCCGACGCATATATAACCGGACTTTTGACAACCGCCGTTCCTTCCGCTGACAAAGCAGTCAGGATCACGCCGACGTCTTCACAGCCCTTTTGAATCTCCTCACATAGAGCCGCAAGTGCGGCTTCTTCCATCTTCTCAGGAAAAAGAATGTTCACAGAAACTCCCTTTGCCCTGACTTTATGAGAGGCAAGTTCTCCGACCGCCCCGAGAACCGCATAATATCCAAGTCCCGCATGATCACCGCATACGACAGTGTCCGCCCGGCAAACCCCGTCGTCGGTCTGACTGATATGAACTTTCTTTTTCACCGATCGATTCCATATCGTCGGAGAAATCTTCCCGATCTTCATTTCCTGATTCTTCCTTCCGTTTTTCCTTCCTGTTTTTCCAAACAGCTTCTTTTCAACCCTTTTTACTCTTCTTCGTTCTTTTCGATATTTTCCTGCGCTTCTCCGTCTGCCAAAGAACGGATTGCCTCTTGGATCTTCTCTGCATTTTGAGACTGCACCGCCGCATTGATCCGCTCGGACAGCGCCTCGTCTTCCGTAAACGTTCCGACTGCGATCGTTTTCCCCGAAGCAAGGTAGGTACTGTAATTAATAACTTCTCTGCCGATCTCTTCTCCGTCTTCGTAAACAACTTTCCAAAGCTGCGCCTTGTATCCGGTTTGTCCGGCATTTTGTGTATACATTGTACCGACCGGATCTTCTGTCGCCACATAACGTGTCTCATCCGACTCGATCGTTTCTTTCAGCTCACTGATATATTCGATCGACCTGTTGGCGGGTCTTGTTTCTATTCCAAATACATGAAACGTAAGCGTTCCGTCTGAAAGCGCCGCTTCGATATAAACCGGATCTTCCAGATTATTCTTGAATTTCAAATCTTTGACATCATCTGCGATTGCCGCATCCATCGACAGATCCACATAAGAAACCGTCATAGAATGTTCATATCGCTCCACAATCTCAAGCTCCGCCAGCAAAAGCGCATTATAAAGAGTCGTAGATACCTGACAGATTCCGCCTCCCATCGATTCTACAACTTCATTGCCCGCATAGGAAGCAGCCATCGCATATCCGTTTTCTTCTGTGTAAGGTGACATTAAAAGATTCGCGGAAACTTCCTCTCCCGGTTGGATCAGCGTACCGCCGATATGTCTCGCCCCGGATTCTACATTGATCGATCTCCCATCGCCTGTCGCACCGTAATACGTCGTATAAGATCCGAGCACATCCGTAAGATCCGCAAGATCTTCTGTCTGAATATCCGCCTGTTTTTCCCTGAAAACCACTTTCGTTTTTCCCGGCGTTTTTCCTCTTTTTTCTCCAAGCAGCGCATTAATATTCGCAACCGTCTGCTTCAGATCCAATTCTTCTCCTGAAACGTCGTCCACCAGTTTTGTTTTCCCGTTTTTCACTGTCAGGCGCGCATCTTCCGGCGCTTTTAAATACGGGGCAAAAGCAGTTGTCAACGCTTCTTCCGCCGATTTCTCGGTCACGGCATATGTAAGTGGAAATGTCTTGACATGTTTCTTTTTCTCTGAGGTTCTTAAGATTCTGTAACAACTCACAGGATTTCCCTCTTTACCGTAGTCTACTGCCTTCTCGATCGTCTTGCCGAGCTGTTTTACCGAAACGCCCATAGCTTCCAAAGAAACCGAAACAGTCTTTTCCCCTTGAACTGAAAACGAAACTGTCTGGACCGCATATCTGTCCAAATCTGTTTTCACTGCTTCTTCCGCCTCTTTCGCAGTCATGCCGGACACATCCGTTTCCCCGATCATTATGCCTTTTATAATCTTATCTGCATCATAGCTTTTTATTTTATACTGAAGGAAAACATTTACACCGAGCACAACGGCTGCGGCAAAAACACCGACGCCGATTATTCTTCGGAGCGCTTTCTTTCTATTCTTTGACTTTTTTCTTCTTCTCTTGTCCATCGCAGCCTCTTCGCCTGTTCTATTCCGGTTTAACCGACTTCATACACTGCCGCATTTCCTGTAAGCGGATCCCGGTTCTTATAATCAAACAATATCATCTTCCCATCAATCCGTTCCAAATGGGTCATTTTCCTCATCTGACGTCTGTCGTACCCCTCGTATGATTTCAGATACGTCCTTTCTTTCTCTTCTTTCTTATAAAACGCTGCCGCTTCATCCGAAGTAACACCGTTTTCTCCGAGAAATGCCGGACGGTTTTTCACATTATCTCTCAAATACAGGTCTGATGTCAACCTGCCGACATATTCTTCTGCTCTTTCTTTGCACGTTTCTGTAAGAAAATCATATAAGATCTCATATCGTCCGATCCGTGAATGACTCAACGCGAACGCATTTATCTGATCATAATATGCCGCCAAACTCTCATACATACAAAATGCTGACGTAAATTCCCGCTCCAACGCCGCCATCGTATGACAAAACTGTCCGCTGTTGTAATATACTTCAACCATCTCTTCTATCTGCTTCAACCGAATGATCTCCCCATAAGTAAGCCACTTCGTAGAAAGAACTTCATACGGCGCCCGATCTTGATACACAATACCGTACTCCTGCGCCTTTTCATTCATGACAGAACCTTTCAAAACTTTCAAAAATCCAAGTTGAAGCTGTTCCGGCTGCATTGCATAAACACGGTCAAATGATTTTCCAAAGCTTTCATATCCCTCATACGGCAGTCCTGCGATCAAGTCCAAGTGTTGATGCACATTGTTTCCTTTTTTAATTTTGTCAACAATCGTTGACAAAACTTCTATTTTCATCGTTCTGTTGATTTCCCGTATTGTAACTTCATTCGCTGACTGAACACCGATTTCAAGCTGGATCAGTCCAGGCCGCATCCGACTGATCAGCGCGATCTCTTTCTCATTTAACAAATCTGCCGAAACTTCAAAATGAAAATTCGTAATTCCATTATCGTGCTCATGAATATACGTCCAAATCTCCATTGCATGATCGTGTCTGCAGTTAAACGTCCGGTCTACAAATTTTACCTGCGGCACTTTATTGTCTAAGAAAAACTGAAGTTCTTTCTTCACAAGCTCTGTCTCTCTGAAGCGAAGACATTTGTCAATAGAAGAAAGACAATAGCTACAGGAAAAAGGACACCCCCTGCTGGATTCATAATAAATGATCCTGTTCTCAAAATCTTCAATATGTTGATACACAAACGGCACGGCGCTCAAATCAATGACCGGACGGAACGCATTTTGGATCACAGCTCCGTCCTTATTTCTGTAAGCGATCCCTAAAATACCAGAAAAGATCTCGTCTCTTTTCTCCCCAGCACAAAACGTCTCTTTCTTTTCATGGTAAACGCGCAGCAGCTCCGCAAATGTCTCTTCGCCTTCCCCGCACATCACACCTTCAACTTTCGGAAACCGTTCCAACACTGCTTTGGCATCATACGACACCTCCGGTCCTCCAAGCCAGATCTTCATATCAGGCAGGATCTTCGGCAATTCTGTCAAAAGATGCCCCACATATTCTATGTTCCACATATAGCAGGACATCCCGAGCAGATCAGGTTTCTTCCGATAGATATCCTGTAGGATTGCATCAAATGTCTGATTGATCGTATATTCCGCAATTTCAATCTCTTGTGAATTGTTTTTTCCGAGCTTCTTTTGGGCATATGCTTTCAAACTATACACAGCGAGATTCGAATGAATATATTTTGCATTAACTGCCGCTAAAAGTATCTTCATAATATTTCTTAATTTCTGCCACTCAAAAATATGATTCCCTACATGCCTCACATTCCGTTGTCTGTTTCCTGTTAAATTTACAAGATTTTGAATGGCTCTCCTTTCTTTCACCAAGTTTTATATCATATAATAACATTAAAAAGAGCGGACGCAAAGAATTTTACATTCTATTCATTGACATTTTCCTGAAAACCATGTAAAATTAAGACTCGTGCAGCCGGGGTGTTAGCGGTACCTTGTACCTGCAATCCGCTATAGCAGGGGTGATATTGTGCAGAGGGCGACAGCCGGCAGGGCTGCCCCGAGTAAGTGGCGTTGATGTTTGGGTCTTACGCGACGGGAATCTGTGAATCGTGTCAGGTCGGGAACGGAGCAGCACTAAGCAGAACCTTCCGGGTGCCGTAAGGGTGCCTGAACTGAGTTAACTGCCCGGGTAACGTCTGTTAGCCTAGCTCGAAGCACAATGCACGAAAAAAGAAATTTATAGAATACAGCATTCTTAACATAACTCAAATTTTAGATAGTCCGTGCCGAAACAGCTTATTCTGCTGCATCTGCACGGGCTTTCTTTTTCTTTTCTCTTAATTCCCTGAAAAATCCGGTCATAAGCGCGCTGCACTCTTCTTCAAGCACCCCTGTCGTCAGTTCTGCCTGATGATTAAATTCTTTCACCTGAAGAAGATTTAAAACCGATCCGGCACATCCGGCTTTCGGATTCATACATCCGACAACAACACGGGTCATTCTCGACTGGATGATCGCGCCCGCGCACATTTGGCACGGTTCTAACGTCACATACATCGTACAGCCTTCCAATCTCCAGTCCCCCATTTTTCTGCTCGCCTTTTTTATCGCGGCAATCTCTGCATGTGCAAGGGGATTTTTATCTGTATTCCTTCTGTTATATCCTCTGCCGATAATCTTTCCGTCGTAAACAATCACGCATCCAATGGGCGTTTCGTTTAAGGCGTACGCTTTCTGCGCCTGTTTAATGGCAGCTCTCATATATTTTTCATCTGTCTTTAACAGTTCTCTTTCTTCCATTACGTTTCTCCTGCTTTTCTTTTCCGTCTGACACGTTCTTTTTCTTTTCTTCTGTGAATACACTAGAGAAAAAAGACAAGAATCGAGGTAAAAGATGAATCCTGGTACTTTTTATTTATACGAATATGAAGGCGATCTTCGAAAACGCAATGCCGGATTTCTGAAGATTTCCCGACATTATCAATCATGTATTTTTCAGATCCACCTTAGGAGCAGCCAACTTGAAACTGCCTCCGAGATCGAACTATACGCCTTCTTTTTTCACGAAAACACAATACAGGCACAACGGCTTTCCGTTCTCTCTCCTGCTGCCCCGACAGAGGCTTTTCACTTCTGCGCTTCGGAAAATTCCTTTCCCGAACGACGCAGTCTTGAAGCGATCGACGGATTTTTTCTGAAATGTCCTGTATCGTCCGTTTTCTGGTTCACACCTGACTGCCCCGAAACGATTGAGTTTAATAAGATTTGTTTTCTCGATACCGTCTCCACACTTCAAGCCAAAACACAAACCGAAAGATCCGAAGATGCCCGGCGCGAAACACAAACTGAAACATCCAGCGAAGCCCTGCATGAAATACAATCTGAAACATCCAGCGAAGCCCTGCATGAAATACAATCTGAAACATCCAGCGAAATCCGGCACGAAACGCAAACCGAAACATCTGCCGATGTTCCCAGCGAAACTACTCTTGAAACACAAGCCGAAGCGCAGCAATATGTTACAGATGAGAAAACCGAAAAGAGCCTCCCTGACGAGCCTTCTTTTCCGCGAAAAATATTTCTTTCTGAACTTACCATCCTCCCGCGAAGATTCTGGTCTCTTTCAAGCAACAGTTTTCTGCTGCACGGATACCACAACTACAAACACCTGATCCTCGCCGAGCAAAACAACCGTCTGTGGCTCGGAGTCCCCGGCGTATATGACCTAAGAGAAGCCCGCGCCGCAGATCTTTTCGGCTTTCCGCGTTTCTGCCGCTCCTATGCCGATTCTGAACTGTTGAGCGACGAGGAGCGCAATCTAAAAGCGGACTTCGGCCACTGGTTTCGCTGTGTCGGATCCTCCACTAAATAATTCCGTTCATCTCCTGATAAAGCCGCTTCGCATAACTGTCCGTCATCCCGCACACATAATCCGTCACGAGCAGCAGGCGGAGATACAGCTTCTCCGCTTCGCTCTTTCCTTTTGACTGAATCCGATATGCATTTTTATAATTATCCGATATAAATGAAATCACTCTCCGGTCGATCGTTCCCTGCTTTTCTTCTGTGTCGAAATACAGCGCCGCCTGTACAAGCCGATCCATAAGATAATCAAGAACCGCTGACTCTGACACTTCCATTTTATAAATTGCCATTGAGGAAAAGACATATCTATATGCCATATCTCCAAGCAGTTCCATCAGAAATTCTCCCTTTGTTCCATAAAACAGATCGTTCTCAAACTCCCCCGCCATGATTTCGTCATAATTCGACATAAATCCTTCCGTCGCACAGTTGAGCAAAAATCCCTGCGCACTTACGATCCAGTTTTTCACCGCATAAGATTCAGGATTATGCACTTGTTTCTTTGTACCTCTGTCATAGAAACTGCGCAGTCTGGATACCGGTCGAAACAGGCAGTCCGGCATCTTCTCTTCCAGCACTTCCAATTCCCGTTCCAGATCCCCGTATCGAATAAATCCTTTTACAAATGCATCTTCAATATCTGCTGTCTTGTATGCAAGATCATCCGCCGCTTCCAAAATATACGCCAACGGATGTCTGTTTCTTCCTGCGCCTGTCTCTTCCGTTACTTTCCGAAAGATGTCTTCATCCGCATAATAATATCCCATCTTCCTGTCTTTTATATTGCTGCTCTTTTCATTTATTTCCATAGAAGAACCTGGATATTTTATGATCGTATTAAGCAAAGCGTATGTCAGATTCATTCCATGTTCATCTACAAGATAATGCAGTCTTGTCACAAGGCGAAGCGCCTGCGCGTTTCCTTCAAAATGATAAAAATCCTGTTTCATCTGTTCTGTAAACATCTCTGATACACGCTTCCCACAAAACGTAAGTTTCGGTAAATTCCGCTCGAACCATTCTCTGATCGCAATTTCTCCAAAATGACCGAAAGGCGGGTTCCCGATATCGTGGATCAGTCCCGCGCATTCCAATATATGAGAAATATCTTCTTTCATCTGTAAAGTAAACCCTTCTGCTTTCCGATATTCCAGTATATTTTCCCCGATCGTCTGTCCAAGAGATTTCCCAAGAGAGGAGACTTCCAGCGAATGCGTCAGTCTCGTTCTTATAAAATCACTTTTATCCAAAGGAAACACTTGTGTTTTATCCTGCAGACGCCGAAAGGATGCGCTGCCGATAATCCGATGATAATCTTTTTCAAATTCGCTCCTCAGATCTCCCACCTTTGCGCAAGTCCGGCTTTCACGCTCTCTTCTGTTTGAAAGCAGTCTCTTCCATTCCATTTCCCGCACTCTCCTTTCATTTCTTTCGTAATCACCGGAAGAGCCAAAAGGCACATTCCGGGATTGTAAGCAGTCGTCAAGTTCTCGGGCAGACCAGGACTTTGGCTTGCCGCCATTGCAAATCAACCCCACAGAAAAATCTGCGGGGCTGTATTGCTGTCTTGATTGTTCAATTTATTTCCCGAATCGGAACTGTCATTAATCGAGATAGATCGGCGGTTCGTATGCTTTTCCAAGCAGCGCTTTCTTTCTCTCTTGAAGTCCTAAGAATGCCCATTCCGTCATATCTGTCCATTTATGGATCGTACGGTCGTATACTTGAACGTATCCGATCCTTGTCGGATGCATCCGCACACTGTTCGACTGGTATTCTCTTCCTGTATATGGATTTACATCCCCGACCTCCGTGTCTTCATCTGCATCATTATGGGTAAGGACCGGTTCGAAATCTTCTTTCTTTTCACTTGCCGAAACGGAATCTTCGCTCACGGAAACCTGCTCCTCCTGTTCGATACTGTTCAGATTCTGTCCATTCTCTTCCGGATTCATCTGCTGAAGCTCCACCTGTTCTGTCTGAACCTGACTTTCTTCTTCCTGTACGGCGCTTTCTCCGATATCCGCTGTCCTTCCTTCATTTTCCTGATCAGAAATTCCTCTTCCTGATTTTGTTTCCGGATCTCTTCTTCTGAAAAAACTTCCGAGTCTGCGCTCTTTTTTCGGCTTTTCCAATTCCTTTTTGATCTCTTCGATCGGTTCTCCTGCCTTCACGTTTTTCTCAAGTTCATTCAGTTCTTCATGGATCTCATATAATTCTCCGATCGTCATATCCCGATCGTTCGATTCTGTTTCAGCAGTCATGTTTTCTTCCATTCTGAACGTCTCTGTCATCGGATAAGCAGCCGCCGGGATTTCCTCAGACTCTTCCGCTTCTTCAGGAGAAATGTTCAAGACTTCTTCCGGCATACGCTCTTCAGACAATACGGCTTCTGTCTCATTTGTTTCAGGCAATATTTCTTCTGCCTCATTTCCTTCAGGCAACACCTCTTTTGGCTCATTTACTTCAGTGAAGATCTCTTCTGCCTCATTCGCCTCAGATAAGATCTCTTCCGGCTCATTCGCTTCAAGTGATACTTCTTCTGAATTCGGCGTCTCTGCTTCTTCCGCTCTTACCGCTGCATGTTCCGGCGCTGCAGCGCTTCTGAACTCTCCTGTCCCTTCTGCCGACATAATACTTAAATAAAAGGGACATTCAAGCATTTCCGCGATCATACGCATATCCTGCTCCTGAAAATTATCTCTTCCGAGACGCTGTGTCAGATTCTGTCTCGACATCTTCTTTCCTGTTTTTTCCTCGATCAGTTCTGCAAGCTGCTTGATCGTCATTCCTTTCCTTCCAAGAATGATCTTGACCTGTTCCCCAAATGTTAAATCCTGCATTTTTTCCTCCTTATGTATATTTATACTCATTATCAACCTTTACAGGTTTTCCCCATATACTTATCCTATCTCTTTTCCACTGCCTGCGTCAAGAGGTTTTCCCATGTACCCTGGACTGCTTTCTGCCTTTTTCCGCATCCGCAGATTCCCCTTCTATTGAAGAAGATATTCTTCCAAAGTCAGGTTGTTCTTCATAATCTCTTCTGCGGCTTCCTTCCCTACATACCGATAATGCCACGGCTCATAAATAATTCCTGTAATATCTGCCTTTTCCGGCGGATACCTTAAAATAAACCCATATTCCCAGCAGTGCTCCATGAGCCACTGTTGTTCCGGCGTATCTCCCTGCTTGTCATCAAGTCCTTCATATTGCGATGCAATAATATCTACCGCAAGTCCTGTAGCATGTTCGCTTGTACCCGGAACTGCCACAGATTTCTTCGTCTCATCATATGCCGACAACGGAGTGTAACCCTTCGCAATCCAATCCTGCATCGTCGTGTTAAACACTTCCTTTTGTTTCTCTGAAGAACGATATGCCGATGCCACATACATGCTAAGTCCCTGCTTTGCTCCGTCATCAAGCATCTGACGGAGAGATTCCTGTATCCTTGCGTCAACAAAACGTTCGCTCTCCGTTTCCACCATAGACTCAGGCTCATAAGACAGATCCAGCGGATGAGACTCATTCACGAGAACCAACGCCCATCCGTCTGCATCGCTCCCCAAAGTTTCCGCGCTGTTATTCGTCGCCTCATGCTTAATGATCGTCTGCTTCAACTCATCGTTTTTCTTTTTTAACGCTTCTTTTTCGACGGCAAATTCTGCTTTATTTTTTGATACAATCGAATTTGCAGCCAAACCTGTAAACAAAACGCCTGCCGCCAATCCGAACGCAATACCGATGACAAGCATCCGCCTCAGGCGGGCTTCTTCGGTCAATTTTTTCATAATTCCAACTCCATATCTATGTCATCAGCGATCTCTTGCTGCGTCGAGCAGATCGCCATTCTATACCCTCCATTCGGAAGCTTATACTCCCGATAACAGTAGTCTTCTTTGAACAATTCCGGTTTTCTTATCAATACCGGCGGATTTCCCAACCGGATCTCAAAAGAATCCAACGGAAGCTTCATCCCCCATCTCGTCGCTTTTAAAAAACTTTCCTTCAACACCCAATATCTGTAAAAACGCTCTTTTCTCTCCTCTTCCGTCTTTCCTGCCATGATTTCTTCATACTCTGCGCTGCAGAAATAATGTTTCGCCACCTGCTCACGCAGACCGCCCATCTGCTGAATATCACATCCGACACTCACAGTTGGCTTCCCGGTCTGCTCTTTTTCCATACAAACGGCACACATGACAAAATTCCCGGAATGGGATAAGTTAAATACAGCCTCATCCAAAACACCATATGTTTCCCTGATCTTTGTCCACAAGCTCCATGCGGCTACACTCTGTATCCGTTTCTGCTCCACTGCCTGCGCCGCCGCCTTTTCTTTGCGAAAATCAGGAAGCTGCTCAAAATATTTCTTATATATGTTTCTGTCATAAAGCGGCGTAATATTCGCCGCCCATCCTTTTACCATAGATTTCCTTATCTGTCTCTTAAATATCTCACTTCAAACGTTTCAATCGTAATCGGCTTATTAAACAATGTTCCCTGTGCATAATCACAGCCGATCTCCCGCAATACATTAAACTGATCCTGCGTTTCCACGCCCGCTGCCTGAACTGTTGCGCCCAACTGTCTGCATATCTCGATCACTGCCTGCGCCACGATCCTGCTTCTGCTGTTTCCGACAATATTTGTAATCAGACTTTTATCCAGTTTCAAACCATCAAATTCCATTAACGACAAAATCGAAAAACTGGAATTTTTCGCGCCGAAATGATCCAAAATAACCCGAACATTTCCTTTTCGGATCTTACTGCTCGTCTCCGCCAGCATCTCCTGATTCATATCATTGCTTGACTCAGAAACTTCCACTTCCAAATACTCGCATCTCACATGATATTTTTCAATGAGATGAATCATCCTGTCGGCAATCCCCTCCTGCCGAAGAGTTGCCCCCGCAAAATTCACCGAGACCGGAATCATCGGAATATCGCTGATCTCCCATTTATGAAGGGTTCTGCACACTTCCTCAAACACATAGAGATCCAGATAATGAGAAAGTTTCGTCTCTTCAAGCATATTGAGATACCTTCCGGGATCGACAATCCCAAGATCCTTATGATGATATCGCACAACAGCTTCTGCCCCGCCGACTTCACCTGTAAGCGTGTCAACTTTCGGCACAAGGCACACAATAAAATTACCGTTCTCAATATCCTGCAGAAGATCCTGCTTAATGATCGGTTCGTGATGACCTTTTTTCAGATTCTTATAATACTTTCTCTTTTCCTCGCGCATCATTACTTCCGCATGGTTTACAAGCTTATCCACTTCGATATCGATCTTCTCCCACGCGTAGCCGATCGACACAAGACCTAAGCTGATATGATCCAGCTTCGTATGAACCGCATATACCTGCTTCGTAAATTCCTCATAAGAAGTATTTTCCACAAGCACAAGATACTCGTCCCCTGTCAGACGATACGCTTCCCCGCTGTGAAAATACTCTTCCAGAACTTCTCCCACACGGATGACGACCTCATCACCATAATCTCTGCCAAACTCTTTATTAAAATTTTTCAGTCCGTTAATATCAACAGAAAGTGCACCGATCGATTTTAATTTCTTCTCATCCACTGTATCGAAATAGTGCACAAGGCTGTTCCTGTTCAAAAGTCCGGTAAGATCGTCATGATAACTCAGATACTCCTGCTGCTTCTGCATCTTCTGCAGCGCAATCGCCTGCGGAATGTACTGTACAATGGCGCGCATCAGATCAAGTGTGCATCCGCCTCGTCTGACTCCTACAACTGCAAGGATCGCCGTCACATCTTCAGTGATCGGAAGGAATACACTGTAATCTCTTGCCGTCGTATCGGTAATCTCGGTTTTCATCCACTTCGGCTGCCGTTCTTCCGGCAGCAGTTTCATCCGATCACGCTGCCACTCGATATTCTCATCACACCACTCGTAGATCGTCTCGATGTCTCCTCTGTCTTTTTCAATATAGTAAGCATATTCCGCATCATAATAGCTGCGAACCGTGCTCAATATATCATTTACGATCTCACTAAGAGACCGAATCTTATAACTTTCACTCATAATACCCCGCCCGTTTCATTTTCTGTTTACTTAAATCTATCTGTCACTCAGATCAAATTTCTGCTTCGCATTTCATTCCGAATTATCCACTTGTATAAACATTATTATTTTATTATACCACCCTGTAAAATGCAAGATAAAAAAGAGCCAACCACCGCGGGATTGACTCCTCTTTTAAGAAATTCAAATTATTCATTTTTCCGGACAGATCTTTCCGATCTGCTTCCCTCCGGATGTTCATGCTTAATAGTGAATAAGATCTGTTGCTCCCTGTGCAAGCTTCAGACGATTCATAGCGCGCGCAAGGGATGCCTGTGTATGATAATATTCCTGAATACTTTGTTTCTGTCTCATTCGTTCCTCTGCGTGTTCTCTTTGCTCCCGGGCATGACGCACATCAATGTCCTCCGGACGTTCTGCCGTATCGACGATCAATGTCACACGGTTGTTCACGATTTCCGCAAATCCGGTTCCGACGGCAACTTCCGTTACCTCCCCTTCGATGGATTCCATCCGCGCAATGCCGACAACGATCGCGATTACCATATTTTCATGATGCGCCAGTACCCCTTTTTCTCCGTCCGGCACCGGAATCGTCAGTTTCTTACATCTCCCGTTAAAAAACACTTTATCACTTGCTATGATTCTCAATCCAAATGTATCCATAACGCACCTCTGCCTATTCTGCTGCCTTCGCTTTCTCAATCACATCATCGATCGAACCTACATTGAAAAATGCCGACTCGGGATACTCATCCATTTCCCCGTCAATGATCATCTTAAATCCGCGGATCGTTTCTTTCAGCGGCACATATTTTCCCGGAACTCCGGTAAATGTCTCAGCCACAAAAAACGGCTGCGACAAAAACTTCTGGATCTTTCTCGCCCGCATAACGATCGCCTTATCTTCGTCCGACAGTTCTTCCATACCGAGGATTGCAATAATATCCTGAAGCTCTTTATATTTCTGAAGGATCGCGATCACTTTATTTGCCACTTCGTAATGTTCCTCGCCTACGATCTCAGCCTCCAGAATACGAGAGCTTGATTCCAGCGGATCAACCGCCGGATAGATTCCCTGTTCTACCACTTTTCTTGAAAGAACCGTTGTAGCATCCAAGTGGGCAAACGTCGTTGCCGGAGCCGGATCTGTCAAGTCATCGGCAGGAACATATACTGCCTGCACGGAAGTAACCGAACCATTTTTCGTTGATGCGATCCTTTCCTGAAGTTCTCCCATTTCCGTCGCAAGCGTCGGCTGATAACCAACCGCAGACGGCATTCTTCCAAGGAGCGCGGACACTTCCGAACCTGCCTGTGTAAAGCGGAAAATATTATCAATAAACAACAGAACGTTTCGGTGTTCCTCATCACGGAAATATTCTGCCATTGTAAGTCCTGTTTCTGCCACACGCATACGTGCTCCAGGCGGCTCGTTCATCTGGCCGAACACTAACGCCGTCTTTTCAAGCACTCCTGATTCTTTCATTTCCGTCCAAAGATCGTTTCCTTCACGGGAACGCTCCCCGACTCCGGTAAAGATAGAATATCCGCCGTGCTCCGTCGCTATGTTTCGGATCAGCTCCTGAATAAGAACCGTTTTTCCTACTCCGGCGCCGCCGAACAGTCCGATCTTTCCTCCTTTGGCATAAGGAGCAAGAAGATCAATTACTTTAATTCCTGTTTCCAAAATCTCAACAACCGGACTTTGATCTTCAAATGTCGGAGGCTCTCTGTGGATCACCCATCGATCTGCGTCTGTGATCTCTTCTCCGGCATCCACCGTTTCACCAAGTACATTGAACAGTCTTCCAAGCGTCTTCTCTCCGACCGGAACTTTAATCCCTGCTCCTGTCGCAGTCACTTCCATATCTTTGTGAAGTCCTTCGCTTGCAGCCAGCATCAGACAGCGAACCTCATTGTTTCCGAGATGCTGCGCCACTTCCATAACGCATTTCTTTCCATTGTTTTCAACTTCCAGAGCGTCTTTGATAAAAGGAAGGTTCCCGTCTTCAAACACAACGTCTACGACAGGACCCATAACCTGTATGATTTTTCCTTTATTCATGTTCTTTCTCTCTTTCTTAGAACTGCAGCGGCATTCTGCCGCCTGTTTGACATACTGAGTTTCCAGACTACAGCTTTAACCGCTGTTTTTCATACGCATTTCTATTTTTGCTGTGCCCTTGCACCGCTGCACACCTCTGTGATCTCCTGTGTGATCGCCGCCTGTCTGGCACGGTTATATATGACCGATAAGTCATGGATCAGACTTTTCGCACTGTCTGTCGCAGATTTCATCGCCATCATACGGGCGTTATGTTCACTGGCATACGCCTCGACAAGCGCTCCGTACACAATTCCTGTCACATAGTTCGGAATAATGCTGTCCATAACTGCCTCTGCCGACGGGTAAAGCGCGATCGCCTCTCTGTGCATATTCAACGGCATTTTCATTTCATTAAACGAACTTCTCTCAAGGGGAAGAAGTTTCATAACTTCCGCTTCTGCCTGAACAGAATTTTCCATTCTTGTATAAACGATATAGATCTCATCCAATTCCCTTTCACGGAACTGTTCGAGCAGCACCGCCGCAATATCTCTCGCCCGATGCATCGTCGGATTTTGCACCGTGTACTGGAAGTTCGTATCGATCTGTACATCCCGCTTTGCGAAATAATGCCGTCCAAGTTCACCTACGATAAACAATTTATGAATCCCCGGACGCGCCAGTATCTCTTCTTCCAGCTTCACGATATTGTGATTATATGCTCCGGCCAGTCCTTTATCCGCTGTAATGACGATTGAACCGATCTTGCGTTCCCCCTCCGGAATTTTCTCACGCGCCGAAAAATATCCGTGATGCAAGTCCGGCAAGTGTCTGAGAATTCTTGATATCTCACCTTGCAGACCGTAAAAATACGGTTCTGTATCCGCAAGTTTTTTCTTCGCATGTGTCATCTTTGAAGAAGAAATCATATACATCGCATTTGTAATCTTCATCGTATCTTTTACACTATTGATACGGCTTTGTATCTCTCTGATATTTGCCATGTTATCACCTGCTCTTTTTAAATTCCTCTGCGATCGAAACGATCTGATCGATCAATTCATCAGACAACACTTTTTTCTCTTCGATTTCTTTGCCGATCTCAGGATATTTCGTGTCGAACCATGTCATCAGATCAAGACGGAACTGACGAATCTCCTTTTTGTCGATGCCAAGAAATACTTTGTGCGTTGCAGCGCAAAGAGTAATTACTTTTTCATGCAGCGACATCGGATGATATAACGGCTGTTTCAAAAGTTCCATCAATCCGCTTCCATATTCCAACTGTTCTTTTGTCGCAGCGTCCAAATCCGAACTAAACTGTGTGAACACTTCCATCTCTCTGTACTGAGCAAGGTCGATACGGATACTTCCAGATGCCTTTTTCATTGCTTTCGTCTGTGCCGCGCCGCCTACACGGGACACGGACAAACCGACATTTACCGCCGGGCGCATACCGGAGGCAAACAATCCGCTCTCCAGAAAGATCTGTCCATCTGTGATCGAAATAACATTTGTCGGAATATATGCAGATACGTCTCCTGCCTGTGTCTCAATAATTGGCAAGGCTGTGATCGAACCGCCGCCGTTCTCATCACTCAGTCTGCTGGAACGTTCCAACAGTCTTGAATGAAGATAAAATACGTCTCCCGGATAAGCCTCTCGTCCCGGAGAACGTCCAAGCAAAAGGGAAAGCGCTCTGTAAGCGACCGCATGTTTTGACAGATCATCGTACACGATCAAGACGTCTTTTCCTTTATACATAAAATATTCTGCCATTGCAGTTCCTGCATACGGAGCAATATATTGAAGCGGCGCACAGTCGCTCGCTGTCGATGACACAACAATCGTATAGTCAAACGCTCCGTTTGTTTTCAATGTATTGACAACCTTTGCCACTGTAGATGCTTTCTGTCCGACAGCAACATAGACACAGATCACATCTTTCCCTTTCTGATTCAAGATCGTATCAAGCGCGATCGACGTCTTTCCGGTCTGTCTGTCTCCGATGATCAGCTCTCTTTGTCCTCTTCCGATCGGAAACATAGCATCAATAGAAAGAATTCCTGTCTCCATTGGAACACTGACCGATTTTCTGTCAACGATCCCCGGCGCTTCCTGCTCGATCGGGCGGTAATCATCAGCTTCAATTCCACCTTTCCCGTCGATCGGCTCTCCTAACGCATTCACAACTCTTCCTATATAAGCGTCTCCAACAGGAACACCCGCTCTCTTTCCTGTGCGGGTTACCTTCGTACCTTCGCTGATCTTTGTATCGCTTCCGAAGAGGATACAGCCGATCTCATTTCTGCGGATATCCTGAACCATTCCCTTTAAACCATTCTCAAATGTAACGATCTCTCCGTACATTGCATGGTCGATCCCATAAACTTCAGCGATTCCGTCACCTACGGAAACTACGGTTCCTACTTCGCTGTCTTTGCTCATCATATCAAAATTCTCAATCTCTTCTCTTAAGATTGAAATAATTTCATTTGAGTTGATCGAACTCACCTCGCTCACCTCCATAGTAATCTTTGTTCTAATCTGTCTAAACGGCCTTTCACACTTCTGTCATACTCATCGCTTCCCACCCGCAGAACAAATCCGCCGATCAGGGAATCGTCTTTTTGTATCTCTATATATGCCTTCTTCGCATGATATTTCCGGCAGAGAAATGACTCCATGCCTCGTTTTTGCTCCTCGTTTGGAAATACAGTGCAAAAAAGAACAGCCCTTACAATCTTCTCTTCTTCATCTGTCCGCAGATCATATGCGTCAAAAATCTCTTCGATCAAATCGATCTTCTGATAACGGCAGACAACCTTCAAAAAATTTCTGATTTCCTGTGGAAATACTTTGTCGATCACTTGCTCTTTCTTGTCCTGACGGATCGTCGGATTCTCCAGAATCTCCGTTATCTGCGGTACTTCCGAAAAAATTTCCCGCGTCTTTCCAATCGTTTCTTTCGGAAGCGCAAGTTCAAAAAGGACTTCCGCATATCGCATTGCCGAAGAAGAACAAATGACTTTCTTATTCGTCTCCATCTCTATGTCCCTCTCCTGTTTCTTGCAGAAACTGATCAAACAACTGATACTCTCTCTCTTCATCCCGAGCCTTTCCTGCAATCTTCGCCGCTGAAGCGATTGCCAAACCAGAGATCTCTCCTTTCAGTTCACGGATTGTTTTCTCCCGTTCAATACGTACAGTCTCTTTCGCAGACTCAATGATCCCGTCTGCCTTATTCCCTGCTTCTTCCAAAATACGATCGTATTCTGCTTTCGCACTCTTTCTGGCATTTTCCACAATCTGCACCGATTCCTGTTTCGCCCCGTTTAAAGCCGCTTCATATTCCTGTTTCATCTTAAGGGCATCATCCTGTGCATTCTGAGCATTTTTCAGTCCGTCGGCGATCAGTTGTTTCCGTTTCTCCATAATGTCTGTCACAGGCTTAATAAGAAAATGTCTCAGCAAGAGATAGAGAATAATCACATTTATTATTGTATAGACAAGACTCATATTTATTTCTATCATCTTTTCCCCATACCTTTCCCGTCATTTTAACAGTGTAACATCTGACTAAATTAACCAAGAAGGATGATGATCAAAATTCCGATGATAAATCCGTAAATAGCTGTTGCCTCTGCAAGCGCACATCCAAGGATCAGGTTTTTACTGATCTTGCTTTCTGCTTCCGGCTGTCTTGCGATTGCTTCTGCTGCTTTTCCTGTTGCGATTCCGATACCAACACCTGCTCCGATACCTGTCAAAACTGCTACTGCTGCTCCGATTGCTATAATTGCTTCCATTTCATGTTCTCCTTTATTCTTTGATATTTTTTGATTCTTTCGTACTTTCCTGCATTTCCTGAACTTGCCAAACTATTGCGCAGCCTTGTACATGCAGAATTTCATTATTTCTATCTTCTGTTTCTGTTTTTTTCTCTTCCTTTTCGGAATTACTCCATTTCCTCCGTCATAAATAACGCTGTCAGGAATACAAATACATATGCCTGAAGAAGCCCGTCAAAGATATCAAAATAGAAACTTACCGGGATCGGGCAAATAAGCGGCACGAAAAATTTCAAAAGCTCCAGCACCACAAATCCCGCCAACATATTTCCAAAAAGCCGCATACACAGCGACAACGGCCGAATCACAATTTCCAGCACCGTAATCGGCGCCACAACCGGAACCGGCTTTGCAAAATGTTTCATCCAGTGGACTACTCCGTTTTTGTGAATTCCCGAAAATTCAATGACACACATACTCATGATCGCCAGCGCCGCCGTCACGTTCAGATCTTTTGTCGGCGGTTTAAAACCGAACAGACCGATCGTGTTTGACACTGCCAGATAAAGAAGCACTGTAATCAAATACGGCACATAGGCTTTATTTTCTTTGCCGATGATTCCTTCAAAGAAATCCTGCGCCCAGCCGATCATTGCCTCCAGTGCAAGCTGCACTTTTCCGGGATTTTCAACTTTAAGATTTCTTACTAATATGACAGACAAAAGAACCAGAAACGCCATAATAATCCATGTAACGACAACCGATTCTGAAATATCTCCTAATATAGGAAGTCTCAGAACAGTCTCGCAGTTCAGCTCGTCCATCAATGTTTCTGTCAGATCTCCCGTATTGCTCCCTCCTTTTTTCGTTTTTTACAGGCTTCTTATTTTCCGTTCTTTTTGGGCATAAAAAAAGAGCTCCTGCCTGTTGAGAACCGTTCCTCTTCGAACCCCTGTAATCCTTGCGTCTCCTAGGTATCAGCCGCTTCCGGCGCAAGCCGTTTTCTTGTGTTTCCCGGCTTTCCTAAAAGTCGAATAAAACATTACACCCGAAGAATCTTTTTGTCAATATTTCCATTTTTTTATCCACATCCAAAAAAAATCCATTTTTTTCTTTCATTTTGCTATCTCAAAACATAAAAAAAGGATGAAATTTTATTCATTTTTCATCCCTCTTTTTTTACAATATTTATTTTTTGTAAATTATCGAAATTTCTGCACGATAAACTTCCCGTTTTCTCCGTATTTTTTGTCGTATTGCATAATCTGCATGTCTATTTTTTAACAAACATTGTCAAAAATAGACTTGTTTCCATCATAATGTTTATAAAACCACATCTATTGTACTGACTGACTGCTCAAAATCACTCTTTACTGCGTCTCTTTCCGGCTTCCGTCCCGTCCGTCTTCCCGCTGCACGCTCTCTTCTTTCCTGCCTTCCTCGTTTTGAGCAGATTCTCTTGCGATCCTTAAGAAGTCTCTGTCATGATCTTTCCTTCTCGGAATAAAGCTTCCGGCAACTTTTCCTTTACCTCTCGTCTTCACATAGAAAAATCCAAGTACAGAGAAAACAGCCGCGCCGATAAAATTAACGATCAGGTCCTGCATCGTATCAAGAAGTCCGATATCAAGATATCCGCTCAGTCCAAGTGACTGCCCGTTCACTACTACATCCGTTATATTCTGAATCGTATACGGCACATTATGTCCGCCGGGATCGAGCATTACCGAACGAATCGTATGGATCACCGTGTCTTTCTGCATATCAAGTCCCATGATCATATCCATTCCAAATTCAAAAAACTCCCAGACAACTCCAATCGTCATGGAAAAACAAAACGCTACGATTGCCGTAAAAAGAGGCGATAACGTAAAAACAGTTCTGTCGCTTCTGTTAAGAAGATCGACAAGGGAGAATCCGATCGCCGCCGCAAGAAAACCATTCAGCGTATGTAAGACCGTATCCCAAAACGGAAATACAAGATAAAACTCACTGATCTCTCCAAGGATCTCCGCCGAAAAAATAAACACAAGAATAATGATCTCCAACGCCGTCGGAAGTTCCACCTTAAATGTAATCTGCGCCAGGCTCGGAATCACCAGCAAAAGAAGCGTAAGAATGCACAAAAATACATTTTCATAATTCCGATTCAAAAGCTGGAGCACAAGCATAATGATCACAAGCGCCCGCAGTGTAAAATATACGATCGCAGAACTTTTATGTTCCCGCAGCTCCATACC
The DNA here is from genome assembly GCF_030825015.1 of Mediterraneibacter sp. Classification (NCBI taxonomy): domain Bacteria; kingdom Bacillati; phylum Bacillota; class Clostridia; order Lachnospirales; family Lachnospiraceae; genus Mediterraneibacter; species Mediterraneibacter sp. The sequence goes on along the minus strand of NZ_JAPJQP010000010.1, from coordinate 10,283 downwards.
CAAAGCAGTCTTCCAGTTTTTAAATTTTCCTGCCGTTTTTTTATCAACTTTTTTTCCATTTACATCATTCATATGTTCCCTTTCAAACAGACATACTGAAAGATCAGTAAGGTTTCTCAGCCACCTTGTTTCTTTGTCTTCATCCGTTTAATCACTTTCAAACGGGTAAATTCTTCACGCTCTTTTTCTTCCAATGCGTTCGTAATCGTATATACAAGTGAAGTATACATCGGAATTGTTATATTCTGCAATGCGTTTGCACGCTTCTGCGTCTTTTTGATATTTCCCGCAAGTCGATACGCGGCGTTTTCCACCATGGATAATTTCACAGTCAGATCTTTCACTCTGCGGAAAGCTTCTCGCGCCTTGTCGATAGACTCACGGGTTGTGCTGAACGAATAAGTCGGCTGTCCGGCGTCAGGCATATATTTGACATGAGGAATTTCCGTTCCCATTATACTGCGCGTCTGGATCGTAATGGAATTCTCGATCGGAACCGTGTAAGCAAGCATCTCTACATTACTGATTCCATTTTCAATATTCGCTCTTTGCAGACACTCGTACGCATAAGTGAATGTTGTATCTATTTCCTCCTGAATCGTTCTCGCCTCATCGATCAGATCCATTAATTCCCGAATCAATATATTTCGCTTTTTATCCATCAGGTCATATCCCTGCTTTGCCAGCGCAAGTGAATTTTTTGCCAGCATAAGGTTTCCCTTTGTCGGAAATGTACGCGGATCCATATACACCCTCCTTCCCCGTTTTTATTCTTCTTCAATCGGTTTATAATATTTATCAAGGATCTTCGTATCAACACGGTCAAGCTCTTCTCGCGGAAGACGTCCGAGCAGTTTCCATCCAAGATCAAGAGTTTCTTCTATCGTTCGGTTTTCATTCATTCCCTGTCCGATATATTTTTCTTCAAACTCTTTTCCAAACTCAAGATATTTCTTATCGATCGGCGATAATTCATCCTCACCGATAACAGATGCCAGATTTCTTGCATCCCCCACTTTTGCATACGCAGAGAAGAGCTGATTCGCCAAATCCTGATGATCTTCTCTCGTATATCCTGCTCCGATGCCGTCCTTCATCAAACGGGACAGAGACGGAAGGATGTTGATCGGCGGATAGATTGACTGTCCGTGAAGAGGACGGTCAAGCACGATCTGTCCTTCTGTAATATACCCGGTCAAATCCGGGATCGGATGCGTAATATCATCATTCGGCATCGTAAGAATCGGAAGCTGCGTAACCGATCCATTCACTCCCTGCACGATACCTGCTCTTTCATAAATCGTGGCAAGTTCACTGTACAGATATCCGGGATATCCTTTTCTGCTTGGGATCTCGCCTTTTGAGGAAGAGACTTCACGCATCGCCTCGGCAAAGGACGTCATATCTGTCAAAATTACAAGAATGTGCATATTCTGTTCAAATGCCAGATACTCTGCCGCCGTCAGCGCTACTTTCGGCGTGATCAGACGTTCCACAACAGGATCGTTTGCAAGGTTCAAAAACATCGCAACATGATCCGCAACCCCGCTTTCTTCAAACGTATTACGGAAGAAATCTGCAACGTCATGTTTTACTCCCATTGCAGCAAATACGATGGCAAACTTTTCGTCCGAATTTTCACCGAGAGAAGCCTGCTTTACTATCTGTGCCGCCAACTGATCATGGGGCAGACCGTTTCCCGAAAAGATCGGAAGCTTCTGTCCGCGGATCAAAGTCGTCAATCCGTCGATTGCAGAAATTCCCGTTCGGATATAGTTTCGGGGGTACTCTCTTTTCACAGGGTTGAGCGGCAGTCCGTTCACATCTCTTTTCAGCGTCGAAGCAATAGGTCCGAGTCCGTCGATCGGAATTCCGATCCCATTAAACGTTCTGCCGAGCATATCCGGTGAAAGAGCGATCTCCATCGGATGTCCTGTCAATTTTGTATGTGTATTTTTCAGCGACATATTTTCAGAGCCTTCAAATACCTGAATAACCGCTTTGTCTTCATATATTTCTACGATACGTCCAATCTTTCTCTGCGTACCGTCCACGACGAATTCCACAATCTCGTCGAAAAATGCATCCTGTACTCCCTCCAGCGCGATCAGCGGGCCGTTGATGCTGCTTAATCCTAAATATTCGATTGACATGATCTTCGGTTCTCCTTATGCATTCTTTTCCAAAACATTCTGATAAAATGTGTCAATGTCACGATGATATTGAGCAAACATTTCCAATCTGTCATTCGGCACATCATATTTGATCGCGATCACCCGGTCGAAAATATTTTCTGCTTTCAAAACAGACATCGGATGTCCCATCGTCACAAGTGTCCTTGCCTGTTTATACAAATATAAAATTGTATCCATCATCAAGAACTGTTTTTCCATCGAAACACATGTGTCATCTTTATGAAATGCATTCTGCTGCAAAAATCCAAGACGGATCACACGGGCAATTTCAAGCACGAGCTTCTGATCATCCGGCAGAACGTCGCTTCCGATCAATTTTACGATTTCCAAAAGACTGCTTTCCTGATTCAAAAGCGCCATCAATCGGTTTCTGTAATCAACAAACTGCGGGGATACGTTATCCTGATACCAGTGACTTAAATCATTCAGATATTCGCTGTAACTTGTAAGCCAATGAATCGCCGGAAAATGTCTTGAATACGCAAGACTTTTATCCAGTCCCCAAAAGCAGCGCACGAAACGTTTCGTATTCTGCGTAACCGGCTCGGAAAAATCACCGCCCTGAGGCGATACCGCTCCGATGATCGTAACAGATCCATCCGTTCCGTTCAGGTTGTGCATCATTCCGGCCCTCTCGTAGAACGCTGACAATCTTGATGCCAGATAAGCCGGAAATCCTTCTTCGGCAGGCATCTCCTCCAAACGTCCTGAAAGTTCGCGGAGCGCTTCTGCCCATCTGGAAGTAGAGTCTGCCATAATTGCTACGTCATACCCCATATCCCGATAGTACTCTGCCAAAGTAAGCCCTGTATAAATACTTGCTTCACGGGCAGCCACCGGCATATTGGACGTATTCGCGATCAGCGTTGTTCTGTCCATCAGCGGATTACCCGTCCTTGGATCTGTCAGTTCACCGAACTCTTCAAGAACCTGTGTCATTTCATTTCCACGTTCTCCGCATCCGATATAAATAATAATATCTGCATCTGCCCATTTTGCGATCTGATGCTGCGTCATCGTCTTTCCTGTCCCGAATCCTCCCGGAATTGCCGCTGTACCGCCCTTCGCGATCGGAAACATTGTATCGATGATACGCTGTCCGGTCACAAGCGGAACAGATGCAGGGAACCGATGATGCGTCGGTCTGGGAACGCGGATCGGCCAATGCTGCGTCATCGTCAGCTTCTTTTCCTCTCCGTCAGAAAGTTCCAAAATCACAAGAGTTTCATCAATCGTATACTCTCCGTCTTCCACAACTTCTTTAACTGTTCCTTCTACATCCGGGGGAACCATACATTTATGCAAAATGGCATGAGTCTCCGGCACTTCTGCTATAATATCTCCGCCATGAAGATACTGTCCCTTCTCGACAACAATATGTGTCTGCCACTTTTTCTTTTTATCAAGAGAATCTACGCTGACACCTCTTGTAATAAAAGCGCCGCCTGTCTCTGCAATTCTTTCCAACGGGCGCTCGATTCCATCAAATATATTATTCAAGATTCCCGGCGCAAGAGTCACCGAAACCGCGTTTCCGCTGGCAACAACTTCCTCTCCGGGTTTCAGTCCTGTCGTTTCTTCATACACCTGGATCGTCGTCCGGTCTTTGTCAAGAGCGATTACTTCGCCTACCAGTTTCTGTTTTCCGACATAGACCATCTCCGACATACGAAATCCTGTATTTCCTTTCAGGTAGATGACAGGTCCGTTAATTCCATAAATTGTTCCGGTATTAAGCAATTCCGTCACCTCCTAAGAACAAAAATTTATCATATTCATCACGGAGCTGTGTCTTAAACGAATGATCCATCAAAATATTACGTGAACGGATCACCGCGCGCACACCGCCGATAAAATCTTCCGTGCTCACTGTCAGCCGAACCTTCGTTTCTGCTTCCAGCTTTGCAAGTTTTTCGGCATCTGACGGATTAATATAGATGACAACCGGATCATTTCCCGCAAACTGCGCTGCCTTTTTAATGCATTTAACGAGGAAGTCGTCATATGCTTCTGTCTTCATATAATCATTGACAAGCTGCACCGCCTCTTCGAAAACTTTATCTTTCAATTCTTGCTGCACTTTTCCCTGACTGCGTTTAATCTCAAGCTGAGATTTTGCCAATGCCTGACTTACTGTACGTTTCGCATTTGTCGTCTCTGCTTTCACACGCGTTTCGGCTTGTCTTAGCATCTCCGACTTATGATCGTTAAATATTTTTTCAAGCGCTTCTCTGTGCGCGTCTATGATCGCATTTCCTTCTGCGCGCGCCTGCTCCATAGACACAGTCTGCATATATGTGAGTTTCTCTTCAAGAGTCAACCGGAAGCCCTCCCTTTTCTCGATTTATCTGCTTCATTTGTCTGATTTATTTTCTGCTTTATCTATTTCCATCCTCTGTTCATCGGAATCTCTGCCGTCCTATAATTTCAGTCCGATCGCTTCCGTTATATAGGATGTGATAAAATCTTTTTTTCGTCCCGTTCCGTGCCGGTCCGGAATCTCTACGAGGAGCGGCATCTTACGTTCCAAACGAAACGTATCAATAATTGCAGGAAATTCCCGTCCGAATTTCTCAGTCAAGAGTACAATACCGATGCTTTTATCCTCAAGCACATGTTCTAATGCCTGTTTTAATTCATCCTGTTCATGGACGACGATTCCGTCCACACCTGCAAGACGCATCCCCGTATATGTGTCAACATTATCGCTGATCAGATACATCTTCATGACGCCAGATCCTTTCTTTTTCTTATAAGTTACCTAAAATCATGAAGGAGATGATCAGACCGTAGAGACATACTCCTTCTGCAAGACCTACGAAAATAAGAGATTTTCCGAGTACGCTGGAGTCTTCACTGATAGCTCCCAAAGCCGCGCTGGCTGCACTGGCAACTGCGATACCGCCGCCGATACAGGAAAGTCCTGTAACGATCGCCGCCGCAAGATACCCCATTCCTGTTGCAAAGCCTGCGTCAGCAGTCACAGCTTCTGCCGCCTGTACGTTCGGACCGCCAAGAAGCATGATCGAGGCGATGGCAAATGCTCCGAAGAAAAAGAATGCGTTCGTTCCGATTGCTCTTTTGTAACGTTTTCTGCTCTTTTCACCGAGCAGATAATATCCGAACGGCACGATAATACTCACGATCAGTGTGATGATAAAAACGATTTTTGTTCCCATTGTCATTGTAAGTTCCTCCTATGATATGATGAATTTTAAGAAATTTATTTTCGGCTGTTTCTCTTTGTATTTTTCTTTGTATATGGATCGAATGCATGACCGCTTCCTTTATAGAATCGGCTGAACATCTCGTAATATTCCAAACGAAGTACTTGAATTCCAACGATCAGACCTTCAAATCCGCATACGAACAAGTTTCCAAGAATAACTCCTGCCCAGTTTGGACTGCCGCTCTCCGCGCCTGCCAGCTGCAGCACAACTTCCATGATCGCCGCATGGCTCACTGCAAACGCGCCGATACGGATAAAGGAAATCGTATTTGAGAAATAACTAAGCAGTGTTTCAAACAGTTCGAAAAATCCCTGTACAACAAACATTGCCTTTCCCGTCTCCATCTTGTCTGCCCGTTTCTGAAGTATTCTTGTAAGCGGTTCTCTGAAAAAGATCAGCAAAAGCGGAATACCGAACATAACCGCCATAACAATCCCTCCCGGAAGCGGATTGCCTGTCATAAAAAGTACGATCGTCACTACAACCGCAAGATAAAACACAAGTCCTGCCACGCCGTTCGGATCAAACCATGCGCTTTCCATATCTTTTCCACGCAATGCGTTAATAATATGAAGAACCATCGCAACCATGATCAGGAACATACCGAATGCAACCGCAACAATAAACACGGTATTCAGTTTTCCTAAAAACGGCAGTGTCGTCATATGATCGATGGGCCGCATCCACAATGCGGGAAGAACGTCTTCAAATCCGAAAATACTTCCGAACAAGAATCCGAACACCGTAGAAAATACACCTGCCGTTGCAATAATGCCTGCAAGAGGCGCTTTCTTAAAGTGGTAGATCAAACCGCCCCCGATCAAAAGAAGCAGTCCCTGCCCCACATCTCCGAACATCACTCCGAAGATAAACGAATATGTCAAAGCGACAAACATTGTCGGATCCATCTCATTATGCGCCGGAAGTCCGTACATACTGACGAACATTTCAAACGGTTTAAACAGTTTTGGATTTTCCAGCTTCGTCGGCGGTTCTCCGAAATATGCATCGTGATCGTCTTCTACAACAACGAACACCTTCTCGTCATCTTTCACTTCTTCAACGAATTTATCCACATCATCTTCCGCCATCCAGCCGCACAAAATATAATAATCTTCCTGATTATCTTCCATTCTCGCGGCAAGTTTTCTTACATCGAAGTTATTAGACAGCTCTTCCAGCCTGTTTCTTGTCGCAATAAGCTGCGGTGCCCGGTCTGCCAGCATCTCGCCCGCCTGTTTGTCCAGATCTTCGATTTCTAAATTCACCCTGGCGATCTCATTTTCCAGGGAACGGTATGCTGTATCCGGAGTTCCTTCAAATTCGTCTTGCAGCTCGATTCGTTCAAAATGAAGCGACCGGAAAACAGCGTCGACTTTCTGTGTCTCCGCCTGTGAAACAAAGTACACACCGTACACATAACTTTCATCCCGCTCTCCTTCAACAAAGATTGCTTTCAGATCGTCCATGAGATACTTTTGCATTTTATGATAAAATTCTACTGCAATCCGCCCGAAACGATACGTGATATATCGATAATGAAGCACACGGTGGAGATCACATTCCAAAGGACGAAACGGCGCTATGATCTGCTGCTTCGCCCTGTATTGTTCGATTTTTTTCTTAAGTTTTTCCTTTTTTTCCTGAAGTGAACGATAATCTTCATCCGCTTTGCGGACAAGTTCAAACATATCGTCAAGTCCCAGCTTCGTATCAGGTTCTACCGTCTCCGCATTCGGAAGGTATCCTACGAATTCATTTGCCTTGCTTAGCACTTCTCTATATGGATTCAGCTCCACAAAAGGTCTTAAGTTGTCTACTGTCTTAAGCTCTGACAGCGCTGACTCAAGCTGAATCTCGTACCGCGACAAATACTGATCGGTAACGCGGTCAATATCATTTCGCGGTCCTGATATATTAATAAATTTCATCTTTACGATCATCGGGTTCTACCTCCAATGTACGCCGACGTCTCCCCCGGAGTCAGTCCGTACCGCACACACTCCATAACGGTCGTCAGCTTTTTCAGTTCTTCTTCCTTCAAGAAGAGATAGGTGTTGATCGCGGCGACTGAATACGGATTCCTGCGCCGGTCTACTGTATACAGATGATGCAGACAATCTGCATACATCTGTTCCATCGTCAAATTCTGTTTAAAATTATAATGTCGGGCATACGTTGTTCTTATGACGACATTCTCAAACTCTTCAATGCCCGGCGCCTCCACCATATCTTTCACCACATCCGTCGATAATTTATAGTGGATCGGAATAAGCATCAGATAAATATCCGCCGGTTTCATATTATAATACTTTTTCGCCCTGTATATCCACTGAATGTTCAAAAGATCAATCTTAGAGCCTCGATCCCGCATAAACAGTTCCAGATCCGCCTTTTTCAAAATCTTCTTTTGTTCTTTCCATGTGGATGTATAATAATAAAGATCCAATGCCAGATTGTAATCATAAAGCGTCACATTATCCGTGTCTTTTATTTTCTTCAAAGGGGCGTAATACTCCGTCCCTTTCAGATTCTCCACGAGTTCATCCGTTGTCCTTGACGTAATAAGTTTTCCGATAGATATTTGAGAATACCGGTCAAAAAACGCGCTCTTATAATTAAGATCAAACGGCTTCTTGTAATGATTGATCACAATACGCAGACAATAATTAATCAGCTCGATCTCATACCCTTTCATGATCAGCTTCATAAATCCCCTTTGCTTCTGACCGCAAAATCGATAAATCTTCTTATAATCATGATAGAGTGACTGCACAAGTACTTTCTCAATATTCCCTCTGTGGATCTGATCTTCCGTCAGGGTGTCAAGCACATACGCATACGCCGTATTTTTCCGCAAATAATCGACAATATCGGGAACGCTCCGCAAATTCGCAATATCCGCAAACTGCTCAGGGGTCAGAAGCTTCGCTTCCATCGCCCGGATCTTCGTCACGATCCCACTGTACTTAAGTAAGTTTCCCATCAGCTACACCTCTGTGATCCGTCTCAGTATTTCATGGGCATATTCTGTATGCTTCTCTTTATATTCTTCCTGAAGACTGCGGATCGTATCCTGACTTGCCCCGCTGCTGCTGTCAAGAACACGCGACTGTTCTTTTTCCAACTGCTCCCGGATCTTCTCAAGGCGAGCCCTTGTCTTATTCTCTAATTCCTCATCGAACTTTTTGCGTTTCTCATCAAATTCCTGATCAAGTACGTCTTTTTGCTCCTCAGCATGACGAACGATCGCCGACGCCGCATTTTCAATTTCCGTCAATTTATCCAAAATAGAGTCCATAAAAAGCCTCCTGTCAGCAATAATATATACCTATGATACACCTTTTTTTTCAAAATGCAAGCCACATCTTCTAAAAATCACCTTCGCCGATTTTTGCCCTCCTGCTTCCCGTTCTTCTAATAAATCTCAGTCCTGTTTTCCAGACTTTTGCAGACAGCTTCATTTCTTTTCATTTTTGTCCTGTCATCGCTTTGCAGACAGCTTTAAATCTTTGACCTCCCGAAGCTGTCATGTTATGATAGAATGGTTTCCTGAATTTCAATAAATTATCAAAATACAAGGAGAAACCGTATGCGACTTAGAAATATCCCCCGTGCCGAAGATACGCTTCAGGCACATTTTACCGTAATAAAAAATCCAAAAGAACTGCGCGGAAACTGGTCTTCTGTTTTCGAAAACACCCACCCGATCCGAATCGAGATTGGCATGGGGAAAGGGCGTTTCCTGTTAAACATGGCAAAAACTTATCCGAATATCAACTTTATCGGTATCGAACGGTATTCCAGCGTGCTGCTTCGGGCTGTAGAGAAATTTGATACCGATGAATTTGCCGATCTGAAAAATATCCGTTTTGTCTGTATGGACGCAAGAGAACTTCCAGAAGTATTTGCCGAATCGGAAATCGAACAGATTTACCTGAATTTTTCCGATCCATGGCCAAAAGCCCGACACGCAAAACGCCGCCTTACATCAACAGAATTTTTAGCCCGCTACGAAAAAGTCCTTCCCCCGCAAGGTCTTGTAGAATTTAAAACAGACAACACCCCTTTATTTGATTTTTCTTTAGAGCAGGTAAAAGAAGCCGGATGGACGCTTCAAGCATTCACTTATGATCTGCACCATAACGCCGAACTCAACCACGGAAATATCATGACAGAATACGAAGAAAAATTTTCTTCAAAGGGAAATCCCATCAATAAACTCATTGCCATAAGAAAATAGAGGAAGCAGAAAAAATCAACAGAAACAGCGAAAGCTGCAAAAATAGCAAAAACAAAAGAAACAGCAGGGAACGGTTTTGACCGGAACGATTCCCTGCTTTCTTCATATAATAAAAAAAAGACTTTTCAGACCCGCTTATAAAAGCCGTCCGATCCGTCTTCCTAATAAAGGAGTTTATATGAAGCGAAAACGCCGAAATTCCCGACTCTGTGAAATATGCTACTGCCACCCGAAGCTCAACCGAAAACTTCTTTTAATTAAAAAGTCTTTTGACGAAGTATACAAAATCCTTAATTCCGACTGCTGTCCTCGCAAACATTGCTAATCGCTGGATATTTTATTTTCTTACCTCTTTTCTGTCATGTTTATCCGGAAAAAGAATCGCAAAAACGATGGCCCCTTATAACCAAAAACAAAAAACTGTAAAAATCCGAAAAAAACAAGTAAAAAAAGAAAGAAAAATCGAATTTTTTCGAAATTTTTTGTAAAAAAGGGGTTGCTTTTTCATGATTTTTGACTTATAATAATTTTTGCGTTGTAAAACAATACATCACAGATAAGCGCGATTAGCTCAGTTGGTAGAGCACCTGACTCTTAATCAGGGTGTCCAGGGTT
>NZ_JAPJQP010000031.1:0-13224 GCF_030825015.1 Mediterraneibacter sp. | reverse complement strand
TCAACAAAAAGATAAATCAAAAAGAAAGTTGCCAACGATTACTTGACAGTAACTTCTCCAAGTCTTTTACATACGCAGATTGAATTGCATATAGATAAATGATATACTTTATTCAAGTAAAACAAATGAGATATTTTTTGAAATGAGTCAGGTGAAAGGAGAAGAACAAAAGAGCTTGTTCAAGGAAAGAGATGGAGAGAAAAATGGGGGGATTTGTTGCCAATGTAGGGGCAAATGCAAAAGGTTTGTTGGGAAAAGCTAAGGATATTACAATTCATATGATTGATCAGAATGATGACGGAAAAATTGATTTAACCGATGTATCTGAAATTGCAGAATCTGTAGGAACTACTATGAAAAAGAGTGCACAGGCACTAATGGAAACGGCAGAAGAAAAATCACGAATGTTAGAATTGAAAGCCTTAAATCCGATTTTTTTAGAAACTTTGAATGATACAGAATTTATTGTACCTAGATTTGTAAGAATCACAGAGCGGGATAGGAAGCATGCAGAAAGCGAAGTGTGTAAAGGCTCAATCGGATTTGTTTCTGAGCAAAAAGGACTTCGCATGGTTAATATTTTTCGGGATTCAGTAGATACATTTGGGTTATTGTTTTATCCAAATTGTAGTAGCGAATTTTATTATGTGGATCCAAGTGATAGAGATTGTTATATTGCGCTGGATGACTATTTTGGATATTTGAAACTTGCACGTATAAATGAATTGCAAAAACTTGCACAAGACCTTGGCGCAAAACACTTTAGAGTTACATATAAAGAGGAAAAGACTACTTTTTCAGAAAAGAAAGCGAAGGGTAACGTAAAAGCGAGGGGAACGGTTGATGTTGAGCATAATTATAATGATAAAAAGTATTCAACAGTAGAAGTTGCATCAGAAATGACGTTCCCAGGACATGTTCCTGTAAATCCGATGGTGAAATATTTGAAGCATGATCCTAGTGTAAAAACACTAATATCTATGCGAATGGATGAAACGGCACCGTTGCTTCATCAGAAATTTATGTTAAAATTGAGTAATTCTTCAGGAATCAAAGAAAGTGAAGCGATTAAAATAGATGCAGTGTTGAAAGGCATGAAGTGTGCAGGGAATGCAACTGTTGTCAGTGAAGTTCAGAATGAATCTAGAAGATATTTGGAGTATGAGATAGATTTTTAAGTGAATAGAAGCGGATTGGATGAAAGACTTTAAACTGAGGACATAACAATGAAAAAGTTGTAGAATGATTCAAAAAATGAGAAAGAGAGAATATACATATGGGAAAATTCAGAAATGAACTGGAAGATATTGATGAGTGTGACGATGTAGTTGATAACATTAAACACATGTCTTCAATCAAGAGAAAAGTAATAAAGTGAAGTATAGTTATATTAGTAAGCATACTAATAGGAGGTGTATGTGGTTGGCGAATCCATGCATATTTTACTAAAGAAGATTCACTACCTACAAATTATATCACGGCTAAACTACAAGATGCTGCTGAATTGACAACTCAGACAATAACATATACTTCACGAGTACCTATGACAGATGGGAAAATACCTTTCATTACTAAGAAAAGTTTTGTCATGTATTACAATGCGACTCTTAGAGCTGGCGTGGATTTATCGGAGGTAGAGGTAAAAGAGCGTGGTAATGATAAGATAGTAGTTAAGTTGCCACATGCTACTATTCAGGGAACTCCGAATATCGATCCGAATTCTATTGAGTTTAAGGATGAAAAGAAAGCTATTTTGAATTAGAATAAAAAAGAAGATGTCGCGGAGGCATTAGCAGAAGCTAAAGAGGATTTAGAATCTAATCCGTCTATTGATATAACGTTATTGTTGCAAAGAGCTGACGAACATGCAGAAGAACTAGTACACATGTTATTAGATGATACATATGATAATCACGAGATAATAGTTCAGTTTAAGAACTGATTTACGAAAGTAGGGAATGATGTGATGCTGCGTATGAAAAGTTTCTATAGAGCAAGATCCACCCCAGTATTACCATATCGCAATTTCTTGCATCACTTGATGGGGAGCATCCCCATACCTGCTAATTGGCTTCGCAACAAAAATTATATTTTTGGATAAATACAGTTATATGATTTCAGAAATGAAATTGTATGGCTGTTTTTTTGTCTTCAAATACTAATTTCCAGGAAGTGCTGCTTTTACATTTTGGGTAAAAGCCAAGATATTTTTATGGGTATGGGGTGTCCCCGTCAAAAAGAAACTCATGGGATGACATGGAGAGAAAAACGATAATGTTAAACATGGGTGGATCTTGCTCTGTAAAAAAATAAAAGAAATATGGAATTCAACCCTGTAAAAGAGTTCATTTTCCTTTCGTTATATAGAGGGATATTCAAAACGATTAAAGAATTGGAGTAAGGTTAAGGTCTATTTCAATAGATATTTTCATAGTAATGGACAAAGAGAAAAGGGAGGTGGAAGCGCCGCTATGAAGAAACAAAAACTGAATTATCGTTTTCATAATCCGAATACTGCGGAAGTGACCGCCGATTACATATTAAAAGTATTTATTGAGGTAAATGCGAAGAAAGTTGACCGAGTCATGCAGGAGGTGGCTGAAAGGAATATGGAAGAGGACAAGCATGAGGAAAAATAAAAGATTTGGGAGTACAGGTTTACTTGTGTTCTTGATGGAAAAAGGGTAAACTGATGAATAAGAAGTTGCAATTTTGAAGGGAGAACTTGATTATTATGAGAAAAGAATTTGATATTTCACAGTTCGATAAATATAGAGAAGATAACAGAAGAGAAGTGAAGAAAGCGAACGGAGGATTGCCGGTTTCGTTATGGGACACATATTCTTCTTTTGCAAATTGTTATGGCGGTGTCATTATTTTAGGGATTAAAGAAGAAAAAGATGGAAGTTGGCGAACAACTGGATTGCAAAATGAATCGAAATTGCGTAAGGATTTTTGGGATACGATTAATAATCCGAAGAAAGTAAACCACAATTTATTAACGGATGACGATATAGAGACCTATACAATAGGTGAAAGAAAAGATGTTATCATGGTGATATATGTTCCTATGGCAAAGAGGGAGCAAAAGCCGATTTATATTAATAATGATATTTTTAACGGAACGTTCCGTAGAAATTATGAAGGCGATTACCATTGTACCAGATTGCAAGTAAAAGCAATGCTTCGCGATCAGACAGAGAGAACGATGGACATGGAGATTTTGGACAAGGTTCCTATGGAAGATTTGAATTATGATACAATTCATGGGTATCGTAACAGCCATAGAACTTTGAAGGAAGGGCATCCTTTTGAACGACTGAACGATCATGAGTATTTAAGAAGTATTGGAGCAGCGGCTGTTTCCGAAGAAGATGGGAAATTGCATCCAACAGCAGCGGGTATGCTTATGTTTGGAAATGAATATGATATTGTTCGGCATTTTCCGGAGTACTTCTTGGATTATAGAGAGGAAATGGATTCTGCAATTCGTTGGACTGACAGATTACAATCCAGTTCAGGCGAGTGGTCGGGTAATGTTTGTGATTTTTATTTCAGAGTTTATAATAAGATAATCAAGGATATCAAAGTACCATTTAAAATGGTCGGAGGAGAACGTGTGGACGATACGCCGGTTCATAAAGCACTCCGCGAGGCTTTGGCAAATTGTTTGATTAATGCGGATTATCATGGCGTTCGAGGTGTGGTAATTAGGAAAGAGATGGATAAAATTATTTTTGCAAATCCAGGCTATGTCCGAACCGGTAAAAAACAGATGCGTTTGGGTGGAGAATCTGATCCGCGGAATAAATCACTTATGAAAATGTTTAACTTGATTAATATAGGTGAACGTGCAGGAAGCGGAGTCCCGAATATTTTCAATGTATGGAATGATGAAGGATTTGTTGAGCCAGAGATAGAAGAAAGGTTCGATCCGGATAGAACAATTCTGACGCTTTCTTTTGCGAAAAAAGCGACGAAAAAAAGCGACGAAAAAAAAGCGACGAAAAAAAGCGACGGAAAAAGAGTGACGAAAAAGCGACAAGAGCAGTATAAAAAAATCCTTACTTTTATGCAGCCTGATGTATGGTACAAAGCAAGTGATTTAATGAATGTATTGGGAGTGAAAGAAACAAGAACAAAAGAATTGCTGCGAGCGTTAATTACTGCTGAAAAACTTGTAGATGATGGGGCAACAAAAGGAAAACGATATAAGAAAGTCGATGAATACAATTAGATAAAATTTTATTCGAGGTTATTCAGGAATTTATCCAAACTTTAGACAAGATATTATTGAATTTATCAGTAATATCTTGTTTTTCTGTTTACGAATCTTTATTTTGATATATAATATAGATGTAACAGAAAAATAATTAGAAACAGAGAGGTAACACTATGAAGATAGCAGCCTATTGCCGTGTTTCCACAGATAAAGCCGACCAGCTTAACAGTTTAGAAGCGCAAAAGGAATTTTTCTCCGAATATACGCAACGTACCGGAGATGTTTTGGTAAAATTATATGCAGATGAAGGTATTTCTGGAACGAAAATAAAAAATCGTAAGGAATTTCTTCGCATGATGTCTGATGCAGAAAAAGGAATGTTTGATATGGTCGTTGTAAAGGACATTTCTCGTTTTGCCAGAAATACCGTGGATCTTTTACAGAATGTTCGTAAATTGAAAGCATTAGGAATTGAAACCCAGTTCCTGACAGCGAATATGACAAGTATGGGAAATAGTGAGTTTGTTCTCACCATCTTCGGAGCATTGGCTCAGGAAGAAAGTGCGAATACATCTAAGCGAGTGAAATTTGGAAAGAAACTAAACGCGGAAAAAGGACGAGTTCCGAACATTGTATACGGATACGATAAAACAATCGGAGATTATTTCAATCTTGAGATCAACAAAGAAGAATCGAAGATTGTAAAGCAAATTTATAAGTGGTACACAGAAAAAGGATATGGTGCTGCCAAGATTTCTAATATGCTGAATGAAAAGGGGTATCGGACAAAGAGAAACTGCAAATGGAGCCAGAATGCCATCTGTCGGATTTTGACCAATGAGATTTATACGGGAAAGATTATCAATGGAAAGCAGGAAATCAGTGATTTTCTGACTGGTCAGAGAAGAGAGAAGGATGAAACGGAATGGCTTGTTGTGGAACGTCCGGAACTTCGTATTATTGAAGATGAGGTGTTTGAAAAAGCACAGGAAATTCTTCGTGGAAGGAACGATGCATTCAATCTGAATCATGAGAGGCAAAGCAATAAGTATCTGTTTTCTACATTGATTAAATGCAAAGAATGTGGCTGGTCTTTCCGAAGAACTGTTCGTACTTACAAAAATACCTATGTGCGTTGGGTTTGTTCCGGAAGAAATGGAAAAGGAGCGGATAGCTGTCCAAATAAAACTGTTGTAGATGAAGAAGAGTTGATCCAGGTTTTACAGGAATATTTTAATCGGGTTCTTCAACAAAAAAATAAAGTGATTGACTATGTTGTGAAAGAATTCCAAAGAGTGTACAAAGCAAAAGATGAAAATGCAGAGTACGAGAAGGAATTGAATTTGCAGATTGCCAGATTGAAGAGAATGCGACAGAAATATATGGATATGTATACCGATGATTTAATCTCCAGAGAAGAATTGAATGATAAGTTGGGTGGTACTCGCCAGGAACTGGAGCGTCTGGAAAATGAATTGAAAATGGTATGCAGTAATTTGACAAAAGGAGATCAGATGGAAAAAATCTTGAATGATACCTTTAAGCAGATTGAGGATATTACGGATGTTCACGAGATGACCAATGTACAGTTAAAGAGATTGATCAAGAAAATAGAAGTAGATAAAGATGGAAATGTGGATATTTACCTTCGATTATTAGGTGATTTGGGATTAAATGAAAGTATTTTAGTAGCAGACGAATGTGAAAATAAAACAGCTCTAAATAGTAACGACCAAACATAAAGATGTGACAGAACGCCTTATACAAATTAATCCGTCTTTGGCAAAAGAGGCGCGAAAAGTGTTGGATACAAACAAGTCAGAACGTCATATTCGAGGCGGAATGGCTACGCGGGAAAAATATTTGCACAAAATGCTGCCGGGTTAGCGCAGAAAGTCTTTACAAACCAAGCCTGTGCCGAATATACTAGAAAGATACAGCAAGGTACGATTTAGTAGTAGATAAGAAATGCAAAAGCTTTATATTCAGGCGGAGGTGACGAATGAGGATCGTAATAGTTGACAGCGACGAGATATCTAGAACGATGATAAAAAAGGCTGTAAACACAGTGGCTGAAACGCACAAAATCAAGTCGGGATGTGTGATCGTCGGAGAAGCTGCGGATGGGCGGAAGGGATGTGAGCTGATTATAGAAGAACGCCCGGATCTTATTATTATGGATCTTGAACTGCCGGGTAAAAACGGTCTGTCACTTTTGAAAAAAGTACGGTCTGCGCAGATTCACAGCAGAGTGCTCGTAATTACAAAAGATAATGATTTTGACAGGACAAGACAGGCAATCAGTTTAGGTGTTGATGAGTATTTATTGAAGCCGGCGAAAAAAGTTCAGATTATGAAGGCTCTGCAGATGATCGAGGACAAGTTGGCTGGAGAACTTGTGATTGAAACAGCGCTTTCTGTGGAAAACATTTTTATGGCGTGTTTAAACGGTCAGATCCACAGTGATGAGATTGTGGATGAAATCACATATGAAAAGTATGGATTTACACTTTCGGATTCTGGGAATTTGTTTGTAGTATGGCTTGGAAACGGATACATGGAACAGAAAGAGATGACATACAAAATATTGGAAAAGCTCGGACAAAATCAGGAGTTTTCGGTTTGTGTACTTCCGATTGACGAGTGGCATCTTTTTACGGTAGTTATATATGGAAGAGAGAAAAAAACAGCACGCTGCGCCTTTTTTGAAAATGTAGTTATTCCTCGTTTGAGCGGAATGATTCGAGGAGAGCTGGTCTGCCTTTGGGATGAAGCAGAACGATTGGAAATGTTGAACGTATCTCTTAAAAATCTTCGGACAATCAGAGAATGGAATCTTTTCTTTGACAGAGGAGATTTGATCCGGTGTAAAGATGTAGAAGCAATGGAAATTGTTCCGCTTAAGTATCCGTCAGAATTAGAACATCGGCTGCGTCGGGCATCAGTTACTGTTGATCGGAAAGAAATTATAAAGTGTTATGATGCACTGTATGATTTGTGTAAACGAGATCCGCATAGTCCCAGTCAGATAAAGGAAGTGTTCATTCGATTTAATATGGCAGTTTTAAATTCTTATAAATTAAAAAAAGAAATTCATTCGGAACTTCAAATTCAAAGAAGTATGCAGGATATTGCAAAGGCTATGAGCTGGGGCGAAATCCGCGCTGCGGTAGAGCTGTTCTTTCAGACATTGAATTTTCAGGCCGAAGAATCGGACGAATATGCACAGTGGAGTCCTCTTATTCAAAAAGCAGTGCAAATGGTAAAAAAGGAGTACGATCAAGGAATTACTTTGGAAGAACTGGCGGATAAATTATTCGTTTCCGAAGAATATTTGAGCAGTCAATTTAAGAAAGAGACAGGAAGTGGATTTAAAGAAATGGTGCGGTCATTGCAGATCGAAAGAATTAAAGATCTGCTTGCTAATACAAAGTTGAAATTAAATCAGATTGCAGAACTGGCGGGATATTCGGACGCTAAATATATGAGCAGGGTGTTCAAAGAGGAAGTAGGCGTGCTGCCAAGCGACTTTCGTAAGTCTGCGCATTGAAAATTAAAAAATGAGTTGTAAACTATAACATTTTTGAGAAAACTAGAAAAATTATAATAGTGAAAAGCAGCATAAATGCATTAAAAAAGTACTCTTATATAAAAAAATTCACCCTTTTAACTTTGAAAAAATGTGATAATATGAGGTCTGGCAATAAAAGGGAAAAAATTTCCGAAAAATTAAAAAGCGGATCGCCGAAATTTGTATAATTAATTTCCGCATGAATATTCAAAGGAGAGGTGAAAAATGAGTGAAATGAAGATTACATTCAAGCATCCTGATGAGATTCTTGAATTTGTAAACACAGTCTCCAAGTATGAATTTGACATGGATATGAAAAAGGGACATGTAGTCGTAGATGCAAAGTCATTACTTGGAATTATGCATCTTGGTATTAATAGTGAAATAGCGTTGCAGATGTATACAGACGATTGTGAAGATCTTTGCAGAAAAATCGCAAAATATGCTGCGTAAGAAAAGTATCAGGTAGAGCAAGCGCATCGGAATGTATAGATTAGCCTGCAGATGAAAGTAAAAATAGAAGAACTGAAAACTACAAAATAGAAAAATACGAAAGTAGAGAACAGAAAAATACAAAAGTACAAAATAGGAAAATACGGAAGTATAAAATAAAAGATATAAAAGTACAAAGTAGTAGAATATGAAATAGTTGAGAATAGTAAATTCCTGACGTATAATAAAATGCGTCGGGAATTTTTGCGTTATACTTGTAAAAACAGAAATGCTCAACTATAATTAGTACATAAAAAGCGGTCGTTATACCGTGTTGAACAGGAGGACAATCTTGAAAAATGAACTTGTGATCGTGCTTGATTTTGGCGGGCAGTACAATCAGCTCGTTGCCAGGCGCGTAAGAGAATGTAATGTGTATTGTGAGATCTATTCTTACAAAACCGATATTGAGAAGATTAAAGTAATGAATCCGAAAGGAATTATCCTGACGGGCGGACCAAATAGTTGTTATTTGCCGGATTCCCCTACCTATACAGACGAGTTGTTTAAACTTGGGATTCCGGTTCTCGGATTGTGCTACGGCGCACAGCTCATGATGCATGTTCTTGGCGGAGAAGTGAAGAAGGCAGATGTGAGGGAATATGGCAAAACAGAAGTTTTGATTGATAAAACATCTTCAAAAATTTTTGAAAATGTTTCATCCTCTACAATTTGCTGGATGAGTCACTTTGACTATATTTCCAGGATCGCTCCGGGATTTGAAATATCTGCACATACGGCAGATTGCCCTGTAGCTGCCGCAGAAAATGCAGAGGAAAAACTTTATGCGATTCAGTTCCATCCTGAAGTACTTCATACGGCAGAAGGAACGAAGATGATCAATAATTTCGTGAAAAATGTGTGCGGCTGTGCCGGAGATTGGAAGATGGATGCATTTGTAGAAAATACGATTGATGCAATCCGCGCTAAAGTCGGAGATGGAAAAGTATTGTGCGCTCTTTCAGGAGGTGTAGATTCTTCGGTTGCAGCGGTTATGCTGTCAAAAGCAATCGGAAAGCAGCTTACTTGTGTGTTTGTCGATCACGGTTTGCTGAGAAAAAATGAAGGCGATGAAGTAGAGGCCGTTTTTGGACCGGAAGGTCCATATGACCTTAATTTCATCCGTGTGAATGCACAGGAACGATTTTACGCAAAATTAAAAGGCGTGGAAGAGCCGGAAGCAAAGAGAAAAATTATCGGTGAAGAATTTATCCGTGTATTTGAGGAGGAAGCAAAGAAAATCGGAGCAGTGGATTTCCTCGTACAGGGAACGATTTATCCGGATGTGGTGGAAAGCGGTCTCGGAGGTGAGTCGGCGGTTATTAAGTCTCATCATAACGTAGGCGGTCTGCCGGATTATGTTGATTTTAAAGAAATCATAGAACCGCTGCGAGATCTCTTCAAAGATGAAGTGAGAAAAGCAGGACTGGAATTGGGAATTCCTGAATACCTTGTATTCCGTCAGCCGTTCCCTGGTCCGGGACTTGGCATCCGTATCATCGGAGAAGTCAACGCAGAAAAGGTAAAGATTGTGCAGGATGCAGATGCTATTTATCGTGAAGAGATTGCAAATGCAGGATTGGATAGAAGTATCGGTCAGTATTTTGCGGGACTTACGAATATGAGAAGCGTTGGTGTGATGGGCGATGAGAGAACTTATGATTATGCGATTGCACTTAGAGCAGTTAATACGGTTGATTTCATGACTGCAGAAGCGGCAGAAATCCCATATGAAGTGCTTAATAAAGTGATGAGCAGAATTATCAATGAGGTTAGAGGCGTTAATAGAGTCATGTATGACTTGACGAGTAAACCACCGGGAACGATAGAGTTCGAATAAGTTGGAACATCATAAAAACTCAGTGTTTATGCGGGGGACAGGACTTTCAAGATGTATTTTGATAACAATTTGATAACAGTTGCATAAGAGCCATTATTCTTGTAATCGAGTGGTTTTATGGTTAGAGAATGATTGACAGGCGGTTGTGTAACAAATAAATCCATATTATAAACTAAGCCCTTAGCTGTGGGTATGAAACTCATGGCTAAGGGCTTTTTGTCGTGTTTACGAATAAAATTCGCTCTTTGTGATTTCGATTTGAAAGAGATTGAAATGTGGTGCATTGGTTGAAGGATAATGTTTTGATAACACGGGGCATTCTTCTAACATCTTTTGTTTAATGGTTTGGTCGAAACATTCGGTTGCAACTCCGCTTATCCTTATCCAATCTCTTGTGCCGCTTTTAAGAGCGATTATCTGCATTTTATTGTGTTCAGAAAGTTGTTTATATACTTCTTTTGTATCAGCAGTAGAAATGTATAGGAAGTTATTATATTCCATAATCGCACCAAAAGGTCTGCCTGCTGGAAAATCATTATTTTGTGTTAATACAAAAAATATCCCACATTCTTTGATGAAATCGTATGTTTGACTCATGTGCATACCTCCGAGATTAGTCCTTGAGTTGATCTTTGAACATTTCAACTAAAGCGTCACTAAGTTCCTGTGATGGTACTTTCGCCCATCTCTGTGTGGTATCGAATTTCGGATAGTGGTAACGCCAGTTATCGTATTCTTCCTTACTGATTTCTTCGGAAGATAACTTGTCCGCCTGTTCTTTCCAAGCATAGAGCATTTTCAGTAGTTCGTGGGCGTCGTTTCCTTTGTCCCTGTTGACTTTCAGACAGACTTCTCCGTCTGCTTCGCTGACAGTCAGACCATATAAATCTTCAAGGGTAAACAAAGTGTGCATCAGCCCGATATAGCTGTCAATGTCGGGTACATCAAGGGCATGAGGGGAAACATCAAGTGCCTGTGCCAATGCAGCAGTAAGTTCCGCTTTTGGTTTTCTTGTGCCTGTTTCATATTGTGCTAAACGAACATCGGCACTTCGCTCAGGAAAGCCGACAATCGTACCAAGATATTTTTGTGTCATTCCACGCAGAATGCGGAAAAAATGTATTCTCTCTCCAATCGCCATAATCATCGCTCCTTGTATATGTAGTGTAATCAGTATAGCAGATATGTTTAGGCGAAGTCAAGATAATACAAAACAAAAAAGTTTAATATTTTTCCAAAAACCACTTGACACAAACAAATATGCTTAGTATAATGAGTTCAAAATTAAACAAATAAGTTTAGAGAAAGAGGAGGGCAATCTATGGAGAACAAATTTATTCGTGCCGAAGAAGTGGCACAGGAACTAAGCGTATCAAAGCCTTATGCCTATAAGTTAATCCGGCAGTTGAATGAGGAACTGAAAGCCAAAGGTTTTATTACGATTACAGGGCGTGTAAACCGCCAGTATTTTTATGAAAGGCTCTACGGAGCAGGAAAGGAGGAAAAGTAATGCCGGTATTTAAGAATGAGGACAATGGAACATGGTATGTGATGGCAAGGTATGTGAACTGGAAAGGCGAGCGTAAGCAGAAATGCAAACGTGGTTTTGCCACCAAGAAAGAAGCTCAGGAATGGGAGAGAATGTTTCAGTTACAGAATGCGTCTGACCTTGATATGAGCTTTGAAGCCTTTACCGAACTGTATATCCGGGATGTGAAAACCCGTCTGAAGGAGAACACGTGGCTGACAAAGGAGCATATCATCCGCACGAAGATACTTCCGTATTTTGGCAAGTTAAGAATCAGCGAGATTTCCACAAAGGAGATTATCACATGGCAGAATGAACTGCTTGCCTATCGGGATGAGAAGAAAAAGCCATACTCACAGACCTATCTAAAAACGCTGCATAATCAACTGTCAGCCATATTTAATCATGCGGTACGTTATTATGAGTTGCGTTCCAATCCTGCCGCAAAGGTGGGAAATATGGGAAGTGAGGAACACAAGGAAATGCTGTTTTGGACAAAAGAAGAATACAAGAAGTTCTCTTTTGAGATGATGGACAAGCCAGTTTCCTTTTATGCTTTTGAAATGCTTTACTGGTGCGGTATCCGAGAAGGGGAGCTGCTTGCACTGACCGCAGCGGATTTTGATTTTGAGAAAGAAACGGTCAGAATTAACAAATCTTATCAGCGGCTACACGGAGAAGATGTGATTACCACACCGAAAACAAAGAAAAGCAACCGCATTATTAAAATGCCGAAGTTCCTTTGTGAAGAAATGCAGGAGTATTTGAAAATGCTTTACGGATTGAAGAAAAAAGACCGCATTTTTACAGTTACCAAAAGTTATCTCCATCACGAGATGGACAGAGGGGCAGAAGCCGCAGGCGTAAAGCGTATTCGCATTCACGATCTCAGGCACAGCCACATCAGTCTACTCATTGATATGGGATTTTCAGCGGTGGCGATTGCAGATCGTGTGGGGCATGAAAGCATTGACATCACTTACCAGTACGCTCATCTGTTCCCGTCAAAGCAGACGGAAATGGCAGATAGATTAGATGATTTAGGGAAAGGGGAGATTGCAAATGTCAGCTAAGAACAGAGATAACAAAAACCGATGGAGAAACATCACAGTAGGATTTCGGGTATCTCCCGAAGAAAATGAACGCATCAACAAGGCAGTTGCCTTATCGGGGCTGCCCAAACAGGAATACTGTTACCGCCGCTGTCTGAATCAGGATGTGGTGGTACAGGGCAATCCGAGAGTGTATAAGGCACTCAAACTGGAACTTGCCGCTGTCCTTACAGAGTTAAAAAGGATTGAAGCAGGGAGCAGCGTGGATGAGGAACTGATGAACGTAATTGAACTGATTGCCATTATTCTTGGCGGTCTGAAAGGAGAGGATGAGAATGGAGAATAAAAAAGAAAAGACTACTCCGAATGTATCTGTTGGCGCAGATATGGAGCAGCCAATTCAAAAAATCGCTGAAAATAGTATATCCGAGTATGAGGAAAATATCAAGAGTTTTGAGGAAATGCGGCGGCGTAAATTTACTGTAGGAATTATAGTGGCAGAAACTGCCGGATGTGTTT
>NZ_JAPJQP010000009.1:0-73254 GCF_030825015.1 Mediterraneibacter sp. | reverse complement strand
AAAGGGAGCTATTGCTCCATAGATGATTACTCATCTATTTTGCAACAGCCCCTTTCCGTGTCATTTTCCCGATGATGTGTGTCTGATTCTTAAGCGCGCTCTACGCGTCCGGATTTCAGACAAGATGTACAAACATACATTTTTTTGGAACCGCCTTCTGTTTTGACTCTGACGGATTTTACATTTGATTTCCACATTTTCGGTGTTTTTCTATGAGAGTGGCTTACATTGTTACCAAAATGAGCACCCTTTTCACAAATAGCACATTTAGCCATGACTGCACCTCCTAACAATCTGAACTCGTCATATAGACTCATAACACTGATATTCTATCAGAAACATTTCGGTATTGCAAGTATTTTTTAAAAAAATCGAATGTATATTGTAAAATGTAAGAAGTGATAGTATAATAATCATGTTATTTATGGCAAAAATGTGTGAAAGAACCGGAGGTATATATTATGAAAGGAAGTATGAGCACAGATCTTGGCATTATCACGGTGAATCCGGAGGTGATCGCCAAATATGCGGGTTCCGTTGCTGTTGAATGTTTCGGAATTGTCGGAATGGCGGCTGTAAATATGAAGGATGGACTTGTGCGTCTTCTGAAAAGAGATAGTCTGACACATGGAATTCAAGTGGTAATTTCAGACGATAATGAGATTACTTTAAATTTTCATGTGATCGTAGCCTATGGGGTGAATATCCTTTCTGTTTCTGACAATCTTATGAGCAATGTGAAGTATAAGGTTGAAGAGTTTACTGGAATGTCGGTAGAAAAGATCAACATCTTTGTAGAAGGTGTGAGAGTGATTGATTAAGGAGGATATTTTCGTGGCAGTTAAAACGATAAATACAGAGCTGTTTCGTAAGATGTTTCTTGCAGGAGCGGCTAATTTGGAAGCAAAAAAAGAATTTATTAATGAGTTGAATGTATTCCCGGTTCCTGACGGTGATACAGGAACAAACATGACTCTTACGATCATGTCTGCTGCAAAAGAGGTACAATCTCTTGAAAATGCAGATATGCTGACAATCGCGAAAGCGATTTCTTCAGGTTCACTTCGAGGAGCGCGCGGAAATTCAGGCGTAATTCTTTCACAGCTTCTCAGAGGATTTACAAAGGAGATCAGAGATCACAAAGAAATTGACGCAGTTATTTTAGCAAAAGCATGTGAGCGGGCAACTGCGACTGCTTATAAAGCAGTAATGAAACCGAAAGAAGGTACGATTCTTACTGTTGCAAAAGGTATTTCAAGAAAAGCAGAAGAACTTGCAGAAACAACAGAAGATTTAGAAGTATTTATTCCGGAAGTAATTAAATATGCAGAAGAAGTTTTAGCGCAGACGCCGGAGATGCTGCCTGTATTAAAGGAGGCCGGCGTTGTGGATTCCGGCGGACAGGGATTACTTGAAGTGATCCACGGAGCCTATGATGCATTTCTCGGAAAAGAAGTGGATTATACTGCGATCGAGGCAAGTGGCGGTACGAAGATGGTAAAACCGGGTCAGCAGGCAGAAGCAGATATCAAGTTTGGATATTGTACAGAGTTTATCATCATGACAGAAAAAGCGTTTACAGAGAATGATGAGACAGAATTCAAGGCATATCTTGAGTCCATTGGTGATTCCATTGTTTGTGTTGCGGATGATGATATTGTAAAGATTCATGTACACACAAATGATCCCGGACTTGCAATCCAAAAGGCGCTTACTTACGGTCAGCTTTCGAGAATGAAAATTGATAATATGCGCGAGGAACATCAGGAAAAACTGATCAAAGACGCAGAAAAAGCAGCAGCGCAGCAAGCGGAACAAGCGGCTGCAAAGAAGAAAAAAGAGCCAAGAAAATCGGTTGGATTTATCGCTGTCTCTATAGGAGAAGGAATGAATGAGATTTTCCGTGAACTCGGAGTTGACTATATCATTGAAGGCGGACAGACAATGAATCCAAGTACGGATGATATGCTCAGCGCCATTGATGAAGTAAATGCAGATCATATCTTCATCCTTCCGAATAATAAAAATATTATTCTTGCGGCAAATCAGGCACAGTCATTGACAGAAGATAAAGATATTATTGTAATACCGACAAAAACTGTTCCTCAGGGAATTACGGCGATCATCAGCTACATGCCTGAAGCGGATGTGGATACGAATATTGAAACGCTGGAAGAAGCGATTAAAAATGTGAAGACCGGACAGGTCACATATGCCGTTCGTGATACACATATCGATGACAAAGAGATACATGAAGGCGACATTATGGGAATCGGAGATCATGGAATTCTTGCAGTCGGTCAGTCTGTTGAAGAAACAACAAAAGAAATGCTGTCACAGCTTGTTGATGAAGAGTCAGAATTAATCAGTCTGTATTTC
Organism: Mediterraneibacter sp.; assembly: GCF_030825015.1. Lineage (NCBI taxonomy): Bacteria > Bacillati > Bacillota > Clostridia > Lachnospirales > Lachnospiraceae > Mediterraneibacter > Mediterraneibacter sp. The sequence goes on along the minus strand of NZ_JAPJQP010000009.1, from coordinate 70,875 downwards.
GGCCAGGATGTTCTTGAAGAGGATGCGGAAAGTTTTGCAGAGGAAGTTGCAAATTTGTATCCTGATGTCGATGTCGATGTTCATATGGGTGGACAGCCGATCTATTATTATGTCCTTTCTGTAGAATAAAGTATATCTGTAAAAGAAAACATAATATTGCAAAAAGAGGCGCTCTTCCTGAAGGGAGAACGCCTCAAAATATATTGAGAAAACAAAAAACAATCTAATGAACAGGCGGGAATAAAGGTGGAAAAAAGAAAGATCAGCTGCTTAAAAGGAGTCGGAGAAAAGACGGAAAAATTATTTCAGAAAATCGGAGTAAATACGGTCGATGATCTGATCCGTTATTATCCAAAAGGATTCGAAATCTTTGAAGATCCGGTTTCAATCGGTGAGGCAGAAGAAGGAAAAACCTGCACTGTATCAGGAATGGTTTTCGGCAAAATCCAGGTATCTGCTAATTCAAAAATGCAAGTTACGACTCTTCATTTAAAAGATGTGACGGGAATATTGAAAGTTGTTTGGTATCGAATGCCTTTTTTACGAAGCACTCTTGCCAAAGGGGGAGTGCTTATTCTGCGCGGGCGTATTGTACGGAAGAAAAATGAACTTGTAATGGAGCACCCTGAAATCTTTTATCCGGCATTCAAGTATGAGGAAAAGAGACATACAATGCAACCGATATACAGTTTGACTGCCGGTTTGACAAACAACGCTGTAATAAAAGCTGTAAAACAGGCCATATCTTTTGCAGAAGACGAGCAAGATCTTCTTCCTGAAGAGCTTCGTCTTAAGTATCGTTTTCCTGAATACAAAGAAGCGATTCAGACAATGCATTTTCCGACAGGAAAAGAGCAGTTTTGCACAGCGAGAGAAAGATTTGTATTTGAAGAATTTCTGGTTTTTATTTTATCTTTGCGGAGGATGAAAGAATCAGAAAATCGCAGTGAAAATCCGTTTTGTTTTGAAGAAGTCCCACAGATTGAGCAATTTTTAGGAGCCCTTCCTTACCGACTTACGAATGCCCAGATGAAAGTTTGGACCGAGATAAAACAGGATATGCAAAGTGCAAATGTCATGTCCAGACTTGTACAAGGTGACGTAGGATCAGGAAAAACAATCGTTGCGTTTTTAGCGCTTTTGCTGACTGCCTTAAACGGATATCAAGGCGCTCTTATGGCGCCTACGGAAGTGCTGGCTGTTCAGCATTATGAAAATATAACAAATATGCTGGAAGCATACAAGATTCCTGTTCAGGCGGAACTTTTAACAGGTTCTATGACAACGCGTCAAAAAAGGGATGCTTATAAACGGATTGAGTCAGGAGAGGTTTCGATTATAATCGGAACACATGCTCTTATCCAGGAAAAAGTAATCTATCATGATCTTGCGCTTGTCGTTACAGATGAACAACATCGCTTCGGAGTAAGGCAGAGGGAAACACTTGCACAAAAAGGAAGAACGCCTCATATTCTCGTTATGAGCGCAACACCGATCCCAAGGACGCTTGCAATTATTTTATACGGGGATTTGGATATCTCGGTCATCAATGAAATGCCCAAAAATCGTTTGCCGATTAAAAATTGCGTAGTAAATACGGAATATCGGGAAAAGGCATACCGATTTATTCAGAAGCAGGTTTCTATGGGGCGGCAATGTTATGTAATCTGTCCTATGGTTGAAGAAAGCGAAAGCCTGGAGGCTGAAAATGTTACGGATTATTCTCAAATGCTTGCCGAAGAACTGGGAAATCATATCTGTGTAGGATGCCTTCACGGAAAAATGAAACAGAAGGAAAAAGACGAGGTGATGTCTGCGTTTGGAAAAAATGAAATTCAGGTTCTCGTATCAACAACCGTAGTAGAAGTCGGAATTGATGTGCCGAATGCGACGGTTATGTTGATTGAAAATGCAGAACGATTCGGGCTGGCGCAGCTTCATCAGCTTCGAGGACGAGTCGGAAGAGGAGGGCATCAGTCTTATTGTATTTTTATGTCCGCTTCTAAATCTGACGAAACAAAAGAAAGACTTGAGATTTTAAATCATTCAAATGACGGTTTTTTTATCGCAAATGAAGATCTGCGTCTGAGAGGTCCCGGAGATTTGTTTGGAATACGTCAAAGCGGTCTGCTTGATTTTAAGATTGCAGATGTTTTTCAAGATGCGGAAGTGTTAAAAAATGCCGGGGAAGCAGCGAATATGATCTTAAAAAAAGATCCCGAACTGAAAGCGGAGTCTTATAGAAATTTAAAAAAATATATTGATAATAAAATACAGCAGATTATGCTGGAAACAACATTATAGTAGAAAAGGATCTGTAAAAAATTTCCTGTTTAAAAAATACTTTCCTCCATATACTATGAGCGTAACAAAACAAACGGAAAGCAAATGTATTGTAACCGGCTGCATGAGCGGCAGATTACATACAGATGCAGCCGGAAAATTGTTACAACAAACGAAAATGGCTAAGGCCGTTAAAATGCAAAAGGAGGAAATTGATCATGGCAAATCGTTCATCTAACAGAGCAGCAGTACCGGAGGCAAAAGGCGCTTTGGACAAATTCAAGTATGAAGTGGCAAGTGAGCTCGGAGTACCGTTGACAGACGGTTACAATGGAGACCTCACTTCAAAACAGAACGGATCTGTAGGCGGATATATGGTCAAGAAAATGATCGAGCAGCAGGAAAAACAGATGGCAGGTAAATAATGCTTCTTTTCGATAAGAAAAGTTTGCTGCCACAGCACTTCGTAAGAAACGGAGAACTGGATTAAAAGAAAAAAACGTCCGGGTTGACCCGGGCGTTTTTTTCTGATAAAATTTTGCGTAGTTGTTAAAGAAATGAGGTGTCGTTTTATGCGCGTGATTGCAGGAAGTGCAAGAAGTCTCAGATTAAAGACTTTAGACGGAATGGATACAAGACCTACGACTGACCGGATCAAAGAAACTTTGTTTAATATGATCGGACCGGCAATGTTTGACTGCGTCTTTCTTGATTTGTTCGCAGGCAGCGGAGGCATCGGGATCGAGGCTCTCAGCAGAGGCGCCCGGGAAGCTGTTTTCGTAGAAAACAATCCAAAGGCGATGGACTGTATTAAAGAGAATTTGAAGTTTACGAAACTTGCGGGAAAAGCAGTTACTTTGACATCGGATGTCATGAACGCACTTTACAGATTAGAAGGAGAAAAAGTATTCGATTATATTTTTTTAGATCCGCCATATGACAGAGAACTGGAACGAAAAGTGTTGGAATATTTGTCCGATTCAGATCTTGTATATGAAGATACACAGATTATCGTAGAAGCTTCAAAAGATACGGATTTTTCTTATTTGAAAGATCTTGGATTTGAAATTCTAAGAGAAAAAGTATATAAAACGAATAAACACCTGTTTATCGAGAAGGCGGGGAAGGAAGAAATATGTTAAGAGCAATTTATCCGGGCAGCTTTGATCCGGTTACATACGGTCATATAGATATTATGCGCAGATCTTGTAAAATTGTTGATGAATTAATTGTCGGCGTATTGAGCAATAAAGCAAAAATTCCGTTGTTTTCTGTAGAAGAACGTGTTAAAATGTTAAGAGAAGTGACAAAAGATCTCAATAATATTCGAATCGTTCCGTTTGACGGACTTTTAGTTGAGTTTGCGGCTCGAATGGATGCCGGACTTGTAATAAGAGGTCTGAGAGCGATTACAGATTTCGAGTATGAACTTCAGATGTCACAGACGAATCAGAAACTGGATCCGAATATAGAGACGATGTTTTTGACGACGAGTATTGAATATTCTTATTTAAGTTCTACAACAGTAAGAGAAATTGCTGCTTTTGGGGGAGATTTAACACAATTTGTGCCGGAAGCAGTCGCGTTAGAACTTGAAAAAAAGATGAATACAAAAGGAGAGTGTAACAAATGAGCAGCCGTATAGAGCAGATTATCGAAGAGATTGAAGAGTACATCGATCGTGACTGTAAATTCCAGCCATTATCAACAACAAAGATTATTGTAAATAAAGAACATTTAGAAGAACTTTTGAGAGAACTTCGAATGAAGACTCCTGACGAGATAAAGCGTTATCAGAAGATCATTGCGAATCGTGATGCGATTCTTGCTGATGCACAGGCGAAAGCTGATGCGATGATTGAAGAGGCACAGGTGCAGACGACAGAACTTGTCAGTGAACATGAGATCATGCAGCAGGCTTACGCGCAGGCAAATGAGATCGTAACGCAAGCTACGGCACAGGCTCAGGAAATTATAGATAATGCAACAACAGATGCGAATGCGATCCGAATCGGCGCAATCCAGTATACGGATGATTTGATGGCAAATGCCGAAAGTATCATCGGACATACACTGGACAGTTATACGACGAAGTATGACGGCTTGATCAGTTCTCTGCAGGAATGTTACGAAACAGTTCGGGCGAACCGTGCAGAGCTGGATATACCGGAGGAAGAAGATCCGGGAGCATATGATTCTCAGGATGTACTGTTCTAAAAGATTGTGCTTAAAAGAGGATTATCTGTCATAAAAAGAAAGATGAGAGCAGATCTCTTCACGTTAAAAGTGGAAGAGATCTGCTCTTTTGGCAATGGCGACCGCTTGCAGTCTCGGAATGTGCCTTTTGCACTTCCTGTGATTAAAATAATATGACGTAGCAGTATGCGGCTGCTGCAGAAATTATGGCAGTTATTATTTTTTGGATTACATACGGGAAAAAAGGAATTCCTGATGAATGAATCATGCTTTTTGTTTGTGCAAGAGCACATACGCCTCCAAAGGAAGTGAGAGCAATAATAAGCGGATAAGAAACGGTAATCTGTTCGAATTGCTCAAAAAGAATTAAAATCCCATTTGTCATCTCTAAAACAGGCAATAGATAAAGAAGAGCAGGTATATCAGCCGTAAATCGTGATAAAAGGCGTATGAATACGGAAAAAATAATGATATAACCGCCTACCTTTACGATATTTTCAAAACTGTCCATAATACATTCATCAAAGATACGAAATGAAAATGATTCCTTATTTTCTTCTGAAGAAAAAGACTTTGCATTGCCATTGTCATACGGAAGATAAAACTTTCTGAAAAAGAAACTAAGTATAATCGGAACTCCAATCAAAATAACAAGTGAAGGCACAAGAAATGTTTCACTTTGGAACACCTTGTGTATGATAAAATTAACGATAAAAACAGGGCTTGTATTATTACAAAAAGAGAGCAGATAAGCAGCTTCCGAACGGTTGATTTTGTTTGCGTTTACAAGGTCTGCAGTAATTTTTGCCCCCATCGGGTATCCGCATAAAAATCCGGAAATCACTGAGAAAGCACCTGCTGCAGATATCGAAAATATTTTTCCGACAGGTTTGCCTGCAATCTGCGCAATGATATGTAAACCTCCGCTTTTTAAAAGAACAGCAGTGATAAACATAAATGGAAAGAGTGTCGGAAAAATGGTGTTAAACCAAAGCAAAAGTCCGTCTGCAGTTCCTGAGAAGACGATATCCGGTGAAATAAGCATCGTAAGAAAAAGGAAAACTGTAATGCTTCCCATATTAAAAAACCTGATTTTTTCAGATGAACTTTTATGAAATAACCGAATCACAACCATTCTCCTTTCACCGCCGGATTAACTATATAATAATGTGTATGATACGCACATGTTTTGTATGAAGATAACATATAGTGAAAGGCAGAAAGGAATTGATGTATCTGTTCATGAAAGGAAAGAATCAGAATGTGGGAATAGTTAAAAAAAGAAGAACAAAATTTTGGGAAAGGTTTATGATCCTGTCTGCCGCTTTGTTTTTTTCTGCTTTCTTTGCGGCAATCTGGCTTCCGAAACTTCAGTATCAAAGCAGAGAAAGTCGTTTGTCAGAAGAGGTGATCTGTTCTGATCTGTTTCGCAGGCAGTCTGTTCCAGATGATATCTTCGAAAAAATAAAACAAAGTGACGATCCGGGAAAAATTCTCGGATTATATTGGCTGGAAAGTGATTTCGGAACACAAGACGTCTATTCGGATATGAGAAAGGCCGAAAAGCGGTGGTCTCATTTAGAAGGATGGCAGTCTTATTTGGAAACATGCAGGGCGGTTTGGAATGATCTGGAATATTTTCCTGTAGCGGAATATGAGGCGGAAAGACTAAACGTTACTTTTTCCGATTCATGGATGCTGGATCGAACTTACCAGGGTAACAGAAAGCATGAAGGAACAGATATTATGCCGTCCGTTAATCAGCCGAATCTGTTTCCCGTTGTAAGTATGACAGATGGAACGGTCACCTCCGTAGGCTGGCTGGAGTTAGGAGGATATCGTATTGGGATCACTGCCCCACAAGGAGCTTATTTCTATTACGCGCATCTAAGTTCTTATACGGGATTTAAAGAAGGAGATTCTATCCATGCCGGCGATGTGATCGGATTCATGGGAGATACCGGATACAGCAAGGAGGAGGGAACAACAGGAAAATTCCCGGTTCATTTACATCTCGGAATATATCTTTGGAAAGACGGAAAAGAAATCAGTGTCAATCCATATGCCCCTTTGAAATATGTGGAAGATCGAAAAATAAAAGCTCGGCTTAACAAGTAGAAGAATTATCGGAAAGTCTTTTATGCAGAGAAAAAACATGGTATGATATATAACATATGAAAGAAGCATTATTTAAAGAATGACAGAAAACAGAGGAAATACTATGAATCTACCGATCGAATTTGAAGAAAAAATGAAAAGTCTGCTTGGCGGGGAGTATAACGATTATTTAAAATGTTATGAAGAACCCCGCCATTATGGACTTCGCGTAAATACATCAAAAATATCAACAGAACGTTTCTTGGAAATTGCCCCGTGGCCGCTTCGTCCTATTCCGTGGATCGAAAACGGTTTTTACTATGACGGAGAGAAATATCAGCCGGCAAAGCATCCGTATTATTTTGCAGGCTTATACTATTTACAGGAACCAAGCGCTATGACGCCGGCTAACCGAATCCCGATCGAACCGGGTGATCGAGTGCTTGATGTGTGTGCGGCGCCGGGAGGAAAGGCTACAGAATTGGGAGCCAGGCTGAATTCAACCGGAGTTTTGATCGCAAATGATCTGAGTAATTCGCGGGCAAGAGGGCTTTTGAAAAACATTGAACTTTTCGGACTCGGCAATGTTCTTGTTTTAAGCGAAGAACCCGGGAAACTTGTAAATTATTTCCCGGAATATTTCGACAAAATCTTGATTGACGCGCCTTGTTCCGGTGAAGGTATGTTCCGAAAGGACAGGAAAATGGTGCGGGCATGGGAGGAACACGGACCGGCGTTTTTTGCAAAAATTCAAAGAAGTATTATCACTCAGGCGGCTCAGATGCTGAAAGAAGGAGGAATGCTGCTCTATTCTACGTGTACCTTTTCTCCAGAAGAAAACGAACAGACGATCGAATTTCTTTTAGAAGAGTTTCCTCAATTTGCGATTTGCGAAGTGGATGGATATGAAGGATTTTCTGCCGGAATACCAAAAGCTTCTTTGACAGGAAATGAAGATCTCAAAAAAACAGTTCGCATTTTCCCGCACAAAATGGAAGGGGAAGGGCATTTCATTGCACTCTTAAAAAAAGGGGAAGAAAATTGTTTCTCAAAAGAAACAGCGAAAGGAGAAAAAATTCTTCGAAATAAAAACGGAAAAGAGAAAAAACTTCCCGAGGAACTTACAGAATTTTTAAAAAAGATAAACAGAATCTTTGATCCTGACAGAATTGATATACGGGGAGAAAACGTCTACTATATGCCGGAAGGCCTTCCAAAGTTAAACGGAGTACGCTTTCTGAGATCAGGACTCCTTTTGGGAGAACTGAAAAAGAGACGTTTTGAACCAAGCCAGGCTCTAGCAATGAACTTAAAAAAAGAAGAATATGAGAATGTGCTCGATCTTTCTGTTGGCGACGATCGGGTTATCAAATATTTGAAAGGTGAGACACTTGATGTCGAAGATCTTGTCTCTTTGCAGGCAAAAGGCTGGTATCTTGTCTGTGTGGACGGGTATTCTCTCGGTTTCGGAAAACTGTCGGGACAAATCTTGAAGAATAAATATTTGCCGGGATGGCGGTGGCAATCCTCATGAAAATAAGATTAGACAAATATTTAACAGAAATGGGATGCGGTTCAAGAAGTCAGGTGAAAAAAGAAATTGCAAAAGGCTTCGTTGTGATTAATGATCAAATAGAAAAACAGTCCGATCGGAAAGTTGATACGCAGAAGGATCAGATCTTTTTAAAAGGGGAACTGATTTCTTATTCAGGCTATGAATATTATATGTTAAATAAACCCGCCGGAGTGGTGTCAGCAACAGAAGACCGAAAGGAGCGGACAGTGATTGATCTTATCAAAGAAACAAAAAGAAAAGATCTGTTTCCGGCAGGTCGATTGGATAAAGATACCGAAGGACTTCTTTTAATTACAAACGACGGAAAACTGGCGCATCGTCTTCTTTCGCCGAAGAAGCATGTGGACAAAGTTTATTATGCAAAAGTAAATGGAATTGTAACGGAAAAGGATGTGGAATGGTTTAAAAGAGGGGTTGATATCGGGGATGAAAAACTGACTATGCCTGCTGTTTTGGAAATCCTTTCCGTACATAAAGAGCAGAAAATTCAAGAGGAGCAATGGATAAACGGCGAAAAAAGAGCAGAACAGCCGGAAGGGGATTCGGAAATACTTCTTACGATCAGAGAGGGAAGATTCCACCAAGTTAAGCGAATGTTTCATGCAGCGGGTAAAGAAGTTGTTTATTTGAAGCGGATCCGCTTCGGGACTTTGACACTTGATCCTTTGTTAAACCCCGGAGAATATAGAAAATTAACGGAAGAAGAGGTAAAACAATTATGCTGACAGGGAAAAAAGCAGTCATTTTTGATATGGATGGTTCACTGGTAGATTCAATGTGGATCTGGCCGGAAGTGGATCGGATCTATATGGACAAATATAATCTGACTGCACCGGCAACATTTCATAAAGATATCGAAGGCATGAGTTATGTCGAAACGGCACAGTATTTCGTTCGTACATTTACAACTTTGGATCAAACAGTGGAAAATGTAATGCAGGAATGGCGCGATATGACGGTTAGACTTTATGCGACGAAAGTATTTCCGAAACCCGGCGCCGTTGAATTTCTTGATCAACTGAAAAAAGACGGTATTCGCCTTGGCATTGCAACGAGCAACGATCGGGAGATTGCAGAAGCCGCGCTCAAAGGGAGAGGACTGACAAAGTATTTTGATTCTGTTCGAACCTCTTCTGAAGTAGCTTCAGGAAAACCGGCTCCGGATGTTTATCTGAAAGTTGCAGAAGATATAAATGTAGATCCGGGAAATTGTCTTGTATTTGAAGATGTTATAAATGGAATCTTAGCAGGTAAAAATGCAGGTATGGAAGTATGTGCCGTAGACGATGAATTTACACGGGCAGATAAAGCTGCCAAAAAAGCTGCAGCAGATTACTTTATCCGAGACTTTTTTGATGTTTTAAAAAACACATATGAGAGGTGCTGAATTGACAAATATGAATCATGATTTTTTACCGATATGCAGAGAAGATATGGAAAAACGAGGTTGGGACAGTGTTGATTTTGCTTATGTCATCGGAGATGGATATGTGGATCACCCATCCTTTGGACATGCGATTATCAGTCGTCTTTTAGAGTCGAGAGGATATCGGGTCGGGATCATCTCTCAGCCTGATTGGAAGAATCCTGAAAGTATCTGTATATATGGGGAACCCAAATTAGGATTTCTTGTGTCGGCCGGAAATATGGATTCTATGGTAAATCATTATTCGGTATCGAAAAAACGTCGAAAGACAGACGCATACACACCTGGCGGAGAGATGGGAAGACGACCGGATCACGCTTGTGTCGTCTATGGAAATTTAATTCGGCAAAAGTACAAAAAGACACCGATAATTTTAGGTGGGATCGAAGCAAGTCTAAGACGTATGGCTCATTATGATTATTGGTCAGATCAGTTGAAACGGTCGATTCTTTTGGATTCAGGCGCAGATATTATTTCCTATGGAATGGGAGAACGTTCGATCCCGGAGATTGCCGAAGCTTTGGAAGCAAAAATCCCGATCGAAGAGATCACATATATCGACGGAACAGTTGTGAAAATAAAAGGAAAAGAAAATATTTACGATGCACAGTTTCTCCCTTCTTATGATGAGTTAAAAGCGGATCGAAAGACATACGCAAAAAGTTTTTATACACAATACCTGAATACGGATGCGTTTAACGGAAAACGGCTTGCAGAGCCGTATTCCGGGCAGATATATGTTGTTCAGAATCCCCCTTCAAAGCCTTTGACCGTTACCGAAATGGACGATATTTATGATCTGCCGTATCAGAGAACTTATCATCCGTCATATGAAGACAAAGGCGGTATTCCTGCGATTTCAGAGATCCGATTCAGTCTGATCAGCAACAGAGGCTGTTTCGGAGGATGCAGTTTCTGTGCGTTGACTTTTCATCAGGGACGTATTGTTCAAGTCAGAAGTCATGAATCTCTTCTGAAAGAAGCAAAACAGATTACCGAAGAGAAAGACTTTAAAGGATATATCCATGATGTGGGAGGACCGACTGCAAATTTCCGTCATCCATCCTGCAGGAAACAATTCGAGCATGGCGTTTGCAAAACAAAACAGTGCCTGTTTCCACAACCGTGCAAAAACCTTAACGCAGACCATAGTGATTATGTTTCATTGCTGAGAAAACTCAGGGAGATTCCGAAAGTAAAAAAAGTGTTTATTCGTTCCGGAATCCGATTTGATTATCTGCTGGCAGATCAGAAGAATACATTTTTAAAAGAATTGTGCCAATATCATGTAAGTGGACAGTTGAAAGTCGCGCCTGAGCATATCAGCGCTCCTGTATTATCTTTGATGGGGAAACCGCAGCATCAGGTATATGAAGAATTTACAAGACAATTTAAAAGGATGAATAAAGCGCTTGGAAAAGAGCAATATCTCGTTCCCTATCTTATGTCTTCTCATCCGGGTTCAACATTAAAAGAAGCTGTTGAACTGGCAGAATATTGCAGAGATCTTGGATATATGCCCGAGCAGGTGCAAGACTTTTATCCAACTCCTTCAACGCTGTCAACTTGTATGTATTATACAGGAATTGATCCGCGTACGGGTCAATCAGTTTATGTTCCGAAGAACCCACACGAAAAAGCAATGCAGAGAGCTTTGATTCAGTATCGCGATCCGAAACATTACGATCTTGTATATGAAGCGCTGAAAAAAACCGGCAGAATGGATCTGGTCGGTTTTGGTCCGAAGTGTCTGATCCGTCCGCGGCGTGAAAAAAACAGTATAAAGACAGGTTATGAGAAAAAGGACAACACAGGAAAAAAGACAAAATTTAAGAAAAAAACAATTCGAAATGTGCATAGAAAAAAGTGAGGATGAAAGAGGATGAAAATAGCAGTTGTTACAGGTGCGTCATCGGGAATGGGAAGAGAATTTGTTCATCAGTTAGAATATTTTTATAAAGATCTCGATGAAATATGGGTAATTGCCCGAAGACAGGAACAGTTGGAAATGCTTCGCAAAGAAGTAGATGTTCCTCTTCGGATCTTCGCAGGAGATTTACAGAAGAGAGAAATATACAGGGAATTTTATACAGAACTTCATCGGTGGCGTCCGAATGTGAGGATGCTTGTAAATGCAGCGGGATTCGGAAAAAGCGGAAGATTTACTGATATTGCAGAAGAAGGAAAACGGCTTCAGACAGACATGATCGATCTGAACTGTACTGCTTTGATTCGAATGACTCAGATGACACTTCCCTATATGGGTATTGGAAGTCGAATCGTGAATGTAGCAAGCGCCGCAGCGTTTTGTCCACAACCGGATTTTGCAGTTTATGCTGCATCAAAGTCATGTGTTTACAGTTTTTCCCGCGCATTGGGACAGGAATTAAAAGAAAACGGCATTTATGTAACCGCTGTTTGTCCGGGTCCTGTTGATACAGCATTTTTTAAGAGAAGCGGAGAATTGAAAAATCCACTTAAAAAACTAAATATGGCACAGGCGGAAAACGTTGTTCATAAGGCGCTCTTAGACAGCAGAAAGAAAAAGGCTGTTTCTGTGTATGGCACAGGAATAAAATCGGTACATGTTATGACGAAACTGCTGCCGGTCAGCTTAATTTTGAAAGTGGAGGAATTATTTACATCATGAAGAAAACTGAAAAAGGAATGCCTGGATATTTGAAGTACAAAAGAACGATTGAAATAATAAGAACAATCGTCTATTTCGGCATTGTCATTGCAATCCTGCTGCTCGGGTATTTTCAAACCGGAACGAAATTGAATTTACTTACAGTTGTTGCCATTGTAGGCTGCCTTCCGGCATCCAAAGCTCTTGTCGGAGTTATTACGCGATTCCCCTATAGCTCCATAGATGAAAAAACTGCCCGGGAGATTGCTTCAAAAACAGACAGGCTGACAGTTTGTTACGATATGGTGATTACAAGCAGAGATCATATTATGCCTGTCGATTGTATTGTGATCTCAGGACACAACATTTTCGGATATACCCATTATAAGAAAGTAAATACAACCGAGCTTGCTGGTCATATCAAAACAATTTTAGCGCAAAATGGATATACCGGACTGCAGATCCGTATTTTAAACGAATATAAACCATTTATTACAAGAGCCGAAGGACTGAATAATATTGCGGCGGTAGAAAAAGAAGATACGAAGGAAAAAGAGACTGCGATACGCAGTATTATCTTAAATATCTCTATGTAAACAGGAAGAGGAACGACGAGAAATGAAAGAGATGAAGATCCGTTCAAATGAAGCGGGACAGCGATTTGATAAATTTTTAGGAAAGTATTTGGATCAGGCGCCGAAAAGCTTCCTCTATAAAATGCTTCGAAAAAAGAATATTACATTAAACGGAAAAAAGGCTTCTGGAAATGAAATTTTATCGGTTGGTGATACAGTAAAGTTATTCTTTTCTGATGAAACGATTGCAAAATTTTCAAAAGTACCGGAAGAACTTTTTATACCGGTAAGCGAAAACAGAAAAAAAGACAAAGTGAACCTTGATATTTTATATGAAGATGAAAATGTGATCTTTGTGAACAAGCCAGTCGGCATGCTTTCTCAAAAAGCAAACAAAGATGATGTTTCCCTCGTGGAGTATCTTATAGAATATCTTTTAGAAACAGGGCAGGTTACAAAGGAAGAATTAAAAACGTTCCGCCCGTCTATCTGCAATCGGCTCGACCGGAATACAAGCGGGATCGTTGCCGGAGGAAAAACCTTAAATGCATTGCAGATATTAAGCGAAATGTTCCGAAAGCGTACATTGGCTAAATATTATTTATGTCTCGTATCAGGAAGTGTAAAAGAGAAACAAAGAATCCAGGGCTATTTGAAAAAGAATTCAAAAGCAAATAAAGTTGCTGTCATGAACGACTGTCGAAAAGATAAGAATGCACTTCCGATTGAAACAGAGTATACGCCTCTTTGTTCAGGCGAAAATGTCACTCTTTTAAAAGTTCATCTTATCACAGGAAAAACACATCAGATCCGTGCCCATTTAGCTTCGATCGGTCATCCGATCATCGGAGATTATAAATATGGAGATTTCAAAATAAATGAAGTTTATAAAAAGAAGTATGGTCTGCAGAGCCAGCTTCTTCATGCATATCAGCTTTGTTTTCCTGACGAAGATCTCATTAAAAATCTCCCCGAAGGACAGATTACTGCACCTGTTCCTTCTCTATTTAAAAAAATCTGTACAGATAAAGGGGTGATGACAAGTGGCGACATGGAATTCCAGAGGACTTCGCGGTTCCACGCTTGAAGAATTTATTAATCAGACAAATGAACAGTATGCACAGATGAAACTTGCTTTGATTCAAAAGATACCGACTCCTATTACTCCGGTAAAAATCGAACGGGAAAGCAGACATATTACCCTTGCTTACTTCGATAAAGTCAGTACCGTTGACTATATCGGCGCCGTCCAGGGAATTCCTGTTTGCTTTGATGCGAAAGAATGTAAGACGGATACGTTCCCCCTTGCAAATGTCCATGAGCATCAGGTTGAATTCATGCAGAAATTTGAAGAGCAGGGGGGCATTGCTTTTTTGCTGATCTACTATACAACGAGAGAGGAACTGTATTATATGAGATATAGCCAAATACAGAAATTTTGGGATCGAGCAAGAGATGGCGGAAGAAAAAGCGTTCGCTTTGACGAATTAGAACCAAATTGGTTTATGGAACTGAAAAGGGGATATTTTGTTCCGTATCTTGATTGTATACAAAAAGACCTTGAAGGAAGGGATTGACAGATCAAAGGAAAATTCGTATAATATCCGAAAGTGTTTAGTGCATTAGCACAGTAAAGTGAAAGGAGCTTTATTTGTGATGGAAGAAAAACTTCATACTCCTGAAGGAGTAAGGGATATTTATAGCAGGGAATGTGAAATAAAACTCACATTGCAGAAAAAATTAAATCAAGTGCTTCATCTGTATGGATATGAAGATATTCAGACTCCGACATTTGAATACTATGATGTATTTCGGGAAGAGATCGGCTCGACTTCGACGCAGGAGCTGTATAAATTTTTTGATCGTGATGGAAATATACTGTCGCTGCGGCCGGATATTACTCCGTCGGTTGCCAGAGCAGCAGCAACTTTATTTGATACAGAAGAGTTTCCGTTAAGATTTTGTTATGTAGGAAATACTTTTATCAATCATTCCAGTTATCGCGGCAGATTAAAAGAGAACACTCAGTTAGGGGCAGAGTTAATCGGTCTTGATTCTGTGGAAGCAGATGCAGAAATGATTGCAATGGTTGCTGACGCATTAAAAAAAGCCGGATTAGAAGAATTTCAGATCAGCATAGGTCATGTTGATTTTCTTCAAAGTATTTTATCCGCAGCACGATTAGACGATGAAACGGCTGAACATATACGGGAACTGATCGGAAACCGCAATTTTTTCGGGGCAGAAGAGCTTTTGGAAGAAAAAAAAGCAGATGAAACGGTCAGAAAAGCGTTTTCAATTCTCCCTGAATTAATGGGAACCGAAGACGCCTTAGACAAAGCAGAACAATTTGCTATTGATGAGAAGGCAAAATCAGCAGTTGCAAGACTTCGTCAGATCAGTCACCTTCTGCAGTTATATCATGCATCAGATCATGTGACGTTTGATTTAAGTATGAGCGGCGGCTACGGCTATTATACGGGAATTGTATTCCGCGTATATACTTATGGAACAGGAGACGCTATTGTAAGAGGCGGAAGGTATAACCATCTTCTTGAGAAATTTGGAAAAGAAACACCGTCAATCGGATTTGCAATTATCGTTGATGAATTAATGAGCGCGCTTTCACGACAAAAAATCTCTGTAGAGACAACAAGAAGAAATATCATTGTATATACAGAAAAAACAGAAAGTGATGCCATTATTCTTGCCGGAAGTTTTCGTCAGAAGGGGCGATGTATCGAACTGATCAAACAGGAAAAAGGGAAAGACAGATCTGCGTATGAAGCGTATGCAAAGAGAAAGAATGCTGCGGCTTTGATCTGTCTGTCTGATGAAAAGAGATTGGAAATGATGAACCTAATTACAGGAGAAAAGAAAACGGCTGATATTGCAAAATAATGCAAATGGCACAAAAGGAGCACAGTATGAGATATTTGACATTTGCCCTTACAAAAGGAAGACTTGCAGGAAAGACAATGAAGATGCTTGAGAGTCTCGGTATTACTTGTGAGGAAATGAAAGAGAAAGATTCAAGAAAACTAATATTTATAAATGAAGAACTGAAATTGAAGTTTTTTCTGGCAAAAGGACCGGATGTGCCTACATATGTGGAGTATGGAGCGGCTGACATCGGAGTGGCAGGTCGAGATACAATCATTGAAGAAGGACGTAAAGTTCATGAAGTACTTGATCTTGGCTTTGGTAAATGCAGAATGTGCGTTTGCGGACGTGAAGAGGCGAAAGATCTGCTCAATCGCCATGAACTGATCCGAGTTGCAACAAAATATCCGAACATTGCAAAAGACTATTTTTATAATAAGAAACACCAGACTGTTGAATTGATTAAAATGAACGGCTCTATCGAACTGGCGCCGATTGTTGGATTGTCAGAAGTGATCGTTGATATCGTGGAGACCGGAACGACTCTGAAAGAGAACGGTCTTGTTGTTTTGGAGGAAGTTTGCCCATTGTCTGCAAGAATGATCGTGAATCCGGTAAGTATGCGGATGGAGAATGAGCGGATCAAAAAGCTGATCACAAATTTAAGAGAACTTTTACGGGAGGAGCAAAACAGTCATGCGAATTGAAAAATTAGATCAAACTACGAAAAAAAATCTTTTGGAAGACTTGCTCAAAAGAAGTCCCAATAGCTACGGAGCATACGAAGAGCAGGTAAAAGTGATTTTAGATGATGTAAAAGAAAAGGGAGACGAGGCTCTTTTTGCTTATACAAAAAAATTTGACGGATTCTGTCTTGACAAAGATTCTGTTCTTGTGAAAGAAGAAGAAATAGAAGAAGCATATGCTCAAATTGACAAAGACCTTCTTGCCGTCATCAGAAAAGCGTTGAAAAACATTGAATCCTATCACGCAAAACAAATGCAGTACAGTTGGTTTGACAGCAAACCTGACGGAACGATCCTTGGACAGAAAGTGACGGCGCTTGACAAAGTAGGCGTGTATGTGCCCGGAGGAAAGGCAGCATATCCTTCCTCTGTTCTTATGAATATCGTTCCGGCAAAAACAGCAGGCGTAAGAGAGATCATCATGGTGACTCCGCCCGGAAAAGACGGAAAAGTAACGCCGACAACGCTTGTGGCTGCAAAAGAGGCCGGAGCGGACAAAATCTATAAAATCGGAGGCGCCCAGGCAATCGCTGCTCTTGCTTACGGAACCGAAAGTATTCCGAAAGTAGATAAGATTGTCGGTCCCGGAAACATATATGTCGCACTGGCGAAAAAGGCGGTGTACGGTCATGTAAGTATCGATTCGATTGCCGGACCAAGTGAGATTCTTGTACTTGCAGATGAAACGGCAGATCCCCGCTACGTTGCCGCTGATCTTTTGTCTCAGGCAGAACATGATGAAATGGCAAGCGCAATTTTAGTGACAGTAAGTATGGAACTGGCAGAAAAGGTTTCTGAACAGACAGAACTTTTTATCCAGCAATTATCAAGAGGAGAGATTATTCGAAAATCGCTTGATAACTACGGTCATATCCTTGTGGCAGATACGATGGATGAAGCAATCGATGCTGCAAATGAGATTGCTTCTGAACATCTTGAGATTATGACTGCGTCTCCTTTTGAAGTGATGACAAAGATCCGAAATGCAGGAGCTATATTTATCGGGGAGAATTCAAGTGAGCCTCTCGGCGATTATTTTGCCGGACCGAATCATGTTCTTCCGACAAACGGAACAGCAAAATTTTTCTCTCCGCTTTCAGTTGATGATTTTATTAAAAAATCAAGTATCATTTCTTACTCTAGAGAAGCGCTTGAGAAGATTCATCTGGATATTGAACGGTTTGCTGAAGCGGAACATCTGACAGCTCATGCAAATTCGATAAAAGTCCGTTTTGAAACAGGAAGAGGAGAGCAGTGTAATGAGTGAAAATAACAGACGTACTGCGGATTGTGCGCGGAAAACAAAAGAGACAGATATCACATTGTCTATTAATTTAGATGGGCAGGGCAAAAACAAAATAGATACAGGAATTGCTTTTTTTGATCATATGCTGGATGGATTTGCCAGACATGGACTGTTTGATCTTGAGGTAAAAGTAAACGGAGATCTTGAAGTCGATAGTCATCATACGATTGAAGATGTAGGGATTGTTCTTGGAACGGCAATCAGAAAAGCGCTTGGCGATAAAGCAGGGATCAAAAGATATGGCTATTTTGTCCTCCCTATGGACGAAGTACTTGCCCTTTGCGCAGTCGATCTTTCCGGTCGCCCTTATTTTAAATATGACGCTTTATTTACAACAGATAAACTCGGAACAATGGATACAGAGATGGTAAAAGAATTTTTTTATGCCGTCTCATACAGTGCACAGATGAATCTGCATTTAAAAATCTTAGACGGAGGAAATAATCATCATATGGCAGAAGCACTTTTCAAAGTGTTTGGAAAAGCACTTGATATGGCAGTTTCTCCAGAACCGAGAATGACAGAAGTATGGTCTACAAAAGGCGCGCTGTAATGGACGCCAGACTTGACATACTGGTTCGTACAAATAAAAGAAAATTAGGAGAATGAATCATGAGTTATAAAAGACTGACTCCCTGCATTTTTATTGCAGGAGGAAAGGCGGTAAAGTGGTTTGACGACCACACCGTATTGACAGAAGATGTAATCGGACTTGCAAAACAGTATAATACAAATGGGGCAGATGAGCTGCTTGTATTTGATCTTTCGGATTCAGATGAAGAACATGAAGAGTCCATTGACCTGATCAAAAAAATAAACCGTATTATCAGTATTCCGATGGTTGCCGGCGGAAACATCCGAAGAGCAGAAGATGTCAAAAAACTTCTTTATGCAGGCGTAAAACGCGCCATGCTTAACTTTTCAAAAAAAGTTTCAATCGATCTGATCAAAGAAGTTTCCCTGCGTTTCGGAAAAGAAAAAATAGCAGTATCCTTAAATGATTTTGATACGCTTTTTAAACAACAGCATTTGATTGAAAAATACAGTTCTGAAATTGTATTTATGCATCGCCTTGATTTGAATTCCGTTGTAAATATTACAGAAATTCCTTGTGTTGTCGTAACAGATACAATGGATGAAAGCGAAATATTAAGGATTTTAAAAAGCGATGGCGTCAAAGGTGTTTCAGGAATGTTTATCAGCAGTATGGAAATGGATTTTAATCAGTTTAAAGAGGTCTGTATGCAGTCAGGGATTAAAATGACATCCTTTGAAAGCATGATGGATTTTTCTGAGTTTAAATTAAATTCAGATGGACTGATACCTGTAATTGTACAGGATTATAAAACAAATGAAGTTCTGATGATGGCATATATGAATGAAGAGGCATTTGATCATACAGTGAAAACAGGACGTATGACTTATTACAGTCGAAGCAGACAGGAACAGTGGGTCAAAGGAGAAACCTCCGGACATTTTCAATATGTGAAATCTCTGTCTGTCGATTGCGATAAAGATACCCTGCTTGCAAAAGTCGATCAAGTCGGCGCGGCATGCCATACAGGCAACAGATCCTGTTTTTATACAACGATTGTAGGTGCTGATTACGATGCAAAAAATCCGCTTCAAGTATTTGAAACGGTATATAGTACAATCGAAGATCGGAAGCAAAATCCAAAAGAGGGATCCTATACGAATTATTTATTTGATAAAGGCATCGATAAAATTTTAAAGAAAGTAGGAGAAGAGGCTACAGAAATTGTGATTGCAGCCAAAAATCCAAATCCGGAAGAAATCAAATATGAGATTTCAGATTTCTTATACCATGCAATGGTTCTCATGGTGGAGCGCGGCGTTACATGGGAAGATATTATAAATGAACTGGCAGACAGATAAGAAGCAGTCCTGCTGCTGTAAAACGGTATAGAAAGGAACGGCAAAGCATAAGATGTTGTAAAACGATATCTTATGCTTTTTTCTTCTTAAAAATCCGATCATGAAAAAGGGATACAGAGAAAGGAAACAATATGACCGAGGAACAACTAAGACGTAAGGAGCTGCTTCGGCAGGCAAAACAACTTTCCGGCGACCGTGATTCTTTTCCGCCGATTCATCCCCGCTACGGAAATCTTTGTAAAGAGCAGTCTGAAAATGCTTCCAGCGAGGATACAAGCGGCAGTTTTTATATGCGGCTCGTAATCGGCATTCTTTGTTTTATCTTTTTCGTATATATGGATCAGAACCATACAGAAGTAGCAAACGTAAACAGTACAAAAATCATAAATGAGATTGAAAGAAATGTGGATATGGAAACGGTAAAGGAAGTATGGAAAGATTTATAAAAATTTAGATTATCACATTCATTTCAGTACAAATATAAAAATAGCTGTAAAAATGAAAAGATTTTAAAGGTTCTATTTTTTATATTTCCTTGAACTCCTTTCTCAAAAAGTATATAATATTGCGGTCTGGAGTACTGTTTCAGAAGGTATTCTGCGAAATCGAAAAAGAACAGAAAGTTGATTTTTGTATATGTTAAATAAAAACGAAAGGAAAATTATGAGAAAATTAGCTTTAACTGATGATATTTTATTAAATATCGAAAAGCCTGCCCGCTATATTGGGAATGAGGTGAACTCGGTGATGAAGGACAAGGATCAGATCGATATCCGCTTTGCGATGTGCTTCCCTGACGTTTATGAGATAGGAATGTCACATCTCGGTATTCAGATCTTATATGATATGTTTAACAGAAGAGACGATGTCTGGTGTGAACGTGTTTATTCTCCATGGACAGATCTTGACAAAATTATGCGCAAAGAAAAACTCCCTCTCTTTGCACTGGAGTCTCAGGATCCAATCAGGGAATTTGACTTTTTAGGAATTACAATTCAATTTGAGATGTGTTATACAAATATTTTGCAGATTTTAGAGTTGAGTCAAATTCCGATGCATTCATGCGACCGTACCGAAAACGATCCAATCGTGATCGGAGGAGGTCCCTGTGCATATAACCCTGAACCTCTTGCAGAATTTTTTGATTTGTTTTATATCGGAGAGGGAGAGACTTCTTATGATGAACTGCTTGACACATACAAAAAATGTCGGGCAGAAGGAAAAACAAGAATTGAATTTCTTGAACAAGCTGCAAAAATTGCAGGAATTTATGTTCCGGCTTTTTATGATGTTGAATATAATGATGACGGCACGTTGAAATCATTTACTCCGAACAATTTTCATGCTCCTGAAAGTGTAAAAAAGCAAGTTGTAATGGATGTGACCGATACAACATACCCTATGAATCCGGTCGTCCCTTTTATCAAAGCAACACAAGATCGAGTCGTCCTTGAAATTCAGCGCGGTTGTATTCGCGGATGTCGTTTTTGCCAGGCAGGAATGATCTACCGTCCTACAAGGGAACGTAATGTGAAGCGTCTGAAAGAATATGCCAAAACGATGTTGACAAACACAGGACACGAAGAAATTTCACTTAGTTCCTTAAGTTCCAGTGACTACTCTGAATTAAAAGAACTGGTCATGTTCCTGATTGATGAATTCAAAGAAAAAGCAATTAACATTTCATTGCCATCTCTTAGGATCGATGCGTTTTCTTTGGATGTAATGAGCAAAGTTCAAGATATCAGAAAGAGCAGTCTTACATTTGCTCCTGAAGCCGGATCACAGAGAATGAGGAACGTGATTAACAAAGGTCTTACAGAAGAAGATATTATGGAAGGCGCAGGACAGGCTTTTGAAGGCGGATGGACAAAAGTAAAGCTCTATTTTATGCTTGGTCTTCCAACCGAAACAGAAGAGGACATGAAAGAAATTGCCCACCTGTGTGAAAGAGTTGCCCGCAGATATTATGAAATTCCGAAAGATCAAAGAAATGGAAAATGTCAGATTACAGCAAGTTCTTCTTTTTTTGTGCCAAAACCTTTTACACCGTTTCAGTGGGCAGCAATGTGTACAGCCGAGGAATATACGAGAAGAGCACATCTTGTAAATGATGAGTTCAAAGAGCAGTTAAACCGGAAAAGTTTAAAATATAATTGGCATGATGCAGAAGTAACCGTATTAGAAGGAGTCATGGCAAGGGGAGACAGACGGATCGGGAAAGTGATTGAAGAGGCTTACCGACTGGGATGCCTGTTTGATTCTTGGACAGAAAGTTTCCGGGATGATCTGTGGGAACAGGCTTTTTTGAATACCGGAATCAAGAAAGAGTTTTACACGCTTCGCATGAGAGAGGAAGACGAACTTTTCCCTTGGGATTTTATTGACACAGGTGTCAGCCGCAAGTTCCTCAGAAAAGAATGGGAAAGAGCGATGAATGCGGAAGTAACGCCAAATTGTCGTGAACATTGTTCCGGATGCGGCGCTGCAAAATTCGGAGGAGGTGTCTGTTATGAAGGTAAGAATTAAATTCAAAAAATATGGGGCGCTTCGTTTTATCGGGCATCTTGATGTCATGCGATTTTTTCAGAAAGTAATGCGCCGTGCAGAGATCCCGATTGCTTTTACAGGCGGTTACAGTCCCCATATGATCATGTCCTTTGCAAGTCCGCTTGGAATCGGTCTGACAAGCGACGGAGAATATTTCGACATTGAACTGACAGAGACGATAGACAGCCAAACAGCGGTAAAACGTATGAATGAAGCTTGCGTAGAAGGAATTGAAGTTGTTAGTTTCAGACAAATCTCAGAAGAAAAAAAGCAAACCGGAATGACTATTCTTGCAGGCGCTGATTATCTTGTTTCTGTCAGGAAAGGAGAACTTCCTTCCGATTGGGAGAAACAGTTCGGAGAATTTATGTCTCAGCCGAAGATTCAGGTTATGAAACAGACAAAGCGCAGCGAGCGAATGGTTGATATCCGTTCTCTTATCGATGCTTGGGAAATACGCGAAGATAAGATCTACCTGCTTCTTGCAGCAGGCAGTTCGGAAAATCTAAAGCCGGATCTTGTAATGGAAACATTTTCTGATTATGCAAAAATTTCAGAAGATGTGCGTTTCGCCTATCATCGTCTTGAAATGTATGCAAACAAAGGCGAAAATGGAGAAAGAAACTTAGTTTCACTTGAAAGTTTGGGCAGAGAAATCCGCTCAGACTCAGTATCAGAACTGTAATCACAGAGGGAAGGGTTCATCTTGAAACGAAAAATACTGATAGAGAAAAATAAAAACAAAATACGAACGTATCTTATTGAAGAAGATGACATTGTTGAAATACACAGCAGTGTAGAAGAAGAACTGGCTTCTGCCCAAAAATTGGGTGATATTTATATCGGAAAGGTGCAAAATATTGTTCCTAATATAGGCGCAGCCTTTATAGAAGTAGCAAAAGGCGTAAATTGCTATTTTGATCTGAAAGATGCAGAAAATGCATATTTTACACATAAATCAGGGAAAAAGTCACTTTGTATCGGGGATGAACTTGTTGTGCAGATCAGTCGGGAAGCTGTGAAAACAAAAGCCCCTACAGTAACTTCCAAACTGAGTTTTACCGGAAGATATGTCGTATTAACTCACGGAAATACCCGCATTGGCGTGTCCTCGAAAATTTCCCGCACACTTCGGGATGAATTCAAGGAGCGTTTGGCAAATATGAAAAATGACAACTTTGGGATCATCATACGGACAAATGCAAAAAATGCTCCTTTTGAAGAAGTGGTTGAAGAAATTGAACATTTAAAAGAAGAATATGAACGTCTTTTAAAAAACGCATTGTCCCGCGTCTGCTTTTCATGCCTGAAATCAGCTCCTCCTGCGTATATCTCTGATTTAAAGAACGTATATATGGAAGGTATGGAAGAAATCATTGTAGAAGGGGAAAAATTGTATACCGAAATACAAGAATACTTTTATGCGGAATTCCCGGAAAAAGCAGGGCTTCTCAGGCTTTATGATAATCCGGATTTCCCTCTTTGCAAATTGTATTCTACGGAAACAGCTTTGGAAAAAGCGCTGAGAGAATTCGTATGGCTGAAAAACGGCGGCTATCTCATCATTCAGCCAACAGAAGCTCTTACAGTAATCGATGTCAATTCCGGGAAAATGGCAGTAAAGTCACAAAGCGGAGCAGGTGCGCTGAAAGTCAATTTGGAAGCGGCAAAAGAAGCGGCAAAACAGATCCGTCTGCGAAATCTCTCTGGAATTATCCTCGTTGATTTTGTCAATCTCGAATCAGAAGAAGATACGCAGCTTTTGTTAAAAGAGTTTCGAAATTTCTTGTCGAAAGATCCCATTCCAACAACTTTGGTTGATATGACGATGTTGGGTCTTGTAGAAATTACAAGAAAAAAGGTAAGAAAACCACTTTATGAACAGGAAAAATATTTACAATCAGAGATCAAGGCGTTATAATACTTTACCGAGAGCGTTCTGAAATTACGCTTATAACGATACTTTTTGTCGTCAGCAGGAAGTACAATGAATAGATGAAGTCAGGCAGCGGACACAGACGCTGCATCAGTTCTACATTTGGAGGAAAGAAAGAGTGAAAAAAGTAGTTAAGTTCGGAGGAAGTTCTCTGGCAAATGCGGATCAGTTTAAAAAAGTAGGCGCAATCATTACAGCAGATGAAACAAGACGGTATGTTGTTCCGTCTGCACCGGGAAAACGTTTTCCAAAAGATACAAAAGTAACAGATATGCTTTATGCTTGTTATGAAAGCGCATCGAATGGTGAAGATTTCACAGAACAGCTTGACAATATCCACGCAAGATATCAGGAGATTATTGATGGGTTGAATCTTGATTTTTCATTGGATGTTGATTTTGCTGAGATCAAGAAAAATTTCTGTAATAAAGCAGGTGCTGATTATGCTGCATCCAGAGGTGAATGTTTAAACGGTAAAATTATGGCTGCTTATCTTGGTTTCGAATTTGTAGATGCTGCCGAAGTCGTACGTTTTAACGAAGATGGCTCTTTTAATGACGAAGTTACGAACACACTGTTAGCCGCCCGTCTTCAGGACTGCAAGGCAGCTGTAATTCCCGGTTTTTACGGAGCAAAAGAAGACGGAACAGTTGTGACGTTCTCAAGAGGCGGATCTGATATTACGGGTTCTCTTGTTGCGTTGGCTGTTCATGCAGATTTGTATGAGAACTGGACAGATGTTTCCGGATTTTTGATCGCAGATCCCCGTATTGTGAAAAATCCGAAGGCGATTGAAACAATCACATATAAAGAACTTCGCGAACTTTCTTATATGGGAGCGAGCGTTCTTCATGAAGATGCGATTTTCCCTGTAAGAAAAGCCGGAATTCCGATTAATATCCGAAATACAAACGCACCGCGGGATAAAGGAACTTTGATCGTTGAAGGAACTTGCCGCCAGCCGAAATATACGATTACAGGAATTGCCGGAACTGACGGATTTGTAGCAATTACAGTTGAAAAGGCAATGATGAACTCAGAAGTCGGATTTTGCCGAAAGGTACTGCAGGTTTTTGAAGATAATGGCGTTTCTATCGAACATATGCCTTCGGGAATTGATACAATGTCAATTTTTGTAAATAAAGATGTGTTTGAAGAAAAAGAGCAGAAGATTTTATCTGATATCCATAAAGCGGTAGATCCTGATCATATCGAACTTGAGTCGAATCTTGCGCTCATCGCAGTGGTCGGAAGGGGAATGAAATCAACGCGTGGAACAGCAGGACGTATTTTCTCAGCGCTTGCGCATGCTCATATCAATGTTAAGATGATCGATCAGGGATCAAGTGAGCTGAATATTATTATCGGTGTCAGACATGATGACTTTAAAAATGCGATTCGCGCACTGTACGAAATTTTTGTTCTCACACAAATATAAAGCGAAGTTCATCTTAAAAAAGAATTTTTTGTAAAATGCATAAGATCTATACACATAAACGCATCATATTGATGCGTTTATGTGCGGAAAGGGAAAATGTACAATGAATATCTTATTCTTTTTAATACCCAAAAGTGAAGTGGCATATGTTCATGATTACGGTACATTAAGACAAGTTCTTGAAACAATGGAATATCATAAATACGCTTCCATCCCGATGTTGAATAAAGCCGGCGAATATGTCGGAACAATTACAGAAGGAGATCTTCTTTGGGGAATCAAAAAATATACGAATCTGAATTTAAAAGAAGCAGAAAATATTTTTATTCAGGATTTTCCGCGAAAAGTAGATTATGTGGCAGTATCTATCAACTCAGATATGGAAGATCTTTTACAAAAAGCCATGAATCAGAATTTTGTTCCGGTTGTAGATGACCAAAGGAAATTTATCGGAATTGTTACAAGAAAGAGTATTATGGAATACTGTTACGAAAAATTGAAAAATTTCCCGGAAGGCTATTGACTTATACGGAATGAGTATGTTATATTCTAATAGTATGCCGCACAATGAGGTTTAAGTTCTGGAAACAGACACCGTAATTGGCGAGTAATGATAATAGGAGGTGCTATATGTACGCGATTATAGCAACAGGTGGTAAACAGTACAAAGTAGCTGAAGGCGATATCATTAAAGTGGAAAAACTTGGTGTTGAGGCCGGAGAAACTTATACATTTGACCAGGTGCTCGCAGTGAACAGCGATAAGCTCGTCGTAGGAAATCCGACAGTAGAAGGTGCTACGGTTACAGCATCTGTGATCGGCGACGGAAAAGCAAAAAAAGTTGTCGTTTACAAGTATAAGAGAAAAACAGGATACCACAAGAAAAACGGACATAGACAGCAGTACACAGCTGTTAAGATCGACAAGATCAACGCATAATAAGTTTTGTTATGATTGAGGTAACCATTTATAAGACGAAGCGGCATGAATATACAGGTTTTGATATATCAGGACATGCCGGATACGACGATCCCGGAAAAGATATCGTATGCGCGGCAGTTTCGGTATTTGTCATTAATACGCTGAATTCAATCGAGCGTTTTACGGATGATGAAACAAGCTGTATTTCAGATGAAAGCAGCGGAAGTATTGAATTTCGATTTAAAAGCCATCCGTCGCATGATGCCGCACTATTGTTGGAATCTATGATTCTTGGTCTGGAAAGCATAGAAGACAACGAAGAATATGAATCATGCATTGACATTATTTTCAAGGAGGTGTAAGTACCATGATGAAAATGAATCTTCAGTTTTTTGCTCATAAAAAAGGAGTAGGTTCTACAAAGAACGGACGTGATTCCGAGTCTAAGAGACTGGGCGCCAAAAGAGCAGACGGACAGTTTGTAAAAGCAGGAAACATTCTTTACAGACAGCGTGGAACAAAGATCCATCCGGGTCTGAACGTAGGACGCGGTGGAGATGATACTCTGTTCGCTCTCGTAGACGGCGTAGTAAGATATGAAAGAAAAGGAAGAGATAAGAAACAGGTTTCTATCTATCCGGTAGCTGAATAATCAGACTTGACGAGAAAGTCTTGCCGGAACTTTTCACTCGTATAACAGGCAGTATGAGCCCCAGACTTTTTGTCTGGGGCTTTTGTTCCATACATGCGATAGTAACAATTATCATTTGATTCTTCCTGCAAAACTAGCAGGAACAATAGATAAAGGAGAAATTATGTTTGCAGACAGAGCGAAAATATATATCCGTTCCGGCAAGGGCGGAGATGGACATTGCAGCTTCAGAAGGGAACTCTATGTGCCGAACGGCGGTCCTGACGGAGGCGACGGCGGACGCGGAGGAGATCTCATCTTTGCTGTTGATGAAGGACTGAATACACTGGCAGATTACCGTCATAAGCGCAAATATGCAGCAGGGGACGGAGAACCCGGAGGAAAACGCCGCTGCCACGGAAAAGACGGAAAAGATCTTGTCCTTTATGTTCCGGAAGGAACTGTAATCAAAGAAGCTGAATCAGGAAAAGTGATTGCCGATATGTCTGGAGACAACCGCAGACAGATCGTATTAAAAGGCGGAAAAGGAGGACTGGGAAACCAGCATTTCGCGACTTCGACTATGCAGGTTCCGAAATATGCGCAGCCCGGACAGCCTGCCAGAGAATTAGAAGTAAAACTTGAGCTGAAAGTGATCGCTGATGTCGGTCTGATCGGATTTCCTAATGTAGGAAAATCTACCTTACTTTCCCGTGTAACAAATGCTGAACCTAAAATTGCCAATTACCACTTTACGACATTAAGCCCAAACCTTGGTGTTGTAGATCTTGAAGGTGCAAAAGGTTTTGTCATGGCTGATATTCCGGGCTTGATCGAAGGCGCATCCGAGGGAGTTGGATTAGGACATGAATTTTTGCGTCACATTGAACGCACAAAACTTATGATCCATGTCGTAGATGCTGCAGGAACAGAAGGAAGAGATCCGATCGATGATATCTATAAGATCAACGCAGAATTGGAAGCTTATAACCCGGAAATAGCAAAACGTCCGCAAGTAATCGCGGCAAATAAAACAGATCTCATTTTTGAACCTGAAAAAGATCCGGTAGAACTTCTGAAAAAAGAATTTGAGCCAAAAGGTATCAAAGTATTTCCGATTTCCGGCGCTACAGGAAAAGGGGTCTCAGAGCTGCTTTATTATGTAAGTACTCAGCTTGATACAATGGATCATAAAACAGTTGTTTTTGAACAGGAATTTTTCCCGGAAGACGAGCTTATATACGAAGAGCTTCCGTATACAGTGGATATGGAAGACGGTATGTATGTGGTAGAAGGTCCGAAGATTGAAAAAATGCTCGGTTATACAAACCTCGATTCGGAAAAGGGATTTGCTTTCTTCCAGAAATTCCTGAAAGAGACAGGAATTCTTGATGAATTAGAAGCAAAAGGAATACAGGAAGGCGATACAGTAAAAATGTACGGACTTCAGTTCGATTATTATAAATAATTATCTGTAAAATAAAAGGAGACAAATATGACAACAAAGCAAAGAGCCTATCTGAAAAGTCTTGCAATGAAAATTGAACCGATCTTTCAGATCGGAAAATCAAGCATGACTCCGGGATTGACAGAAGCAATTTCAGAAGCGCTGGAAGCGCGTGAACTGATTAAGATCAGTGTTCTTAATAACTGCGGAGATGATCCGAGAGAATTAGCAGAGATCATTGCCGAGAGAACGCATTCTCAGATCGTGCAGGTGATCGGCAAAAAGATTGTCTTATACCGTGAAGGAAAAGACAATAAAAAACGGATCGTTCTGCCGTTATGAAAATAGGAATTATGGGCGGAACGTTTGACCCGATTCATATCGGTCATCTGCTTCTTGCAGAATTTGCCTATGAAGATTTCGGGTTGGATGAAATCTGGTTTCTTCCAAACGGAAATCCGCCCCACAAGAAAACAGATGAAACAGAGAAAGCGCTTGCACATCGGATAAAAATGGTTGAACTTGCCATCTGTGATGTGCCTCATTTTCGAATGGATCTTTCGGAAGCCGAAACAGACAAGCATTCTTATACTTACAGTACGATGCGGGAATTTAACCTTAAGTATCCCGATTGTGAATTTTATTTTATTCTCGGCGCCGATTCTCTTTTTGCGATTGAAGAATGGCGATATTTCAGAGAAATTTTTCCTACATGTACCATTTTAGCAGCAATGCGAGATGATAAAGACGTCCGTACGATGCAGGAACAGATCTCGTATTTAAAAGAACAATACGGTGCAAAAATTGAACTTCTCAGAGCTCCGCTTTTAGAAATTTCTTCAACAACGATACGAAAACGCGCAGCAATGGGACAAAGTATCCGTTACATTGTTCCTGACGCTGTTTCCGATTATATAAAAAAACATGATCTTTATCGAACGGACGAATTTGTATAGAATACTTGATAATACAATCAGAAAGAGTGAGAAAAATGAAGGAAGCACTGCTTGATATAAAAAAAGAATTATCAAAGAAATTAAAAAAGGAACGGTTTGAACATACGATCGGTGTTATGTACACTTCTGCCTCATTGGCAATGCGGTACGATGCAGATATCGAGAAAGCAATGACTGCCGGACTTCTTCATGACTGCGGAAAATATTGCTCCGTGAAAGATCAGATAAAACTGTGTGAAAAATATGAGCTTGCACTGACGGATTCAGAACGCGCCATGCCTGCGTTGATCCATGCAAAACTTGGCGCTTATTTAGCAGAACAGGAGTACGGAATCCGGGATGAAGAAGTGCTCAGTGCGATCACTTACCATACAACCGGAAGGCCCGCAATGACTATGCTGGAAAAGATCCTTTATATTGCGGATTATATTGAGCCGAACCGAAGAGAAATCCCAGGTCTTTCCAAAATCAGACATACTGTTTTTCAAAACATTGATCAGGCAATCTGTCTCGCCTCTGAACGGACAATCCGCTATTTGGAAGATCACGGAAATGAAATCGATCCTATGACAATAAAAACTTATACGTTTTATGGAGGGAAATTATGATGCAATCAAAAGAAATGGCACGTATCGCCTATCATGCACTGAGTGAGAAAAAAGGAGAAGATATTAAAATTATAGATATTGCAGAAATATCTACTCTTGGAGATTATTTTGTGATCGCAAACGGAAACAGCTCCAGTCAGGTGACAGCTCTTGTCGATAATGTAGAAGAAGAGATGCATAAAGCAGGTTTTTCTCTCAGACAGAGAGAAGGTCGCGCATCCGGAAGCTGGATATTACTTGATTTCGGCGATGTGATCATTCATGTGTTTGACAAGGAGAGCAGAGATTTTTATAACATTGAACGTGCTTGGAAAGATGGAAAAGAAATCGTAGTAAAAGATCTCGATTAATTCATTATATCTCTGAAAATCTTTAAAAAATATCCTGAAATACACGGATTTTATTGACAAGTAAACTTGGTATGCTATAATCAAATTAACAAGTAAACTTGGCAACATATGAGAGAGGTGTTTTTATGGATAAAGAATCTGTTTTACAAAAAAGCCGGGAAGAAAACAAAGACGGCGATGAATATGTGATCCAAAAGAGAACTCAAGCAGAACGCAGTTCCCTTCTCATTGTCTCATCCGGATTTTTAGTTCTGTGTACTTGTGAAGTATTCGGAATTATTACCGGAAAATTGTGGATCGGATCCAGGGAAATTGATTTTGGCGGCACGCTCTTTTTCATCATGTTTTTAAGTCAGTTCGCTTTGAATTTAAAGTATTATTTGATCGATAAAAAGAAATGGCGAATTGTCGAGGGGATTTTACTGATCTTTTGCATCGGACTTGCGATTTTCAGAATTTTGAATCCCGGACGTTATCTTATGGAATTTCTTTAAGGTGAATTATGGAAAATGAATTAGTTTTAAAAAATAATTTAAAAGCAGCGCGTGCAGAGAAGCAGATTTCGCAAAGAGAGCTCGCAGAAATGGTAGGAGTGTCCCGTAATACGATCAGTTCAATCGAAACAGGACAGTTTAATCCAACTGCAAAGTTAGCACTGATTATATGTATTGCATTGGATAAGAAATTTGAAGAATTATTTTATTTTTGATGTCTTTCAGAAAGAGTCGATTTCCTTTTGGAAAGCGACTCTTTTTATGATATACTTTATTGATACGATTTGTGATCACATAGCGATAATGGAGGTAAAGGATGCTTAGAATCAGTCAGCTAAAACTCCCTGTGGAGCATACAGAAGCACAATTCAAAAAGAAACTTCTGAAGACAGCTCATATAAAAGAACAGGATCTGAAACAATTTTTTATAAAAAAACGATCCATTGACGGAAGAAAAAAGCCGGAACTATACTATGTATATACAGTTGATTTCATAGTAAAAAATGAAGAACATGTAAAAAAGCTTTCCAAGGGAACTCTACAGACCGTTCAGGAGGCGCCATATCACATTCCTGCACATGGTCCCCAAAAGCTTCGGAAGCGTCCTGTTGTTGTCGGCAGCGGACCTGCAGGACTTTTCTGCGCGTATCTGCTTGCTTTAGAAGGATACCGCCCGTTGATCATAGAACGGGGCGCACCGGTAAGAGAGCGTAAAAAAGATGTGGAGCAATTTTGGAAAGACGGAAGATTAAATCCTGATTCAAACGTACAGTTTGGAGAAGGAGGCGCGGGCACTTTTTCAGACGGGAAATTAAACACTCTTGTGAAAGATAAATTCGGTCGAAACCGTTTTGTATTAGAGACGTTTGTAAAATTCGGTGCTTTAAAAGAGATCTTATGGGAAAACAAACCTCATATAGGAACGGATATTTTAATCGGAGTTGTAGAAAATATGAGAAATGAAATCATCCGTTTAGGAGGAGAGTTCCACTTTCATTCTCAAGTGACAGACATTCTTCCAGAAGAAAATTGTCTGGTTGTAAACGGGAAAGAAAAAATAGAAACTGACGCAGCGATCTTCGCGATCGGACATAGCGCAAGAGATACTTTTCAAATGCTGTTCAGCCGAAACGTTTCCATGGAGTCGAAGTCATTTGCCGTAGGAGTCCGTGCAGAACATAAACAAGCTATGATAGACGAAGCGATGTACGGCAGAAGGAAAAGGAAGTCACTTCCTGCCGCTGCATACAAATTAACTGCACAGCTTGAAAACGGAAGAGGTGTATATACATTCTGCATGTGCCCGGGAGGATTTGTTGTCAATGCCTCCTCAGAACCGGCACATCTTGCAGTCAATGGAATGAGTTATCACGACAGAGCCGGTGAAAATGCAAACAGCGCTGTGATCGTCACGGTGACAAATAAAGATTACGGTTCTGATCATCCTCTTGCAGGAATCGAATTTCAAAGACAACTTGAAAAAAGAGCCTGGGAAGAAGGGAAAGGCAAAGTTCCTATCCAGAAATTTTCAGATTTTTGCAAAGGGACACTTAGCGAAGAATTAGGAGAAATTCAGCCGAATATAAAAGGAAACGCCACATTCGGAAACGTAAGAAATATTTTTCCTGAAGAACTGGCTGAATCCATTGAACAGGGAATACATGTAATGGGGCAAAAAATCAATGGATTTGATAATGGAGACGTCCTTTTATCAGGAGTAGAGAGCAGAACTTCCTCTCCGGTAAAAATATTGCGTAAGGAAGATTTTACATCTTCTGTTCCATGGCTTTATCCATGCGGAGAAGGAGCTGGCTACGCCGGCGGCATTACTTCCGCAGCAATGGATGGAATGAAAACGGCAGAAGCGATCATTCGAACGTTCTCACCCGTCTGATTGATATATCTTCACAGAATTTTAAGGAACAATCTCTATACACGTTTTTTAAATTGTGCTAAAATATATCGTTGTATTGTATCATCGCATTGATTATGAGAGAAAGAAAATGGAAAAAATCAATACGATCAAAGAAATGTACAAAGAAGAGCGTCCTTATGAAAAATGTGAGAAATTCGGTGCGGAAAATTTAACAGATGCAGAACTTCTGGCCATTTTAATACGCACCGGGACGAAAGGGGAAAATTCCCTGGAACTTTCGCGCAGACTGCTTTATGAAAACGGCTGTCGAAACGGATTGGCCGGAATACACAAATGGACACTTGACGAATTGATTCAGATCAAAGGGATCGGCAAAGTAAAAGCAATCCAGCTGATCTGCCTGTCTGAATTGTCGAAAAGACTTGCTCGCACAGACGCTGTTGGAAAACTTGATTTTTCTTCTCCGCATACGATTGCGGATTATTACATGGAAGATATGCGTCATAGAACAAGGGAAGTATTAAAATTGATTTTTTTGAATACACGATGCAAGCTGATCGGGGAATGTATTGTATCAGAAGGCACGATCGACAGCGCGCTCGTTTCTCCGAGGGAGCTGTTCATTGAATCTTTTCGAAGAAATGCTTATGGGATTATCCTCCTTCACAATCATCCGGGCGGTGATCCAACGCCAAGCAGAGAAGATGTAGCTGTAACAAGAAGAATTTATGAAGCTGGGGAGCTTCTTGGCATCCGTCTTTTCGACCATATTATTATCGGCGATCACCGTTTTGTCAGCATGAAGGAAAAGGGATTCTTCGGAAAATAATACAAGATTATGTAAAACAGGCTAAAATTTATGGTTTTAGACAAAGGAGAGTATTTTATTAAAGTAAGGGTTGGTTAGTATGTTTGGTAATGTATACGGTCTTGATCTCGGCACATATGAGATCAAAGTGTTTGATAAAAAGCAGGGGAAGATCCGGCGTGAAAAAGATGTAATTGCGATCAAAAATAAAAGGCATATTTTCGCAATAGGGGATAAAGCATATGATATGTATGAAAAATCGCCTGAAGATATCGAGGTTGTTTTTCCGATGAAAAGCGGTGTGATCGCACGCTTTGACAATATGCAGACATTGCTTGGGGCACTGTTAAAATCAGACAGACGCTCTATTTGGGGTGCTGAATACGTTGTAGCAGTTCCTACAGATGTTACAGAAGTTGAAAAGAAAGCGTTTTGTGATTTGGCGCTGCACTCAGAAGCAAAAGCAAAATCCGTCCGCATCGTTGAACGAGGACTTGCCGATGCAGTTGGATTAGGGATCGATATTTTTAAAGAAAAAGGAATTTTTATTGCAAACTTTGGAGGCGGTATTACGGAACTGTCTGTTCTTTCTTCCGGCGGACTCGTTTTAAATCGTCTTTTAAAAATCGGAGGAGATGATTTTGATGCTGCGATCACCGGTCTTGTGCGCCACAACAAAGAATTTTTGATTGGAAAAACAACGGCAGAAATGCTTCGTAAAAAATTCGGAGTTTTTGAGCAAAGTACAAACAGTACAATTACTGTATCGGGAAGAGATCTCGTGACCGGAGTTCCGTCGCAGACAGACGTTTCCATCGGCATCGTCAGAGCCGCCATCAAAGAACCGCTTGACGAATGTGTCCGCTCCATTAAGCTGATGCTGGATCGCACACCTCCCGATGTGCGCAGAGCAATCAATGAAAGAGGAATCTATCTTACAGGAGGATTGACGAATTTAAAAGGACTCTCTACCTACATACGGGAGCGGGTTGGTCTTCCTGTTACAACTGTTGACGAACCTGAATTATGTGCAGTGAAAGGACTTCAGAAGATCATTTTGGACAAGGAGTATTATAAAAAGCTCACTTATTCGATGTTAGACGAAGATTATAGGTGGTTAAGGTAATGAAAAAGAAAAATCAAATGTCACATACAAATCGATATATCCTGCTTGGACTTTCCATATTCTGCATACTGATGATGGTACTTTCTTCTTTTTCGGATAAAGTGGGAGGTCCGTTCAAGGCAATAGCCAATGTAACAGTGATTCCGCTCCAGCAGGGTGTGAATCATATCGGCGGCTGGATGGGAGATATGAAAGATAACTTTTCCACGATGAAACAACTACGATCAGAGAACAAGAAGCTCAAAGAACAGGTGGATGCCCTGACGACGGAAAATAATTATCTGCAAGAGGAACGTTATGAATTTGAACGTCTGCAGGAATTATATAAATTAGATCAAAACTATGCTGAATATGAAAAAACAGCCGCCCATGTCATTGGAAAAGATGCTGGGAACTGGTTCGGAACGTTTACGATCGATAAAGGAAGCAAAGATGGAATTCA
Source organism: Mediterraneibacter sp. (assembly GCF_030825015.1). NCBI lineage: Bacteria > Bacillati > Bacillota > Clostridia > Lachnospirales > Lachnospiraceae > Mediterraneibacter > Mediterraneibacter sp. Next base: position 35,679 of record NZ_JAPJQP010000009.1, on the reverse strand, counting down.
AGTAAATATGAACGTTCTTGCCGGGAGCGGACTTGTGGGGATTGTAACAGATGTAGGTCCTACATGGGCAAAAGTGCGCTCAATCATTGATGATGCTTCAAATATAAGCGCAATGGCGATCTCCACATCTGACACATGTATCGTAAGCGGAGACATGGCGCTTATGAGCACAGGACAAATCGCATTCTCCCAGATGGAAAACAATGACAACGTCGTAGCAGTCGGAGATCAGATCGTAACCTCCTATATCAGCGACAAATATTTGCAGGGGATTCTGATCGGTTCTGTCAGCGAAGTGAATGTTGATTCAAACAACCTGACCCGTTCCGGATATATTACTCCGGCGGTTGATTTTAAAAACATTCAGGAAGTACTTGTAATCACAACAACGAAAGCTGAACTTACCGGTGAAAATAAAACAGAATAATTGAACTGCAGACAGCAAAATTCTAAGAAAGGAATGAAGCTTCAAATTATGAAAAGAATGAAAATCCGACGCATCCTTGTGACAGCGCTTGTCATTCTCGCAGCATTTATCCTGCAATGTACAGTTTTTCCGGCTCTTGATATCGCCGGGATCAAGCCAAATCTGTTGCTGATTGTTACGGCGTCATTCGGATTTATGCGGGGGTCAAAATCCGGAATGCTCGTAGGTCTTTTTTCGGGACTTTTAATCGATATACAATTTGGAAATATGATAGGTTTTTATGCGTTGATTTATGTCATAACCGGTTTTTTAAACGGTCTGTTTGAGCAGATGTTTTATGACGAAGACATTAAACTGCCGCTGTTTCTCATAGCGGTCAGTGATTTTTTCTATGGGATTGTAATTTATTTCTTTACGTTTCTGCTTAACAGCGATTTTCGCTTTACTTATTATTTAAACAGGATCATCGTACCGGAAATGATTTATACGATCGTTATTACCCTTGGAGCTTACCCGCTTCTTCTGTTTATCAGCCATAAACTTGAAGCCGCAGAAAAAAGGAGTGCAAGTAAATTTGTTTAGAAGAATTTTAGACCGAATAAAAGAAGCTGTTGAGTATCTGATGAGTTCCAGACTGATTATGCTCATCATCGTTTTTTGTCTCACATCCTCCGTATTGATCGGACGACTTTTTTACCTTCAGATCGTACGTGGAGAAGACTATTTGGAAAACTATGAGCTTCAAATAAGAAAAACACGAACGGTACCCGGAACACGAGGAAATATTTTTGACCGCAACGGAGAACTGATTGCTTATAACGAACTTGCCTATTCCGTTACGATCGAGGATATTATTCCAACGGACACAAAAGCAGAAGATAAGAATAAAATTTTAAATGATACTCTTGACAAAGTTCTTTCCATTGTTGAAGCAAACGGAGACAGCGTAATCGACAGTTTCGGGATCATTCTCGATTCTTCAGGAAATTATCAGTTTGCAGAAACAAATGAGACGTCGCGTCTGCGTTTTGTGGCCGATGTATATGGAGAAAGCTTTATTGATGATCTTACAGATAAACAAAAAAACAAAACCCCTGCTGAATTGATTCAATATTTGTGTAAACGATACGGGTTGAAAGCGTCAGAGCATGACCCGGCATATATTTTGAAAATGATCAACATGCGCTATGCAATGGGGCTGAACAGTTACCAGCAATGGCTGACAACCGTGCTTGCCTCTGATGTAAGCGACGCTACTGCAGCCGCTATCATGGAAAATCAGGATTCTCTTCAGGGAGTTGATATTTCCGAAGATTCTTTGAGGCGTTATCCTGACGGTCAATATTTTGCATCGATCATCGGATACACAGGTCAGATCTCACAAGAAGAATATGATGATCTGAGCGCAGATGAGAAGAAAAGATATTCTCTTTCCGATATTGTCGGGAAATCTGGAATCGAGCAGACTTTCGACAGTATTTTGCAAGGAGAAAAAGGAGAAACGACGTTTTATGTAGATAATCTCGGTAAGGTGACAGATACCGTCAGTACAACGGATCCGAAAGCCGGAAATGACGTCTATCTTACAATCGATAAAAACCTGCAGATTTCTGCCTACAAGCTGCTTGAAGAAAAGCTTGCCGGAATCGTATTAAGTAAGCTGACGAACGTATTAGATTATGACCCCTCTGCGGAAGCTGATACAAAATACATTAAAATTCCTGTAGGGGATGCATATAATTCATTTATTGCAAATGAGGTCATCGATACAAAACACTTCCAAAATCCGGAAGCAAAACCTGCAGAACAGGCTGTCTCTGCTGTCTTTGCACAAAAGAAAACAGAAATCCTTTCTGAATTAATGGCACAGCTGCGGGATGAAAACGCACCGGCATACAAAGATCTTTCAAAAGAAATGAAAGCTTATATGGATTATATCTGTGACACTCTTTTAAAACAGACAACAGGGATCTTGATGACAGATAAGATCGATGCAGAAGATGAGACACAGATCGCATGGGCGACACAGGAAACAATCAGTTTAAATCATTATCTGAATTATGCGATTTCAAAGAACTGGATAGACACTTCAAAGCTTGGCGACAGCGCTTATTCCAGTTCAGAAGAGATTTATGCCAGTGTTTTGACGTATCTTGAAGAATATTTAAAAGAAGACAGCAGTTTCGACAAACTTCTCTATAAATATCTTATAAAATCAGGAAGTGTCACTGGAGCTCAGATCTGTGCAATTATTTATGAACAAGGAGTGCTTCCGATGGATGAAGCCGCATATAATGGTCTTCTTGCCGGAACAGTCGACGCATATGGATGGCTCTATGACAAAGTAAAGACATTGCAGATTACACCCGGGCAGCTTGCATTAGAACCGTGTTCCGGCGGTATCGTAGTGACAGATCCTAACAGCGGAGACGTCCTCGCCTGTGTATCTTATCCTGGATACGATAATAATCGTCTTGCAAATACGATGGATTCAGCTTATTATAATCAGCTCAACACAGGGCGGGCCAACATTTTCTATAATCGCGCCACACAGGAAAAGACAGCTCCGGGATCAACATTTAAAATGGTCTCGGCTACAGCAGGTTTGGAAGAAGGTTATCTTGACGCATATACAACAGCTTATTGCAGCGGTTCCTTTAATACAGTAACTCCAAGTCCGAAATGCTGGATCTATCCGGGCGGACATGGCGCTCTAAACGTTGTCCAGTCATTGCAGCATTCCTGCAACGTCTTTTACTATCAGTTAGGATATAACATGGGCATCGATGAAAACGGTAATTACGACAGCGATCTTGGAACCGATAAATTAGCAAAATACGCGGCAATGTACGGATTAGATCGGAAATCAGGCGTAGAGATACCGGAAGCCGCACCACAAATCTCTGATGAGTATTCTATCCAGTCCGCAATCGGACAAGGTACGAACAACTATACTGTAAGCCAGCTGAACCGTTATGTGACTGCTATTGCAAACAGCGGAACTGTCTATGACTTGACGCTTATTGACAAGACAACCGATGCAGCAGGCAACCTGATCAAAGATTATTCTGCAGAAGTAGACAGCACAATGGATGAGATTGAACCCGGAACATGGGATCTGATCCATCAGGGGATGCAGCAGATGGTTGCAAGTTCTACTACTTTTTCAGGGCTGGACTTCTCCATGGCAGGAAAAACCGGTACGGCCCAGCATAATGAATTACATGCCGATCATGTATTATTTGTAGGATATGCACCGGCAGAACAGCCTCAGTTATCAGTCGCCGTTCGCATTACCTACGGATATAATTCGGGATATGCATCAGAGATCGGACGAGATTTGGCGAAAATCTACTTTAATCCAGAAGCTGTCAATGAAGTAATCACCGGAAATGCAGCAAATCTCGGAGAAGGAATTGCAGGAGATTAAAAGACGGGGGAATGACAATGAATAAACTTGTGACCATTAGAAGCAACCGCTACGGACTGGACATAGAATTCAGTCCGCAGGCAGAATTTAAAGAGCTTCTTGAAATTCTAGGGCATAAATTCAAACAGTCTGGACGTTTCTTTAAAGACGCTCAAATGGCTCTTAGTTTCAGTGGTCGCGAACTGACTCGTGAAGAGGAAGATCGTGTTCTTGCGGTCATAAGAGAAAATACACAGATTGAAATCCTGTGTATCATCGAACCAAATGATAAAAATGAAATGATGTACAGAAGCGTTGTAGAACAAAGTCTTTCAGATATTTACAAAAAAGAAGGTATTTTCTACAAAGGAACTTTGAGAAAAAGGCAGGTATTAGAAGCAGAAGAAAGCATCGTAATCCTTGGGGATGTAGAACTTGGGGCAAAAGTGATCGCAAAAGGCAGCGTCATTATTATCGGTACTTTATATGGCTCTGTCAGCGCAGGAGTATCCGGAGATACATCTGCATATATCGTAGCTCTTTCTATGCAGCCAAAATATCTTAGCATCGGAAACATCGTAGCAAAACGTCAGATCATTTATCAGGAAAGCCTGAATATCAAAGGTCCTAAGATCGCTGTGATCGACGGAAACCGTATCTATCTTGATCCTTTGACGGATTAAGACGGAACTTATGTAGGAGGAAAAAAGCATCATGGGAGAAGTAATTGTCATTACATCAGGAAAAGGCGGCGTCGGAAAGACAACGACAACAGCAAATATCGGAATCGGCTTATCAAAGCTTGGCAAAAAAGTGATCGTGATTGACACCGATCTCGGTCTTCGGAATCTAGATGTCGTATTAGGATTGGAAAACAGGATTATTTATAATATCGTAGATGTGATCAACGGTAATTGCCGGTTGAAACAAGCCTTGATAAAAGACAGCCAGTTTCCGGAACTTTGTCTGCTTCCGTCTGCGCAGACAAAAGATAAATCGGCCGTTTCCCCGGAACAAATGAAAAAACTGATCGAAGAAATTCGAGGAGATTTTGATTATATTCTGCTTGATTGCCCTGCCGGCATTGAACAAGGTTTTCAAAACGCAATCGCAGGAGCGGAGCATGCCATCGTCGTAACAACACCGGAAGTTTCCGCAATTCGAGACGCAGACCGGATCATCGGACTTTTAGAAGCGTCAGGCATTCGAAAGACCGATCTTTTGATCAACCGTCTGAGGATCGATATGGTAAAACGAGGAGATATGATGTCCGTTGATGACGTCACGGAAATCCTTGCCGTTGATCTTTTAGGTGTAATCCCTGATGATGAACAGGTTGTCATTGCCACAAACAGGGGAGAAGCGGTTGCAGGAGAAGACTGTTTGGCAGGCAGATCCTATATGGACATCTGCCGCAGACTGACAGGTGAAGAAGTCCCGATCAATGATTACTCAAAATCGGAAGGATTCTTCGGAAAGATTGCGGAATTTTTCCACAGAAATCAGGAGGGAACCCGATGAGCGTCCATTCTGTTTCGATTGCAAAAGAACGTCTGAAAAATCTGCTGATTGCAGATCGGATGCATTGTACGGCAGACGTAACGGAACAAATGAAAAATGATTTATATCATGCGGTTTCAAAATATACGGAAATTAATCCGGAACATTTTTCAATCGATATCACGCGTAACGATATACATATAAAATACATGGGAGAAGATCGTTGAAATTTTTAATCAATCATATCAAACAACAATATCATATAAAAGATTACAAATTCGGACTTATTATCTCGGTTCTTGCAATTTCCGTGATCGGCATTATGATGGTCGGAAGTGCAAAACCGGATCTTATGACAAAACAGATCATGGGCGTGATCCTTGGATTTGGGGCGATGATCGTCATTTCTCTGATCGATTATAAATGGATCATGAATTTTTACTGGCCGCTCTATATTTTGAATCTGCTTCTCCTGATTGCGGTAAAGATCCCGGGATTAGGACATTCGGCAAACGGCGCCCAGAGATGGTTGAATCTTGGTTTCATGCAGCTTCAGCCTTCTGATCTTACGAAAATATTGCTTATCATTTTCTTTGCCAGATTTTTTTCTGACAGAGAACTGAAAATCAGCAGTCCGAAAGTGATCATTCAGGCAGTAGCCCTGCTTGTTCCTTCACTTGCTCTTATTGTAACGCAGCCGAACCTTTCCACAACAATTTGTATTGCAGCGCTTTTTTGTGCCCTCATTTTTTTAGCAGGACTCAATTACAAATTTGTCGGAACGGTTCTTGCAATAACAATTCCAACCGTCGCAATCTTTCTCGCAGTTGCGGTACAGCCGGATCAGCCTTTTCTTCATGGTTATCAGCAAGATCGTATTCTTGCATGGCTGGAACCAGAAAAATATGCGGATGACGAATCATATCAGCAGTTGAATTCTGTTATGGCGATTGGTTCAGGACAGCTTTCGGGTAAAGGATATAATAACGATGCGACTACGTCAGTTAAAAACGGAAATTTTGTATCCGAACCTCAAACAGATTTTATTTTTGCAATTATTGGAGAAGAATTAGGTTTTGTGGGTTGTTGTGTGGTCATATTTTTGTTATTATTAATTGTAATACAATGTATCTTAGTAGGTTTGAAGGCGAAAGATTTGGGAGGACAAATTATCTGCGGTGGTGTTGCCGCACTGATCGGTATTCAAAGTTTCATCAATATCAGTGTGACTACTTTGATTCTTCCAAACACAGGACTTTCGCTCCCGTTTGTCAGTTATGGACTTACATCAGTGGTATGTTTTTTCCTTGGCATCGGGCTTGTACTAAATGTCGGATTACAGCCTAATAAGTATCAGTAAGGAGATTGACAATTATGAATATTGGACTGATCGCGCATGACGCAAAGAAAAAATTAATGCAGAATTTTTGTATCGCTTACCGCGGAATATTAAGCAAACATAATTTGTATGCAACGGAAACAACCGGAGCTTTAATTGAAAGTGTTACGAATTTGAACATTCATAAGTTCCTTCCCGGGCATCTCGGAGGAATCCAACAGCTTTCTTCACAGATTGAGGGCAATCAGATTGATCTGTTTATCTTTTTCACGGATCCTCTTACCCCGCGTCTGCACGAACGCAATGTAAGCAACATTATAAAAATGTGTGATATGTACAACATTCCGGCTGCTACCAATATCGCAACCGCAGAAGCTCTTATACTCGCTCTTGACAGAGGTGATTTAGACTGGCGGGAGATGTACAAATAACACACAGAAGATTAAAAAATGGCAGGATTAAAATGAACAAAAATTATTATATAGACGACAAAAGCAGACGCAAAAGATCCGCTTCGCAAAAAAGAAGACGACGCAGAAGGCGAACCTCTTCGAAAATAGCAGCTCTTCTAATCTGTTTTGTGCTGATGATCGGCGTCGGGATTGTCGGCTTTGTTTTGTGGCAGGAATATTCGCAGAATTATATACAACAATACGAGTATGCCGAATATAATAAAGAACTGATTTCCGGTGAACTGTTTGCTGAAGACCTTTGTGTTGCGGCACAAGATGTATCTCTGGACGGAATAGAAACAGATCCTTCGCTTCATGGAGCCGGACTATTTGATCTTACAAATTCAGATGTAAAATATGGCTATAAAATGTTCGATCAATTATATCCGGCAAGTACGACGAAAATCATGACAGCATATTTGGCATTAAAGTATGGCAATTTAGACGATGTCGTTACAATGAGCGCTGATTCTACGAATTTTAATTGGGATGAATCTACCTGCGGTCTTGCAGAAGGTGATTCTCTCACACTATATGATCTTGTATGTGGGCTGATGCTCCAATCCGGAAACGACTGTGCAGCAGCAATCGCCGAACATATTTCGGGCAGTCAGGAAGCATTTGCAGAGAAAATGAACGCCGAAGCGAAACAGCTTGGCGCAACCGGAACTCATTTTGTAAATCCTCACGGACTTCATGACGAAGAGCATTATACAACTGCATATGATCTGTATCTGATGTTTGAGGCAGCCTTGGAAGACCAGACGTTTCTTGACATCATTTCCATGAAATCATATACTGCATCTGTCACATCAGCAGACGGAACTGTCTACACAGCGGACTGGTCTGCAACAAATTATTATTCAAACGGAACAACGACGCCTCCTGACGGAATCCATGTATATGGCGGCAAGACTGGAACAACCGATCAGGCAGGAAATTGTGTGATTTTATATGAGAAAAATGCGGCTGGAAATCCATATATCTCTGTTATCATGGGAGCTTCCGACAAACCGCTTCTCTATGAAGAAATGAATGAATTATTAATGAAAGGTATGAAATAAAAGAAATACAACACCCTGTAAATATGAAATTACCGTTTTTGTTTTGGCAGCTTCATTTTACAGGGTGTCATTTTTTGCAATGTCGACAAGCCTAAGTCCGAGCTTGCCCGAGACCTTGGTGGCCGCTTGCAATCCCCAAATGTGCCTTTTGGCACTTCCGGTGATTTATTCAGACATAGATCTGATTCTGCCAAACAGACTGATTAAATATAAACCGCATAAACCCACTATCGTGTAGATGATCCGGGAAAGCCAGCTCATATTACCACACAGAAATGCCACAAGATCAAATCTGAATACCCCAATCAGCAGCCAGTTGACAGCACCTATAATAACGAGCGTCAGAGCTGTATTGTCAAACCATTTCATGTTATTTCCTCCTTTACCATCTCAATATTTTTTATTATGTCCGTAAAAAGTGGAAATATACAAAAAAAAATGATATACTAGCAACGCTAGAAAAAATGCAGGAGGTGTATCCTGAATTGACATCCAAAAAAAATAATTCAGTCAATATAAAAAAGTATAAAACAAAAAGAGAATTAAATCTCGGGATCTTTCTTTTTGCAATCGTATTTATATACTTACTCGTGACGATTGTTTTATATTTTACCGGTGACAGAATTTCTGTTTATGAAGTAAGAGAGGGCAGCATTGTAAAAGATAATTCGTATACCGGTCTTATTATTCGTAACGAGATGACAGTAAATGCCGAATCTTCCGGTTATGTCAGTTATTACCAGGCTGAAAACAGCAAGATCAAACGCGGCATGAATGTCTATGCTGTTTCTCCTGAAAAACTTGATACAACTTCCGGAACGAGTTCTGCACAGGAAAACAGTACAAACGGGCAGTCGATCATGGTAAACCCTGAAGTCCGTTCTGCTATTACTTTGCAGACACAGAATTTTGTAGAAGGATATGATTCGAATGAATTTAACTCTGTATATTCATTGAGATCAGAAATTACTACCGCGCTGCAAAACGAATTCAGCGCGACCCGCACCGAACAGCTTGACGCTGTAATTGCCGCAAGCGGACTGTCGGTATCTTCTTATGCCGCACAACAGGACGGAATTATCGCCTTCTCGATTGACGGATACGAAGATTTGACAGTAGATACATTTACTCCGTCAGATTTTGATAAGACAAAATACGAAGTATCCGCCTTATCCGACCAGACAAAAATCCAAGCCGGAGAGCCGGTATATCGGATGATCACAAGTGAAGACTGGTCTGTTATCGTTCCGTTTACGAAAGAGACGGCGGTAAAACTAAAACATGAAAATGTCTCCGGTATGAAAGTACGAATAGATAAAGACAGCGAAACACTTTGGGGAAAGCTTACTATTGTCGAACGTCAGGGGAATTATTACGGACAGCTTGATTTCGATAATTCTATGATCCGTTATGCAGAAGAACGATTTCTAAATGTTGAATTGATCATGGAAGATGAAAGTGGACTGAAAATTCCAAAATCATCTGTAGTAAATGAGAAATTTTATGTAATTCCAAAAGAATACCTGACAACCGGAGGAAACAGCAGCGCTAACGGTGTGATGCTCGCAAAAGAAAATGGAAGTACTGTTTTTCATACAGTAAATATCTATGATATTTCTGAAAATGGAGACGTCTGTATCAGCAAAAATGATTTGAAAGAAGGCAGTATTTTAGTAAAACCGGAATCTTCTGATACATTTACCGTTGGAAAAACAAAGAATCTGCAGGGTGTATATAATATTAATAAAGGATATGCCGTATTTAAAAAAGTAAGCGTTCTCTGTGAGAATGATGAATATTATATCGTAAAAGAAGGAGAGTCATATGGCCTTTCCAACTACGATCACATTGTACAGGAAGGCGCAGGTATCAACTCAGACGATGTTGTGTTTCAATAGGGACAGTTTTTGAGAACACTGTTTTGTTCATCTGATTTTCAAATTATCAAATAAGGAGTGATAAAATGCTAAAAGAAAATTTATCCGAAGTAGAAGAGCGGATACAGGCAGCATGTGAAAGAGCTGGAAGAAAACGAGATGAAGTTACACTGATTGCCGTCAGTAAGACAAAACCGCCGCACATGCTTCAGGAAGCGTACGATCTCGGAGTTCGCGTCTTCGGAGAAAACAAAGTGCAGGAAATCCGTGAAAAATATGAAATCTTACCGCAAGACATTCAATGGCATATGATCGGGCATCTTCAGACAAACAAAGTAAAATATATCATCGATAAAGTAAAACTGATCCATTCTGTTGACTCCTTAAAATTAGGCGAGACGATCGAAAAGGAAGCTGCGAAACAAAATCGGATCATGGATATTTTATTAGAAGTGAACGTGGCGCAGGAGAGCAGTAAATTTGGATTAAAAACAGAAGAAGTAATTCCTCTTATGGAAAAATTTTCACAATTACCGCATTTAAGAGTAAAAGGTCTTATGACGATCGCACCATTTGTCGAAAATCCAGAAGAAAACCGTGCAATTTTTGCAGATTTACATAAATTATATGTTGACATTAAGGAAAAAAACATTGATAATGGTACTGTGAGCATACTTTCAATGGGGATGACCAATGATTATGAAGTTGCCATTGAAGAAGGCGCAACTATGGTTCGTATCGGAACCGGAATCTTTGGTGCCAGAAATTACAATATCTGATGTAAGATCTGGAAAGAAGGTATGACATGGCAGAAGAAATGTCCAACAGAATAACTGTAGTCTTTTGCTATGAAAATAATAAAATTGCGCAAGTGATACAGCGCAAGATAGGAGTGTAAAAAATGGGTGTATTTGATAAATTTCTGGACATTATGAAACTGAATGAAGAGGATTATGATGACGATTTTTATGATGAAGAGGATGAATATTTCGACGATGAAGAATTCGAAGAAAAAGCTCCTCGCCGTTCTTTGTTCGGAAAGAAAAATACGAAAGAAGAATCCTTTGACGATTTTGATATGGAAGAGGAGAAGAAATTTCAGCCTGCTTCCTCAAACAAGGTGACTCCAATGAGACATCCTGCAGCCAGAAAGGGTGGTAATATGGAAGTTTGTGTTGTAAAACCAAGTTCTGTTGATGATTCAAGAGAGATTACAGAGACATTATTGTCTGGACGTACTGTTATCTTAAATCTTGAAGGTATGGATCTTGAACTTGCACAGCGTATTATTGATTTTATTTCAGGCGCTACATTTGCAATTAACGGAAATCTTCAGAAAATTTCGAACTACATATTCCTCGTAACACCGACAAATGTAGATATTTCAGGAGATTTGCAAGATCTTCTCGGCGGTTCTATGGAAACTCCGAGTGTGAAAGGAAGATATTAATTCGGACATGGGAAACAGTACTCTTGAAAAAGATAAATATCTTCTTGAAAAACGGTTCATGGAGTTATCCCGGACTGCATACCAAAGAGATATTATAACTTACTCCGATTTTCTGAATTTAAACGAACAAAATATACTTCATACACTGCCGAAAGACAAATGGTTTTCACAAATCATTACTTTCGGCGGGTATGACATGGCAGAGCGTCAGATGGCTGCGTTTATCCCTGATGCTCTTTATTTGCGTTACGGAGAAAAAGAAGGCACAGTTCCGCCTTATCCGTTTAAAATGATTCAGATCCTTCCTTTGAATCGTAAATTTTCAGAAGATCTCACTCACAGAGATTATTTGGGGGCAGTTCTGAATTTGGGAATTGATCGAGTGAAAATCGGCGATATTCTTATGCAAAACAGTACAGCGCTTCTCTTTGTTCATAATGACGTCGCTGCTTTTATATGTGAAGAACTGACCCGGATCCGTCATACTTCTGTTAAGGCAGAAGAAGTTCCTTTTTTTGATATTCAATATACTCCAAAATACGAAGAAATCAGCGGAACTGTCGCTTCTGTTCGTCTGGACACTTTATTGGCTCTTGCCTTTTCTTCTTCACGGACAAAGCTTACCGGACTGATCGAAGGAGGAAAAGTTTTCGTTAATGGGAAATTGATTACAAGCAATGGATATCAGCCGGAAGAAGGAGATCTGATCTCAGTCCGCGGAATGGGGAAATTTCGTTTTGTAGGAATCGGAAATAAAACGCGGAAAAATCGAATCTATGCGCAGATATATAAATATATTTAGATATGGAGAACACAATGGCTTTAGAAACAGAGAAACAAAATTTTCGTTTATTAAAAAGCTATCTTATAGCAATTTTTGGGATCGGAGCTGCAATTTTTTTCGATCAAATTACAAAATATTTTGCAGCAGCGTATTTAAAAGGCAACCATGCAAAAGTGCTCATAGAAGGCATCTTTGAACTGCAATATCTTGAAAATAGAGGAATGGCATTCGGAATACTCCAAAATAAACAGTTTCTGTTCATCATAGGGGCTTTAGTTATATGCGCAGTTGTCTTTTTTATATATGGAAAGCTCCCTTATGAAAAAAAATATATGCCTCTTCGGATTTGTTCGATTCTGCTGATCGCCGGAGCTATCGGCAACTTAATTGATCGAGTAAGGTTAAATTATGTAATCGATTTTTTCTATTTCAAATTGATTGATTTTCCAATCTTTAACGTAGCTGACTGCTATGTGGTTGCAGCATGTATCACTTTTGCGATTTTAATTTTATTTTATTATAAAGAAGATTCTGATTTTGATTTCCTTCACAAATCAAGACGCGCTTCTTTTGATAAATAAATTAATCTGCAATCTATTTCATATAAAACAGAAAGGTCACATACTATGGAACAGATCAAACTGACAGCCGATTGCAGCGGGGAAAGGATTGACAGATTTTTAAGTGAAAATCTTGAGAACCTTTCCCGTTCTTATATTCAAAAGCTGCTGAAAGACGAAAAAATTACCGTCAATCAAAAATCTGCCAAAGCGAATTACAAAATCAATGAGAACGATGAGATAGATATCCTTATTCCCGATCCTGAAATGTTAGATATTCTTCCTGAAGAAATCCCGCTTGACATTTTATATGAAGATTCTGATATTCTTGTTGTAAACAAACCAAAAGGCATGGTTGTACATCCGGCTCCCGGACATTACAGTCATACTCTTGTCAATGCCGTCATGTATCACTGCGAACACAATCTTTCAGGAATCAACGGAGTTCTTCGCCCTGGAATTGTACACCGGATCGATATGGATACAACTGGATCGCTCCTTATATGCAAAAACGATAAAGCGCATCAGATCATAGCCGATCAGTTGAAAGAACATTCTATTACACGGCGATATCATGCCATCGTTCACGGGAATCTAAAAGAAGATATCGGAACGATCGAGGCGCCGATCGGAAGGCATCCGATCGACCGGAAAAAGATGAGTACAAAAGCGAAAAACGGAAAACCTGCAGTTACACATTATAAAGTTTTGCACCGTTTTTGTAATTATACTTATATCGAATGTGAATTAGAAACAGGACGTACTCATCAGATTCGTGTTCATATGGCAAGCATCGGGCATCCGATCTTAGGAGATCGTTTATATGGACCGTCAAAATCTCCTTTCAAACTTCAAGGACAGACTCTTCACGCCAAAATTCTCGGAGTGATCCATCCTTCCACAGGAAAATATATTGAATTTGACGCCCCGCTTCCTGAATACTTTGAAAAACTTCTTACCCAATTAGAAAAACAATGATTTTAAATCACTTACTTTATAAACTATTGTATTTTCGCTTGTTTTTAGCTATAATACTCATATGCAGTTCGTTTATACATCTGATTTTTATGCATAATCACATATTATTGACGTAAAGGAGAGTGACTTCATATGAAAACAAATACGATCATTACTATCGGAAGAGAATTCGGAAGCGCCGGACGCGAGATTGGAAATCGGGTTGCCGAACAACTTGGAATCAAACTTTATGACAAGGAAATGCTTGCACGCGCCGCAAAAGAAAGCGGTATTTGTGAAGAAATTTTCGAATCTCATGACGAGAAGCCGACAAGCAGTTTTCTCTACTCCCTTGTAATGGATACCTATTCTATGGGATATTCAGGAAATACATATACAGATATGCCGATCAACCATAAAGTTTTTCTTGCACAGTTTGATGCCATAAAAAAAATTGCAGATGAAGGTCCTTGTATCCTCGTCGGAAGATGTGCCGATTATGCGCTCGAGTCTTATAAAAATGTAGTAAGTGTTTTCATTCATGCCGATTTAGACGCAAGAATACGACGTATCGCAAGGATTTATAATCTGACAGATGCAAAAGCGAAAGATATGATTCTTAAAACAGATAAGAAAAGGGCAGGCTATTATAACTATTATACGAATAAAAAGTGGTCCGACTCGAAAAGCTACGAACTTTGTCTTACAAGTTCTGAACTTGGTATAGACGGCACTGCAAAAGCAATTATCGATTATGTAAATCTAAAAGAGAGTATTGCAAAAGAAAGTAAAAAAATCTAATAAATATATAGGATCCTATTTCCCGGAGATGGTAAAATAAATTTTCTTAATTATAAATTTGTTTTATCGTTTTCGGGATTTTTTATTTGATCTGATTATATTCTCTTCTATATGAACCATTATCTTGTATAAAACGATTTCTATAATTGATTTTGTTAGGTATATATAGTATTATAAAAATAATAGGGAAATTTTATAGAAAATGACGAAAAGGAGCTGGGGGAAGCTTATGAAAAAATTCAAACAATTTAAAATCCGCCAAACAATTTTGAGCATTTTGCTCATAGCAGCTTTGATCCTGCCGCTGTGCAGCGGGATCGGTATTCGTGCGGAAGCAAAGGAAAAGGAAACAAACGTTTATAAAATTTATCCGATTCCTCAATCTGTAGTTTACGAAAACGGAGAATTCGCTATGTCAGATACAGTCAATGTTATATATGAAGATGACATTGACGAAGCAACAAAGAAATTTCTGGAAGAAGTGATAACAAACTACGGAAAAACTGTTGTACAGGCAGAAGATATTGCAGATGGGGAAACTACGATCCTTTTAGGAACAAACGGTTCTTCCGGGAAAGCAAGCGACTATGTCGATAAGAATGTAACAATTAAAACAGACGATTTGTTTTCTAAGACAGATTCATATGTGCTCAGCGCCAAAGACAACGTCATCTCCATTGTAGGAAAAGACAGCGACAGCACATTTTACGGCGTTGCCACATTGCAAATGATGCTGAAATCTTATGATTCTCCACAACTTCGCAATGTGCAGATCGAAGATTTTGCAGGCATAGAATATCGTGGATTTATTGAAGGATTCTATGGCGGATGGGATTATAAATCAAGAGAGAGTCTGATGCGGTTCGCTCGTGATGTAAAAATGAACAATTATGTTTATGCATCAAAAACAGATCCATATCATACGAATAAATGGGGCGAACTTTATCCGCAAAATGAGATTGATCAAATCAGAGAACTTGTCAAAGTCGGGGAAGAAACAAAATGCTACTATGCATGGTCCGTGCATATTTCAGGATTTTTTAGCGGTTTAGATACATCAAATGAAACAGCTTACAATGAACGATATGAAAAATTACTTGCCAAATTCCAGCAGCTTTATGATGCTGGCGTCAGAAAATTTGATATTCTGAACGATGACTTTGGAAGCGGCACACATGAAGATGTTGTAAATCTTCTGAATAAATTAACAACTGAATTCATTCAGCCAAAGAACTGTAAACCGATCACTTACTGTATGCAAGGATATAATAAAGGATGGGCAAATGCAGCAGAATTGGAAGCATTAAAAGCACTCGATTCATCCATTATCCTCTATTGGACAGGCGACGATGTAAATTCACCGATTACACAGGAAACTATTAATTATGTATCAGAAAAGACCGGTCACAAAGTTTGTTTCTGGCTGAATTATCCGGTAAACGAACATGCCAAATCAGGAATTTATCTTGGAGATATTACACATTATGCCAGAGACGGTGTCACTGGACTTACAGGCGCCGTATCGAATCCTTCCCGTTTTGCCCAAAGCAATAAGATCGGATTGTTCCAGTTAGCATCTCTATTTTGGAATAATACTGATTATTCCGAACATGCACAAACAATTTGGCAGGATGCTTTCCTCTACGTCGAACCTGAAGTACAGGATGCCTACTTTAAGATTGCAAGCAATGTTGCGAACTGTCCTCACTCTGGTCGCGTACCCCAGGGATTTCCTGAATCCGAATACTTAAAAGAAAAGCTTGAAAGCGTCATGGAGAAGGTCAATACCGGAGAACTCTTAAAAGACGATAAAGAAACTGCTAATCTGCAGGCAGAGTTCGATTCCATTTTAAAAGCGATCGAAACTTTTAATGTTGATTGTAAAAATGAAGATTTGAAATCAGAACTTGCCCCTTGGCTTCACTCCTTAAAAGATATCGTTTCCGGAGCAAAGGCAATCATTGAAAGTGTTATAGCCATTCAGGAAAAAGATACAAATACAGCCTGGGTCAAATTTGCCGCTGCAGGAAAAGCACTGGAAACATGGAATACATATCCGACCGCAGAAGGTGAAACAACAATGGCAGAAGCAGGAAGTAAACGTCTGCATCCATTCGTTTCATCTATGACATTGTGGGCTAAAAACGCATTGACACCACTTTTTGATTCCAACAACACAGATGTCACACCATCTTTCTATGCGGTTTTAGGAGGAGTAAAACAAACAGATGACGCAAACTCAGCCAATCTGTTCGATCAGGATCTGACAACTGCAGGTAAATGGCAGCAAAATCAAAAGACAGGAGACTATTACGGAGTTGATCTCGGCAGAATAATCCCGATAACAGATATTACAATCGTGCAGGGGACAACTGATACCGACCATGATTATTTCCATAACTTTATTTTGGAATATTCCGAAACAGGTTCTGACGGATCTTGGACGGCAATTCAGGAATATAAAGAAACAGATGCTGCACAGCATATTGAAAAATCCGGGTTAGATATAAAAGCCCGCTATATCCGTATCCGTCTTACCAAGACAGGTACAATAACTCCTGCAAAAGAGAATTATTGGACAAATGTACGTGAATTTACTGTTAATAAAAAAGCAGAAGAAGGAGAGCGTATTTATACAAATATCGAAAGTTTAAAAAAGACTCCTCTCCATGTACTCGGAAATGAATTTCGTGTAAAAGATCTGAAAAATATAGAATTAAAACCGAATGAATATATTGGAATCAAAATGACATCTTTGACTTCCGTATCTGCAATTTCATATAAGGCAGACGGACTTGCTGGGGCAAAAATACAATATTCGCTGAACGGAATTGAATGGACGGATGCAGCAGACTTTAACGAACCTCAGATAATGCGTTATATCCGTATTGTGAATCCGACTGAAAAAGCAATTACAGGAACATTGACAAAACTTGGAATTTCGGCAAACAATCTGAAAATCACTCCAACAATGAGTGAGACAAGCTTTACAAATCCGCTCAGAGAAGGTAAGTGGGAATATATGTTTGACGGTGACATTTCAACTTACGCATGGACGAATCAAGGACAAAACAAAGATGACTACATTATCGTAGACTTAGGCGTGTTAACTTCCCTCTATGACGTTACCATCGCCACATGGGACGGAAAAGCACATTTATACGATGCGGATATTCAGATTTCTGCTGATAAAAATAAATGGAGAACAATCGCTTCTGTAAAAGATGACAATACAAAAGTGGAGCCTCCGTGCCGTTATGTCAGAGGAAACGGGGAAGGAGAGCAAGCCAGATATATTCGCATTCTTATAACAGATCAAGTTGCATCGAAATATGATAATCCGTTCCTTCGGATCCACGAAATCGAAGTCAATAAAAATGTAGAAAAAGATATCAGCACGTCACCAGTAATCTCAAGCGCATCCGGCGATTTGGATAAATGTATCGACAAAGATATCTCTACGGTATTTACAACAACGGATTCCGAAGCAGGATGGCTTGAATACAGACTGACTGATCACACAAAACTGAACTCCATTTCCCTCCTGCAAGATGCACAGGAAATCTCTAACGCCTCCGTAAAAGTAAGAACCGGCGTCGATAAATGGGAAGAACTTGGTTCTTTTGATCAGGGAACAAAAACTTTTGATACGTCAAAATACGATCATATTTTTGCAATTCGCTTGGAGTGGACTGACGGAAAAGCGCCTTCTGTTTATGAAATTTATACAGATGAAGATTCCCTGCAAGATACCGATGATATCGGAATTTATGTCGAACATATCATTGACACAGAACCAGATCCGGAAGAACCAGAGCAACCGGAAATTCCCGACTCTGAAAATCTTGCATTAAAACGTCCGGTTGAAGTATCCGGAACAGAACTTAACGGAGATCAGAAAGATTTTGCTGTAGACGGAAATCGGGATACGCGATGGAACAGTAACTATATCAAGGGATCTCAGGCAGACAAAGAGGCTTGGATCATTGTTGATCTTGGAGAAACTACAAATATAATAGAATCTCTTACAGCAGAATATTTTAACCTTGTCTACCCCACAGATTATGAGGTTCTTGTATCAGCAGATAAAGAAAATTGGATTACAGCAAAAACACTCAAGTATGAACCTAACGGCGCAGCACATCCTACTCATGAGATTACACTTGATCAGCCGATCGTCGGAAGATATGTGAAATTGTTATTCCATGAGTTGAACAGCGCCGCTATCGGAAACTGTGTCGGTTTGGAAGAACTTACTATAACCGGAAAAAGAATTTCTTCTGAAACAGAATTGAAAGAATATCTTCCGATCAATGACATTAAAATTGATAAGGGTACTTCTGAAAAAGAACTGAAAAAATTACTTCCATCGCTTATTACAGGAAAACTCGCATTAAAAAACAGCGATAAAACACTGGATCCGGCCTCTCTTTTTGTGAATTGGGATCTTTCAAAATACAATGCCGATCAAGATGCAACACTTGTTTTAAATGGAAATTTAATCGGTGCAGGAAAAGTATCCAATAATGAAATTTCACTGACTCTTATCATTGGAACAGGAGAAACGACTCCTCCTGTCGAGCCGGAAGATCCTGATGTGAAAAAGATCCAGCAGTTAAAACAGGAATTATCTTCCCTGATCGCATCTGCTAAAGAAAAAACGGAATCTGATCAATATACAGATGATTCTGTAGCTGCTCTGAAGAAAGAGATTACAAATGCAGAAACGCTCTTAAGCAATGAGAAACTGACAGTTGAACAGCTCCAACAGCAGATTAATGGCTTAAAGAAAGCAATCGATGGATTGACAAAAAAAGACTCAACAGAAAATCTTACTCCTGATGGTACTGATAAGGATACTAACAATAATAACAATAATAATAATACTAATAATAATCGCATTCCTGATAACAAAAATTCAGCCGTAGAAACAGGAGATAATACGCCAATAATACCATTGCTTTTCTTGTTTATTTGCAGTGGAACATTTCTGATTGTATTCAGAAAAAAGTACTTTATAAAAAATAAGTAATAGAGAAACAAAAAAGAGCACTGGTTCATAACTAATTAAATTGAGTTATGAATCGGTGCTCCTTACTTTTTTGAAATCTTAAAACCTTTCATTTCTGCCCTAACGCCGGGAAATAATACGTTCAGGCCAGCCTTTAATATTACCTGTCAGAATAGCATGAAACATGCGCTCTTTCGTACCGGGATGTTCTTTGTTCAGTTCCCTCAAAAGTTCTTTGGCATATTGTCTCTTTGTATGTCCGTCAACAGGACATTTTCCCTTTACAACCGGAAGAGAGTATTTATTCCGAAAACCAATTACTTCCATCTCATCCACAAACATCATCGGACGAATTACAGTAAGATCCATACGATCTAAATATGTTTTTGGAGAAAAAGAATAAAATCTTCCTTCAAAAATCAAAGACAACAGCATCGTCTCAATAATATCATCTTTATGATGCGCATAAGCTACTTTATTGCATCCCATCTCTTTTACAGCCTCATTTAAAGCTCCTTTGCGCATCTTAGCACAAAGCGAACACGGATTACTTTCCTGACGTACATGAAACAAGATGTCATAAATATCTGATTTCACTACTTTATAAGGTACTTCCAGTTCTTTACATAAATTCTGAATAGGTTCCAAATTAAAATTTTCAAATCCCAGATCTACAGTTACTGCACTTAATTCAAATTTTTGCGGATAAAATCGCTTTAATCCATGAAGGGCATAAAGAAGGGTAAGACTGTCTTTTCCACCGGAAATTCCTACTGCAATATGGTCACCTTCCTGTATCATACTGTATTCATCCACCGCTTTGCGAGTATAACTGAGTAATCGTTGTAACTGCATTTTTCTTCCTCATCTTTCCTGACTGAACTGTATTTGTGACTTTTTTATTATAGCGACAGGAGAATAGAAATACAAGCTTTTTACACGAAATCAACATCAATCAAAGAAAGGAAAATCGAAAACACTTTAAAAGCTTTGGTTTCAGATGCTTCACAGAAAAATTAGATTGAAATTCATCTCTAATCGAGATAAGATATTATTTAGAGAATTTGATTTGTCTGATTTTTATAAGAATTTCTATCATTATATTTTAACGAGAAAAGAGAGTATCAAGATGAAAAGTAAAGGAATATCTATTCGAGAAATAATAATTATCACATTTGGGATGCTTCTTGTTGCGTCCGGAGTTTACTTCTTTATGATTCCCGGAAATATTGTCGCAGGAAGCGTTTCAGGTTTGGCTCTCGTACTATCTAAATTATCAGGAATACAAGTCTCTGTGTTAACATTTATTTTAAACGCATTTTTACTGATTATCGGATTTATCTTTATCGGAAAAGAGTTCGGTGCAAAAACAGTGTACACATCCATGCTTCTTCCTGTATATCTTTGGATTTTTGAACATTTTATGCCGATCAACCATTCTATTACGAATGAACAAGTCATTGATCTTGTGATCTATGTCCTGCTGATTGCCCTCGGACAAGCATTGTTATTCCATGTCAATGCATCGTCCGGAGGATTGGATATCGTGGCGAAAATGCTGAATAAATTTACACATATTGAAATAGGAAAGGCATTAACAATCTCAGGGCTAATAACTGCAATGACATCGATCTTTGTTTATGATATACCTACTCTGATCATCAGCTTGCTCGGAACATACGCCAACGGAGCAGCAGTAGATTATTTCATCGACGGCTTTAAAAAACGAAAAAGAGTATGTATCATTGCCGATGACTATCGTCCGATCCAACACTACATCATCCATGAGTTAAACCGAGGCGCAACTTTATATACGGCTCAGGGGGCATATGATCAAACTCACCGAACAGAATTGATCACAATTATTACACAGCAAGAATACCGTCTGCTCTTAAATTATCTTCATACATGTAAACAAAAAGTATTTGTAACAGTCTCTACCGTCAATGAAGTGATCGGACAGTGGAATGTAAAATAATGATTATATTTCCCGTAGTTTCACTGCCTTTGCAGCCTGACGGCGTCGATCTTCATCGAGCGCTGCATAGTGCTTTTTCGTTGTATTGACATCTTTATGTCCGAGAACGTCTGCTACAAGATAAATATCTCCCGTTTCTTTGTAAAGAGAAGTTCCATATGTGCTCCTAAGCTTATGTGGTGTAATTTTCTTGTTTGGCGTCACTTCTCGGGCATATTTTTTCACCATATTTTCAACAGCCTGAACACCCATACGTTTTCTTTGGGTAGATAAGAAAAGTGCATTTTCATGACCGGGAAGCGGGAGAGTAGTCTTACGGGTTGTATACATGTATTCTTTTAATGCATTCGCAACTTCTTCACCGAAATACACGATCATTTCGTTTCCTCCTTTTCGCATTACTTTAATTCCGTTATTCTTAAAATCCACATCATTTAGATCAAGACCCACACATTCCGAAACACGGATACCTGTTCCCAAAAGTAATGTTAAAATAGCAAGATCTCTGTTTTTTGTTTTCTCAAAATAAGCTTTTCTCTGACCGGTTAAAGAATCGCCTCCATGATCCACATAATCTAACAATTTTACAACCTCATCCGTATCAAGACGAATAATTGCTTTATCATGCAGTTTAGGCATATCAACAAGCAGCGTCGGATTTTTGGAAATTTGCTGCCGTTTAAAATAATATCCGTAAAAACTTCGCAGGGCAGACATCTTTCTTGCAAGTCCTTTCTCTGCATTTGTAATTTGCTTTTTCTCATTTTTATATACTTTCAAATATTCCTGGTATTCTTCAATATCAACAGGTTCCAGTCTTTCAAGATCTGATAATGTAAATTGCTCCATCGTATAATTTTTATAAACAGGATTATTTTCTGTCAAAAAATGAAAAAATACCCGGATATCATATGCATATGATATCCTTGTCTTAGCAGATGTTGTCGGTTCTATCGCCCGAAAATAATCTTTTGCAAAAGGCGGTAATGTTTTTAATATCTCCCTTAACCGTAAAGTATAATCTATATATTTTTGTTCGTGGTACGTCTTTGCAGAAGGATTTATTTCTAAATTCTTATTCTCAGTATTGTTTTCTTTTCCCATATTTTTTTCATTTCCCTTCTTTATAAATTCTTTCCTGTTTATACCGATTATACCAAAGAGACTGTTTTTCGTCTATATCTTTTGGAAAAATCAGTATTTGTCGTATAGATATATTTCTGTTATATAAAGCAGCCGCATGAAACAACTCTCTTTTTTGTTCCACACGGCTGCCATTAGGAGTGTATATATCAATACATAGGGTGTATATTGATACCAAATTAAACAGATAATTCTCATTTAGTCGTATATGCAATCGTAAGATTCTCCCCTGAAAAAATTTCATCGGAAGAAAGTCCGTTAATCTCTTTAAGCACCTCAACATATTTCTCAACTGAACTATATGTTACAGGAAGATTTTCACTTGCAATATCCCACAAAGTATCTCCCTGTTCAATTCGTATGCTTCTGTAATAAATATGGGATGACTCATTATCTGTTGTCTCTTTTTCTTTTGCGGAAACGAAAAATGCACTGAATGACATGCTCACACATAAAACAATCGCAATTCCTGAGAGCATATTTCGTAACTGTCTCTTTAATATAACCGACCTTTTTGTTTTGTTGCTAAGTTTTCCTTCATTTCTTTTTCCCTGCATAATCATATATCCCCCTTTACCTCTTTTGCTTTTTTCATCTAAAGTTGCTTTTGACATTTTAACTTCCGGCATTTCTTCCTTCATTCGTTTTTTGATCTATACGCAAAAGGTCAGTTTATTAAGTTAATCCTAAATTTCCCGCATGATCATATTGTATACATGTATTCATTATATCGAATGTTTGTTTCCGTGAACTTATGTTCTATATTTGGATTATATATCAAGAACAAATGTTTGTCAAGCTAAAAATCGAACATATTTTCGTAACAAATGTTTGATTTTTAGCTTCTATTGTGTTACCATAATATATAATAAAATAAACCGTTTATCACATCGGAGGGAATTATGTCACAAGGGAAAATAAGTAAAAAACAAGAAGAAATTTTAGAATATATTAAAGCACAGATCCTTCAGAGAGGTTTTCCGCCTGCGGTTCGCGAAATTTGCGAAGCTGTTAATTTAAAGTCAACTTCTTCTGTTCACTCGCATCTTGAAACATTAGAAAAAAACGGCTATATCCGTCGTGACCCGACGAAGCCCCGCGCGATTGAAATTTTAGACGATATGTTTAATCTGACGCGCCGTGAGATGGTTCAAGTACCGATTATCGGTCAGGTAGCTGCCGGAGAACCGATTTTAGCACAGGAGAATATCGAAGATTACTGGCCGATTCCAGCAGAACGCATGCCGAATAAGCAGACGTTCTTTTTGAAAGTAAAAGGAGAAAGCATGATTAATGCCGGCATACTCGACGGGGATATGGTTCTTGTAGAAGAAGATTCTACTGCTTCTAACGGTGATATGGTTGTTGCTTTAATTGATGACGGTGCTACTGTTAAGACATTTTATAAAGAAGAAGGTGTTTTTCGTCTCCAGCCTGAAAATGACTTTATGGATCCAATCATCGTAAAAGATGTTACCATTTTAGGCAAAGTTATCGCCGTGATGAGATTTTTGAATTAATCTATCGAAAACTTAAAAGATATAACACGATAAAAATAAAGAGAAGTACACAGAATTTTTTTAATCTGCATACTTCTCTTTTCTCTTTCTAATCTCAGTGGCTCTTAACTTCTTGACGCTTCCGGGAAAAATTGTTCCTGCTTTCTGCCGCTTCTTTTCCGCTTACAGCCCCGCTCGCCCATGCCCAGGTCAAATTATAACCACCGCACATTCCATCCACATCAAGAATCTCCCCTGCAAAATAAAGTCCCGGAATATAGATAGATTCCAG
Source organism: Mediterraneibacter sp. (assembly GCF_030825015.1). Lineage (NCBI taxonomy): Bacteria > Bacillati > Bacillota > Clostridia > Lachnospirales > Lachnospiraceae > Mediterraneibacter > Mediterraneibacter sp. Next base: position 11,136 of record NZ_JAPJQP010000009.1, on the reverse strand, counting down.
TGTATCAGGATGAACTTCCCGCGTATCGATGCCGCCTCTGCAGACTTGTGCCTGTTCATAAGCATTTGTTCCTGTTACAGTCATTTTAAAATTTTTAATCAACTGTACAATTTGTTCGATCTCTTTTTCTGTAAATGTTCCTGCTTTTTTCTCTTTTGGAAATTTTCCTTCTTTCAACCATAAATCAGCCAATTTTTTATTAAACAATCCAACAAAAAATTGATCAGCCTGTTTTTGCGGGCGGATTTCTGCACGTTTCATTAAAAATGTTTTTAATTCTCTATCTGAAAACTCCGGCATGAAATCAAGAACTGCTGAAACGGATTTCTTTTTGTATAATGCTATCGATGCATACCGGCTTACCTGAAATACCGGTATCCCTGATATTCCGTAATTTGTAAGCTGCAATTCCCCTGTATCTTTTGCAAGACATTGATTTTCCGACCATATAGAAACCGTTCCCTGAACTCTTACTCCCGCGATCGACCGAAAAAAATTTCCATCGCATCGCAACTGCACTAGAGCAGGAAGTACAGGGATGAGGCTATGACCAAGTTTTTTTGCCAAATCATATCCCGAACCATCCGATCCGCTTGAAGGGAAAGCTTTCGATCCTGTACATATGATCACGCTGTCTGCATATATTTTACTCTTTTTCCCATTTTGAATAATATGAATGGTAAATTCTTTCTTACCCGGAGAGATTTCCAGACACTCTGTTTGAAGCATCAGATTTATTTTCAGTCGTTCGGCTTCCATTCTCAAGGCATCTAAAACGGCGGATGCCTGATCTGAATTAGGGTACATGTATCCATTTCTTTCTTTCGCATAAACGCCAAGGTCTGAGAAAAAATCTATGATGTGCTCCGAGTTAAATTTTTCAATAATCTTCCATGGAAACCCTTCATTTTCCGAGTGATAGCAGCTTGGAGTCTGATATGTATTTGTAAAATTACACCGTCCGTTTCCCGTCGAAAGAATTTTTTTTCCGGCGCGGTCCATATGTTCTAAAATAACAACCTCCGCACCGTTTGAAGCTGCCGTGATTGCCGCTGTTAATCCTGCCGCACCTGCTCCTATCACTGCTATTCTTTTCATATTTTTCCTGCCCTTTCCTGAATTTTTCCTGCTTGTCCCCTTCTGTTTCTCAAATCAAATAAGAGAAAGAAGTTGTGTTCGATCAATCACTCCGGCGTCAATTAAACTTTGAAGTGATTTTAAAATTCCTAATTTCGCATGATGCCATGTCAATCCCCCTTGAAAATAAACAGCATAAGGCGGCTTAATCGGACCGTCTGCTGACAATTCAATAGAAGAACCTTGTACAAAAGCTCCTGCAGCCATGATCACTTCACTGTCATATCCCGGCATTGCCCACGGTTCCGGCGTCACATAACTATCTACCGGAGCTGCAGCCTGAATTCCCTGACAAAACGCGATAACACCTTCCGCATTTCCAAAGGTAACAGCCTGAATGATATCATGTCTGCTCTCGTTTCCGTTCGGAATAACCGGATAACCCAGTTTTTCATAAATATTAGCGGCAAAAACAGCTCCTTTAAGTGCTCCGCACACAACAGAAGGAGCCATAAAAAATCCTTGATAAAATGACTGCATTACGCCGAGAGATGCGCCAACTTCTTTTCCAAGTCCAGGGGAAGTAAGCCTGCATGCACAATTTTCAATAAGCTCCTTTTTTCCTGCAACATAGCCGCCAATCGGAGCAAGTCCGCCGCCCGGGTTCTTAATCAAAGAGCCGACGATCATATCCGCCCCTACATCACTTGGTTCAATCCGTTCTACAAATTCCCCATAGCAGTTATCTACCATACAGATAACGTCCGGTCGCCTCTCTTTAATAAACGCAATCAATTCCCCAATCTTTTGTACCGAATAACTTGGTCGCGTTTGATATCCTTTGGAACGCTGAATTGTTACAAGCTTCGTTTTCTCATTTAATGCTTTTTCAATGGCAGGATAATCAAAATAACCATCTTCCAGCAAGTCTACCTGTCTGTAAGACACTCCATATTCTGCAAGAGATCCTCTTGACGGACGAATTCCGATCACTTCTTCCAATGTATCATATGGTTTGCCGACCGGAGACATTACTTCGTCACCCGGTCTTAAATTTGCAGACAAAGCAAGTGCAAGCGCATGAGTTCCACAAGTGATCTGAGGACGTACAAGAGCGGCTTCTGTGTGAAATGCTGCGGCATAAACTTCTTCCAATGTATCTCGACCTTGATCATTATAACCATAACCGCTGGCATAATTAAAACATCCCTCGCTGACTCTGCATTCCTGCATAGCGGAAATTACTTTCAGCTGGTTATATTCTGCATTCCGGTCAAATTCTGCGAAACGCTCTTTCAGGCTTTCCTCCACTTTCTGTCCGTATTTCCATACCTCCTCTGAAATTCCTAACTGCTGATAAATTGTTTTTGTCTCTGTATTACTCATTTATATTTTCCTCTTTACTGTGCTCTTCTCTTCTTTTTTGATTTTTATAAAATCTGTCTGTTTCTCAATTCATTCATCATAAAATCAAGAATCTGTTGTTCCCCTTCTCCGATAACCGAACGATCTGCCCAAATCACATCTTTTTCCCGTTTAAACCATGTAAGCTGTCTTTTTGCAAAATGTCTTGTATCACGTTTTATAATACGAACTGCCTCGTCAAGCGGATACTCTCCGTTCATATATGCATATAATTCTTTATACCCAAGTCCCTGCATTGCCGTAGAATCAGGACGTACTCCCCGTTCTTTCAAAAAGCGGACTTCCTCTACTAATCCCGCTTTCATCATAAGATCTACACGCTGATCGATCCTTTCATATAATTTTGCTCTCTCATCTGTCAAAACAAAGTAAGCAAATTGATACGGTGATTCTTTTGCCCGTTCTTCCTCGTTGTGCTCTGATATTTTTCTGCCTGTCTGATGATAAAATTCAATGGCGCGAATTGTTCGTTTTATATTATTTGCATGTATTTGCAAAGCTGATTCAGGATCTATTTTCTCTAACATTGTATGGATATATTCCGCACCATTTTCTTCTGCCAGACGTTCCAATTCTTTCCGGCAGGCATTCTCACCGTCATTTTCTGTAAAATTAATATGATAAAGGATAGACTGGATATAAAACCCTGTTCCTCCTACAATCAACGGAATTTTTCCTCTTTCATAAATCTGTTCCATCGCTTCAAATGCAAGTTTCTGAAAACGTACAACATTAAACTCCTCTTCCGGTTCAAGAATATCGATCAGATAATGCCGGACTCCTTTCATTTCATCACGAGTAATCTTAGCTGAACCAATATCCATATATTTATACACTTGCATTGAATCCGCTGAAATAATTTCTGCCCCGATCTGTTTTGCAAGCATAATCGACGCCTTCGTTTTGCCGACTGCCGTCGGTCCCGCCAAAATAATCAGTGGTTTTTTCATTTATACGATCCTCTTAAACTTTTTTTCTAATTCTCGTTTTGTCATAGCTATGATCGTCGGCCTACCGTGTGGACAATGATATGGATTCTCCAACGTAAGAAGCTCACCGATCAAAGCATCCACTTCTTGTGCTGACAGGCGATTATTTCCTTTTACAGCCGCTTTACAGGACATTGATGCAATTTTTTCATCAATTAATTCCGGTGTCATCGACGTATTGATTCCGTCTGCCAAATCATCGATCATTTCCATAAGAAGTTCTTTTTTTGCTATACTGAACAGATTATCCGGCACTGCTCTTACCGCATACTCCTCGCCTCCGAAAGGCTCGATCTCAAACCCGATTCGTGTAAAACGATCCATATGCTCATTGAGAAGCTGTGCTTCCTGCATGGAAAGTGATAAAATAATCGGAGGACTTAAATATTGTGAAGTATATTCTCTTGATTTCATTTCTTTCAACGTTCTTTCATACATCACCCTTTCATGTGCTGCATGCTGATCGATAATGTAAAGACTGTCCTGAAATTGTACGAGCCAGTAAGTATCAAACACCTGACCAATCAGTTGATACTCTGCTTTCATTTCCCGCTTCAGAAAATTTTCTTCAAACAAATCTAACTGCTTTGGTTTTTCTTGCTTTGTTTCACTCTGAACGTTGCCTGACTCTTCTTTCTTTACCTCAGGCTGAGTGTTTCCAACCTCTTCTTGCTGTATTTCAGGAGGAATCATTCCAGCCTTTTCCTTCTGTACTTCAAGCTGAATGTTTCCAATCTCTTCTTTCTCAGCTTTTGTTCCATAAGTTACTGCTTCCCGTATCCGCTCTGTTTGCTGCGGACGATAGATTTCACTTCGGTTCGAAACTTCAGCAGATGAGGATCGTTCATGATACGCCTTTACTCGTTCCTGCATTTTCTTTATAAAATAATCTTCATCATGGACAGCCTCATCTGACTGTTTTTCTGCCGGCTTCGGCTTCAGCAAAAACGGACTTTCTTTTTTCTTTTGTACTACAGCCACCGGATCCGGAATCGAAGCAGTCTGGACCAGTTCCGGCTCAAGAAGTCTTCTGTGAACAGCTTCATAAACGGTGTTATACACTTCCTGCTGACGCTGAAAACGGAGTTCCATTTTCGTTGGATGAACATTTACATCTATAAGATCGCCATCCACCTTGAAATGCAGCACCGCAAACGGGAATTTATGCTGCATTGTAAAATCTTTATAAGCATCTTCAAGCGATTTGGAAATCATCGCGCTTTTCACATATCTTCCATTTACAAAGAAATTTTCAAAATTCCGGTTTCCCCTTGTAATGATCGGTTTTCCAAGAAAACCAGAAATAGAAAGTCCGTTTTTTTCATAATCAATCTCTAAAAGATTCGCCGCCACATCACGGCCATATACATTATAAATCACATCTTTTAATTTTCCGTTTCCGGATGTCCGAAGCTTTTCCTGTCCATTATTAATAAACAGAAAAGAAACCTCAGGATGAGATAATGCCAAATGGATCAAAAGATCCTGCACATGTCCTGCTTCCGTCATCGGAGTTTTTAAAAATTTTCTTCTTGCCGGAACATTATAAAAAAGCTGATGTACAAGAAAAGTTGTTCCATTGGGCGCGCCTGTTTCTTCCAAAGCGGTTTCTTTTCCGCCTTCTATCACATATTTTATTCCGGTCTGTGCACTTTCTGTCTTTGTAATTACCTCCGTTCTTGTCACGGCGGAAATACTGGAAAGCGCCTCTCCCCGAAATCCCAGCGAATGGATCGCCGCAAGATCTTCTACGGTACGAATCTTGCTTGTAGAATGCCGCAGAAAAGCACACCGTACTTCATCCTTCTCGATTCCACAGCCGTTATCGCTGACGCGGATAAATGTAATCCCGCCATCCTTGATTTCGACTGTCACAGCAGATGCTCCTGCATCAATGGCATTTTCGACAAGTTCTTTTACAATAGAAGCCGGACGCTCGATAACCTCTCCGGCCGCGATCTTATCAATCGTTATCTGATCTAAAACTTGAATATGAGGCATGACAGTTCCTTTTCCTTTTTCGTTTCTATTTTTTTACCAACGGTTCTTCAGTTTATTCTGCAATCTGTATATCGTATTAAGCGCATCAATGGGCGTCATATTTCCAACGTCAACATTTTTCAACTCTTCCAGAACATCATCGTCTTTCACTGTATCGAAAAGTGACATCTGCGCAATATCTACATCGTCATATCTCTTTGCTTTCGGCTTCTTTTTCACAACCCGTTCTTTTGACGCGATCTCGCTTACCCGTGCCGTAATATCTTCATCACTTAACTCTTCTACGATTTCTTTCGCCCGTCCGATTACAAGTTCCGGTACTCCTGCAAGTTTCGCTACTTGAATTCCATAACTTTTGTCGGCTCCGCCTTTAACAATCTTCCTCAAAAATACGATATCATCACCTTTTTCTTTTACGGCAATACAATAATTATTTACATTATCAATTTTGCCTTCCAGCTCTGTCAATTCATGATAGTGAGTAGCGAACAGTGTTTTTGCGCCGAGCAGCCTGCTGTCGCTTATATATTCCACAACCGCCCAGGCGATCGATAACCCGTCAAAAGTACTTGTTCCTCTCCCGATCTCATCTAAGATCAGCAAACTTTTTGAAGTGGCATTTCTGAGGATATTCGCTACTTCTGTCATTTCAACCATGAAAGTACTCTGTCCCGAAGCAAGATCATCCGATGCCCCGACTCTTGTGAAGATCCGATCAGATAAACCAATATTTGCACTTTTAGCCGGAACAAAAGAACCGATCTGCGCCATAAGCGCGATCAGAGCTGTTTGACGCATATAAGTTGATTTTCCTGCCATATTCGGACCGGTAATGATTGAGATCCGATGCTTTTTATCATCAAGATATGTATCGTTTGAAATAAACATTTCGTTCGGGATCATCCGCTCTACAACCGGATGTCGCCCTTCCTTAATATCAATAACTCCTTTTTCGTTGATTTTCGGACGAACATAATTATTGCGCTCCGCCACAAGAGCAAAAGAAGCAAATGCATCCAGCGCTGCCACAGCCTTTGCTGTCTTTTGAATACGCTCCACCTGATTTGCAATACATTCTCTGACTTCACTGTAAAGTTCATATTCAAGAGCATACAGCTTGTCCTCTGCCCCAAGTATCATATCTTCCAACTCTTTTAATTCCGGGGTGATATACCTCTCTGCATTTGCCAGTGTCTGCTTTCGCGTATAATATTCCGGAACGAGTTCTTTGTACGAATTAGTCACTTCTAAATAGTACCCGAACACTTTATTATATTTGATTTTCAAATTTTTAATTCCGGTCTTTTCCCGTTCGTCATTTTCAAGCTTTGCAAGCCAGTCTTTCCCATCAGATTTGGCGCGGCGCAGTTTATCGACTTCCTCGTTATACCCGTCTCTGATAATATTTCCTTCTTTCATTGCAATCGGAGGTTCTTCTCTGATTGCTTCTTTTACAAGCGTACAGAGATCCTCAAGAGGATCAAGATCTTGACAGATTTCTTTTAAGAGTTCTGCACTCATCTCCTGCAGTATATACCGAAGAGCCGGAAGCATCTCCAAGGAACTCCGAAATGCTGTCAGATCTCTGGGGTTCGCCGTACCGTATGCAATTTTTGTAATCAGACGCTCTAGATCGTACACCGGAGAAAGGTATTCCCTGATCTCTTCTCTTGAGATCGCCTGCTCTTTTAATTCCTGTACCGCATCCAGCCTGCGAAGGATCGCAGATTTATCAATCAGAGGCTGCTCCACATATTTTCTCAATGTCCGCGCGCCCATTGCTGTCTTCGTCTTATCAAGCACCCATAGAAGAGATCCTCTCTTTTGTTTTTCTCGAAGAGTCTCACACAATTCCAGATTTCTTCTTGTCGAACTGTCCAGCATCATATATTTACCTGCCGCGTAAGGGGTTATATGCGTCAGATTCGAAAGAGAATTTTTTTGCGTTTCCAGCAGATATTGAAGAAGCGCCCCTGCGCTGATAATCCCGCAATCATAATCTGCAAGTCCGAGTCCGGCAAATGACGAAACTTCAAAATGTTCTAAAAGTTTCTTACGGCATACTTCATCGTCAAAATACCATGACTCAAGAGAATAGATTGTAATCCCCAGGCGGTCTTTCATACCATCTAAATCTACGCCGCTCATATAAAACGCTTCGTTGCAGATAATTTCAGAAGGAGAAAAACGATAGATCTCATCTGTTAACTTTACACTATCCGGTATCTCCGTCACAAAATAATCACCGGTAGAGATATCGGCGACCGAAACGCCGTATCTGTCAGCGATGTACACAATACACATAATATAATTATTCTTTGTCTCATCCAACGCCTGTGTATCAAGATTCGTTCCAGGTGTTACAATACGCACAACTTCTCTTTTGACAATTCCTTTCGCCGTCTTCGGATCTTCTACCTGCTCACAGATCGCCACTTTATACCCTTTGGAAACAAGACGGTTTAAGTATCCTTCCACTGCATGGTATGGAACTCCGCACATCGGCGCCCTCTCTTCCTGCCCGCAGCTTTTTCCGGTCAAAGTAATCTCAAGTTCTCGCGATGCAGTCAGTGCATCCTCAAAAAACATCTCATAAAAATCGCCTAATCTATAAAACAGAATGCAGTCTTGGTATTGAGACTTTGTCTCCATATACTGCTTCATCATCGGTGTTAATTCAGCCACATTCCTACTCCTTTGTATATAAAAATAACAACTTCGGGCATAAAACTTCCTATGCCCTTTTCTAAGGTAGTATAGCATTTTTAGAAAATGTGTTCAACATTATAATATATGAAACTTCGGTCTTTCCTCCCCATACAGGCAGCAGAGAAGATACCCGCTCACAATAATTCCCAACGCACACAAACCTGAAAAAAGGATCGTAAACGGAAGGCAGATCTGTCCCATAAGATGAAACGGCTGATCTGTATAATCCCACACATTCCAATGCATTATTTTATTTACGATCATCCCTGTAATAAATTCAGCGGCCGTCACAAATGCAGTACACCAAAGAACCTGTTTCCAAAGCGGCTCTTTCCATTTCGTCCACAGCCCCTGCTGAGCAAAAAAAAGAAAACAGAACCCTCCAAGCAGAAACATTGACCAATGAGAATAGCCTCTGAACAAAATTTCTGTCATATAGTAAAGGGTTCCTCCAAGCGTTCCCATAAACAAATATTCACTTAATTTTTTCATTTTCATCTTCTGAATCATCTCCTGTTTTTCTCTATTTTATAGTTTAAACATTTTAGGGAAATATATAACATGTTTCTCCATTTCATATATTACGATTCGTTTTTCAAAATGTTTGCCTAAGTCAACACGGTATGATATAATAAATAAGATTATGGACAGTTCAGAGTATCCGAGACCACTGAAAAACATATTTACTATGTAAATGTGCTTTTCAGTAGTTTCGGGACACTTCTAAAAACCGTTCACGATTGATATAACATAGATTGAAAAGGAGATTAACATGTACAAGACGTATGAAATGGAACTTGCAGGCAGAACATTGCGTGTCGATGTAGACAGAGTTGCTAAACAGGCGAACGGCGCTGTTCTGATGCATTACGGAGACACAACTGTTTTGTGTACATCCACAGCATCTGAAAAACCAAGAGACGGAATTGATTTCTTCCCTCTTAGTGTTGAATACAATGAAAGACTTTATGCAGTCGGTAAAATTCCCGGAGGATTTAATAAAAGAGAAGGAAAAGCATCCGAAAATGCGATCCTGACAGACCGTGTCATCGATCGCCCGATGCGTCCGCTTTTCCCGAAAGATTACAGAAACGACGTAACTTTGGAAAACCTTGTAATGTCAGTAGATCAGGACTGCAGCCCGGAACTCACCGCAATGCTCGGCGCATCTATCGCGACAAGTATTTCCGATATCCCATTTGACGGTCCGATCTCAACAACACAGGTAGGACTTGTCGACGGAGAATTTGTGTTCAACCCGACGGCAGCACAAAGAGAAGTATCTGATCTCGCACTTACAGTAGCTTCTACAAAAGAAAAAGTAATCATGATCGAAGCCGGTGCAAACGAAGTGCCGGAAGCCCGTATGATCGAGGCAATTTTTGCCGCACATGAACTGAATCAGGAAGTCATTGCATTCTTCGATACAATCGTTGCAGAATGCGGAAAACCAAAACATGAATATGAAAGCTGTGCCGTTCCGGAAGAACTGTTCGATGCCATCAAAGAAATCGTACCTCCTGCCGAAATGGAAGAAGCGGTATTCACAGATGAAAAACAGACAAGAGAAGATAATATCCGTCAGATCACAGAAAAACTCGAAGAAGCATTTGTTGATCATGAAGATTGGCTCGCCGTTCTCGGAGAAGCTGTTTATCAGTATCAGAAAAAAACAGTAAGAAAGATGATCTTAAAAGATCACAAACGTCCGGATGGACGCGCAATCGATCAGATCAGACCTCTTGCTGCAGAAGTGGACTTAATTCCGCGTGTACACGGTTCTGCAATGTTTACAAGAGGACAGACTCAGATCTGTACCGTGACAACGCTTGCACCACTTTCTGAAGCACAAAGACTTGACGGTTTAGATGAATCAGAGACAACAAAAAGATATATGCATCACTATAATTTCCCGTCCTATTCTGTCGGTGAAACAAAACCTTCCAGAGGTCCGGGAAGACGCGAGATCGGTCATGGAGCGCTTGCGGAAAGAGCTCTTCTTCCGGTACTTCCAAGCGAATCTGAATTTCCGTATGCGATCCGTACAGTTTCCGAAACATTTGAATCAAACGGTTCCACTTCTCAGGCAAGTGTTTGTGCATCCAGTATGTCTCTTATGACTGCCGGTGTTCCGATCAAAGCTGCCGTAGCAGGTATCTCCGCGGGTCTTGTAACAGGCGAAACAGATGACGATTATCTTGTTCTTACAGATATCCAGGGACTGGAAGACTTCTTCGGCGATATGGACTTTAAAGTAGCAGGTACACATAAGGGTATTACAGCAATCCAAATGGATATTAAGATTCATGGACTGACAAGACCAATCATAGAAGAAGCGATCGCAGCAACAAAGAAAGCCAGAACTTATATCATCGATGAAATTATGAATAAAGCAATTTCCGAACCGAGAACTGAGGTCGGTGAATTTGCTCCTAAGATCATTCAGATGCAGATCGATCCGCAGAAAATCGGAGATGTCGTAGGACAGCGCGGAAAAACAATTAATGCGATCATCGAGCAGACAGGCGTTAAAATTGATATTGATGATGAAGGCGCCGTTTCCATCTGCGGTACAGAAAAGGACGCTATGGAAAAAGCTGCTAAGATCATCCACACGATCGTAACAGATTTTGAAGCAGGACAAGTATTCGAAGGAAAAGTTGTAAGTATTAAAGAATTCGGCGCATTTCTTGAATTTGCACCAGGTAAGGAAGGGCTTGTTCACATTTCAAAAATCGCAAAAGAACGTGTAAATAAAGTAGAAGACGTCCTTTCACTCGGCGATGTTGTAAAAGCCGTATGTCTCGGCAAAGATAAAATGGGAAGATTCAGCTTCAGTATCAGAGACGTTGCAGAATAAAACAAAAGTTCAAAAAAGGGCAGGGGCTGTTGCAAAATAGATGAGTAATCATCTATGGAGCAATAGCTCCCTTTT
>NZ_JAPJQP010000008.1:0-73380 GCF_030825015.1 Mediterraneibacter sp. | reverse complement strand
CCACTGCCCGGACCGAGGCAATGTTTCTCCATAATATTTTTATCAGATTTATGAACGTTTCTGCAATCACCGGAAGCATCAAAAGGCACTTTTCGGGATTGTAAACGATCGCCAAGGTATCAGGCAAGCCCGAACTTCGGCTCGTCGCCATCTCAAAAAAACAGTCCGCTTTCGGATTTTTCCAATAACGGACTGTTGAAGCTTTTTTCTGTTTCATTTGAACTTTCTACTATTCGATCACTTTCAGCCAGCCTTCCGGCGCTTCGATATGACCCATTTGAATTCCTGTCAATGTCTCATACAATTTCTGGGTAACAGGTCCCATCTTCTCCATTCCACTCGGGAAACAGATTTCTTTTCCATGGTCTACAACTTTTCCGACTGGTGAAATTACTGCTGCCGTTCCACACAGACCACATTCTGCAAAATCTTTCACTTCCTCAAAATACACATCTCTTTCTTCTACTTCAAGTCCGAGATAATGTTCCGCCACATACATGATCGACCTTCTTGTAATCGACGGAAGGATTGTATCAGAATGAGGAGTTACTATTTTATTATCTTTTGTCACAAAAATAAAGTTTGCACCGCCTGTTTCTTCTACTTTTGTCCTTGTTGCCGAATCAAGATACATATTTTCATCAAATCCATTTGCATGCGCTGTAACGATCGCATGAAGACTCATTGCATAATTCAATCCTGCCTTAATATGTCCCGTTCCCCGCGGAGCTGCCCGATCAAAGTCAGACACACAAATAGTAATCGGCTTCGCTCCTCCTTTAAAATACGGACCTACAGGAGTTGTAAACACTCTGAACTGATACTCATCCGCCGGCTTTACTCCAATCACAGGATTGATTCCAAACATATATGGTCTGATATAAAGCGATGCTCCGGAACCATAAGGCGGAACATACGCTGCATTTGCCCGAACAGTCTGTACGACAGCATCAATAAATCGATCCTCAGGGAAAACAGGCATCTCCAACCGTTTTGCAGAGTCAACCATGCGCGCCGCATTCAGATCCGGGCGGAATGTAACGATACGCCCGTCTTCCGTCGTATATGCTTTCATACCTTCAAACACAGTCTGTGCATATTGAAGCACCCCTGCGCACTCATTCATCACAATATTGGCATCCTCTGTCAGACCGCCCTCATCCCATTTTCCATTCTTATAATTCGCAACATACCTCTTGTCTGTCTGTACATACTGAAATCCTATATTTGCCCAATCAAGATTCTTCTTTTCCATAATAAGGTGCCTCCATTCCTTCATTTAGAAAAACAATCGTATCTTTCTGCCCATCATTATAATACCGCTGTTTTTAAAAATCAAGAGCGCGCTCTGTTTTTTTCTTGTACAATCTTCTCATACCACTTTTCTACATTTCCTTCTTCTGTGCTGTTAACAAATACCGGCCCTTCTGAAGTATCTATTTTCAAAACAGGCGTACACCCTACATAAATGTACATCCGGCATTTCCCGATTTCCCTGCCCTTAAATTTTCCGATCTTCTTCTTCGTATCGCTGGATCCATTCACCCGTTTGTATTCATCCTTCGGAAGCATCGGAAGGATCTCCACGCTCTCAACTTCATCAAAATCAATTTCCACATCAGAATAACCGGATGTAATCTCAATTTTATCAGATTCAACAGACACCTTCATCGGAGAAAAATCGATCCGAAGCATAAGTGCGCATTCCCACACAAGACATGCTATCGTAATAACTATACCTGCCACAAGCGAAATTTTTCCTGCCGGGCGCGCCATATTCGTCGCATAATTAAATGAACATGCCCAATCCTGAACAAGAAGTCTTTTGTCATTCGGATTATTATACCATCCATTCTTCCAATAAATGTCATCATCAACATAAAGCGGAGCTGCATTTGCCTGTAAAAGACGCGTTCTCCTTTTGTTTATATAAAGTGCTCCTCCGACAAAAAGGACTACCGGTATGCTTTCAAGAACAATATAGAGCACATACCCCTCTTCACCTATCCATACATGTTCATCCATCGAATATGTCATCGCAAGATATGCCGCCGTATTAAAAAATCCGCTTCCGATCATGATCCATGACCAGACGTCTTTCTGCATCCTGTTAACCGCCAGATTTAATTCTGACTTTTCACTGTATACTTTATTCTGTGTCCGAAGTATGACGACATGTATCCCCGCAAACACAAGACCTGCCGCCAGTGCACATCCAATCAAAATCCACCCGTCTTCTGAATGTTTCAGATAAAATCTCACTTGCGGCATCAAAAAAGTTAAAAGAATCAGTCCTAAAAACAGCAAGTTCCACAACGGGGAAACCCCCATTTTTCCAGACTGTACAGATACTTTTGTATCCGCCACCGAATCTGCAGTCATGATCTTACTTCCGCCGCTTCCGATCCACCCGTTTTTCACTTTCATATCATACAGTTTTCTGTGCGTCCTATATAATAGAAGAATCGCCCCCACAGAAAGTTCCACAAGCCATATGCTCCACAAAATCATAAAAATCGAAAAATACCAAAAGCAGGCACCACACACCGCAATTCCCACCAACAAATTCAGTATATAAAACCACTTTGTCTTCTTATAGTATTCTTCCATAAACAATTTCACTTCTTCTGTCTCAACCGCCGACGCCGGAAGATGAACCCCCATGAGCATCCCTTCCGCATACTTGCGTTTTGCCCCATAAACGCCGTAAAAAATTCCAATCGTTCCTACATTTATAATCAAAAAATACAAACAATCCATTCTGTCAACCTCAAACGAGCTGCAAACACTCTTTCTCATCTGCACTCCTGAACATTTTGAAACAAACAATTTTATATCCCGCAAAAATTATGCGTCCACAATGATGTACGCAGATTGACAACCTTTTTTGACTATTGTAAACTGGAAGAGATAAGGGAGAAATCTATATGAAAAAATGGCAAAATGTAACCGCACTTTTTACAATCGCAGTATTTTATCTAATCTTAGAACTGGTATTTGGAATCACCTGTCCGATTCTGTTTCTGACCGGAATCTCCTGTGCCGGCTGCGGAATGTCAAGAGCATGGTTTTGCGCACTTCGTCTGGATTTTGCGGGAGCTTTTCAGTATCACCCCCTTTTTTGGATCTTGCCGGTCGGGATCGCACTCTTTCTCTATTGGAATAAGATACCGAAGAAGATTCAGAAAATTTTACTGGCAGCCGCTTGCATCCTGTTTTTGGCTGTATACATTTGGCGAATGCTGGATCCATCCGACACCATCGTAGTTTTTCACCCGGAAAACGGAGCAATCTTTTCATTGATTTCTAATCTTTTTACTAAAAAATGAAAAAAGAGGAGGGATTTTTATGCAGTGTAAAACATGCGGACGAGAAATTTCAGACACCGCAAAATTCTGTCCATACTGCGGAAGTAAAACAGAGCCATCACAAAATACTGCTGAAAAACAAACTACCGAAACATCTTACGGAACAGAAGAAAACAACCCCCAAAAAACAACTGCTGCAGACAAAACAGAAGAAATTCAGAAATTTTTACAAATCGGATTTTTTATTTTGGCAGGCGTCTGCAGCGTGATCGCTTTAAATAACCTGATCTCAGGTATTCAAAGCTTTTCTTACGACAGCGTCTTGCAAGGTTTGGGAAGTTTTCTTGAAATGGCATGTTACGCCGGAAGCGCAGTAATCATTGCAATGTTCGCATTTACAAAAGAAAAAGAAAAAACAAGAACTTTCTTTATCATCTTATGCGGACTTACGGCAATCATCGCTCTGCGCGGAATCATCGGATTTATTACATCCTTATTCCGAAACTTCAGATACTATTTTTCTTTTTACACATTTTTCTGGAGTTTATCGTCTTTGTTATTGACTTTAACTGCGGCAATCGCGATCGTCGGCATCACGTACATTCTCCTGTATCTTGCAGGAATGACGCCTGATCTGTCAAATGTTGCATCCTCTGTCAACGGCTTTACCCGTAACAGCCAGACATGCGGAACAACACAGGACAGCCAAAACAGCAACGCACAAAGCAATACTACACAAAACGGCGGTGCACAAAACAATGGCGCACAAAACGGCAGCGCGCAAAATAACACAAACTACGGGGGACAAAATATGGGAACAAACTATTATAATCAAGGAACAAATTATAACAATCAAGGCTCCGGTTCCAACTATTCCGGTCCCGGCGTTACACCACTAAAAACCGACCGCGGACTGCTCGGCTACATCGTTCTTTCAATTATCACATGCGGAATTTACGGTTATTACTTCATATATACTGTTGCCCGCGATGTAAATACAGCTTGTGCCGGAGATGGAAAAACAACCGGAGGATTAGTGCAGTTTATTCTTCTTTCTATCGTAACATGTGGAATTTACAGTTGGTGGTGGGAGTATTCTCTCGGAAACCGTCTTGCCGCTAACGCGCCGCGTTATGGTTTGTCATTTTCAGAAAACGGAACAACGATTTTGTTATGGCTTATCTTTGGAGCGTTCCTCTGCGGAATCGGTCCTTTCATCGCCATGAATATTATCATCAAAAACACAAACAGTATCTGCATGGCTTACAACCGTTACAACGGATTGATCTAATCCTAAAAACGCCATCACGGAACTTGATATACCAAAATAGAACAACGTAAAAGAAACCTCCAAGCGGCCGCTAAACAAGCGAACCTCCTGGAGGTTTTTATATATCCCTGTTTATCCCTGTTCCAAAAACGCAATCCCGATGAAACGCTAAGGGCACATATACCGATAAACTTGCGCAGACAGTTCCGTAATCATCGTACGCGCCGCAAAAGGATCTGACAGATTACTCGTCATCACGCAAACAGTATACGCTCCATTTTCACCGAAAATAATCGCCGCATCATTTTCCACATCCGAAAGTTCTCCAGTCTTATTTGCAGTCTCAACATTGGCAGGCACGCCTGCCGGAATCTTACCTGTACGTTCCTGCTGTTTCATCAGAGAAAGAATCTTTTCAGATCCCGCCAAAACATTTCCGTTTATTTCCCGAAGAAACTTCCCACAGTCATTCACAGATGTATAATTGTCATCCACATCATTCGGAGCTAACAGCAGTCTTCCCATATGCGTATCTGTAAACTCATGAGATCGGCAAAATGCATTCACCGCTTCCATTCCTGCCGAAGCATCTCCAAAACCGAGTTTCCGAACAAGCATATTCGCCGACTCATTGTCACTGACCGTAATCATCAACCGCAAAAGCTCTTCCGTTTCTCCGGTGTACGCCTCCTGTTCTTGCATCAGCGGCATCTGCTCATATACGCAGCCTGCAATATAAAGCTTGATCAGGCTCGCCGCCTGCATCTGACAATTATTGACAGAAGTTTTTTCTTCCGAAGAAAGATTTTCCACATATACCGAAACGAAGGCCCCGGTACTTTCAACAGGCGCAATGATCTGCCGAATCTGACCGTTCAAATCATCCAACGCCAAAGAAGACTCCTCTGCTTTCTCTTCCGCCTCCTCAGGCTCCACTCTTTTAATCGGAATCTCCTGCCTGTTTTCCTGCTCTTTCTCTTTCTTTTCCTTTACAGGCTCTTCTTCATGACAGGCAGTAAGTGTAAAAGCCGCCGTCACAAGAAGAACCGATAAAATATAGAACAGTCTGTATCTGAAAACATTTCTACGCATATTCTGCTCCCTTACATCATAATCTTCGAAATCAAAAGCCAAAATAGGCATTGATCCCTTCCGTGATCCCGTTGACCATCAATTCCCGATACGAATCATCCGCCATATTTATATCATCCTGCTCGTTCGTCATAAATCCCATTTCAATTATAACAACCGGTATCCGGCTCCAGTTAATCCCTGTCATTGTATCATTGCATCGGATGCCGAGATTTTGCATTCCTGTAGAACTGCAATAAGAATTCAAAATCTGTTCCGCCAGACAATAACTTTCCTCGTAAAAGCTCCCCACATAAGGATTTTCAGCAGATCCTATCAATGCCATTGCGCCGTTTACAGCCGGATCTTCACTTCCATTTGCATGGATTCGTAAAGAAAAATCTGCCCCGGCATCATTAGCAAGGCACGCCCTTTCTGCATTACTTATAGCAATCTCATTGTTTTCCCGGGTCAGGATCACATCATATCCCTGCTCGACCAGACAGTCCCGAAGTCTCAGAGCAATCTCAAGGTTTAATTCATATTCTGGTATCCCGGTAAATCTGCCGGTAGTCCCTCCTGCAGACTTCTGCTTCAATTCCCCCGATCCCGGAGCATTCGGTTCTTGCCCGCTCATGTCTATATTCGGACTTTGATGTCCTGGATCGATGGCAATCAGAATTCCTTTTTTCTCAGATCCTTCTTTCTCATTCGATTGTTTATCCTGATCTGAAACATTGTGCTCCTCCGCATCTTGATCTTCCGACGAAGTTTTGCGTTTTTGTGATTCTTCACGTTCTGTGATAACATCCGACTCTTTTAAAGCTTCGTGTCCTTCCGAAGAATCACCGGTCTGTTTCCTTGCGCATCCCAAAACGCTAAAACCGGCAAACATCAAAACCAGGAAGAACCTTACTCTCTTTTTCATAGTTTCATATCCTTTAGTCATCACTGTGCATCCAGCTGATACCCTTTCGGGTCCATACCAAACTCAATCTGTGACAGAAAATCTGCATTCTTCCGCTCAACTTCGGAGAGCATGGAATTATCAAAATCTTCCGGGCTGACTGTACCGTAATACCAGCTCTTACTATTAAAATAATTCTGCAGTTCAGCTGATTGGAACATGCGTCCATGTCTTGCATAAATCTCATTTTTTGCGTAATTGATCTCGCGGATATCCATTCCCGCCACATCACTTTCCGTCAAAAGACGGGAACCGCTCTGCGGAAGAATATAATCTTTGTTCAAAAGTTCATCCTCAGACTGTGATTTTTCAAATGTCTCTATCAGGTCTTCTCCGTCTTCATCCCAGATAAAAAATGGACTTATATACAATGTTTCATTATCAATATATAACTGTCCGTCCACCTCAACCGTCTGATTTGATTTTATACTGTCAAGCATCTTTTCCGGAAGGACAGATTGGTCAATATGGATGTTCCGCACATTTTCCAGCAAAATATTATCTCCGTAAAAATCTTCTCCGTAAAATGTATATTCCTCATCCAAACGCAGAATATAATCTCCGTTTTCCGTTTTCTTCACAAACCCTTCAAAATACAATTCATCTTCATCCAAAAGATTAAAATCTGCATCTGACAAAACATCCTCATCCGACGGCTCCACAATCTCCTGTTCAATCGAATCGATTGACGGCGCTTCATCTTCTCTTCTGAAAACCAGCACCAACACAACGGCGACAACAGCAATCAGAAGGATTCCTCCGATCACTCCCGCAACAATAATCGGCGTTTTTCCTTTTTTCTTCACCGGAGGAACTTCCTTAACCGGCATTCGGGAAGGCGAAATCTGCGCACCGCACTCCGGACAAAACAAATCCCCGTCTCCCAGTACTGTGCCGCATACCGGACAAGCTTTCTTCGTTGACTCTTTCTCCGGCTCTTGCTCTAACACTTTTTGCAGCTCTCTCTGTAACTCTTGCTCTAACTTCTGCTCCATTTCTTGATCCGGCCCTTGCTCGAACCCTTCGCCTGACTTCTGCTCCGGTTCTTGATTTAACTGTTCTTCCAGCTCCTGCTGTGATCCCTCATTCAAACCTGCGGGATAATCTATATCGGTTGAATGGTCTTCTTGCCGCTGTCCGCACTCGGGACAAAAAACAGCATCATCAGGAATTTCACTGCCACAATACTGACATTTCATAATCTTTTCCCTCCTAAGTACTTTCTATTATATTTATTGTATAGTTTTCTTCTTACCCAGTCAAACAAAAATGCACTGACAACAGAATATCTCAAAAAAGAGCCAAAGAAGATCTGAAGAGCGCCTAAAAAGAGCCGGCTTGGTATATCGTTTTTTCTTCGTGCATTTTCACCCGCATTATGATATCATTGTAATATTACTTACAAAGGAGTCTGTTGATTTATGAAAATGAACGAATTAAAACTTATTTATTTCAGCCCTACAGGAACGACTCACAAAGTCGTTATGGAGACGGCAAGAAGTATTGATCTGAAATCAGTCTCTTTTGACCTTACGATCAAAAAAGATCTGAAACCTGTCGCAAAATTTGCGCCAAACGACTTCGCCCTGTTTGCGATTCCCGTATACTACGGTCGTGTTCCGGCGCTCTTTCTCGAATATCTCGATCTGTTTTCCGGCAGCGGAACTCCCGCCGCCCTTGTCGCTACATACGGATGCCGCGCATATGAAGACGCTCTTTTAGAATTAAAAACCGAAGTCGAAAAAAGAGGCTTCAAAGTCATCGGAGCCGCAGCTTTTCCGACCGAACATTCCATCGTGAACTCCATCGGTGCAAGACGTCCGAACAAAGCAGATTTAAAGACAGCTTCCGAATACGGCGTTTCACTGAATCGAATCATTAAAAAGGAAGAATCTTTTGCTTCCTTCAATCTGAAAGTACCGGGAAATACTCCTTATAGAAAATATGGCAAAAACGTCCTTTTCCCGAAGGCTGATGTTTCCCTTTGCACTGAGTGCGGCGCCTGTGCCAAGATCTGTCCGGCAGGAGCAATCTCTCCTGATAATCCGAAAAAAACAGATCATGATAAATGTATCGGCTGCATGAAATGTGTCCGCTTCTGTAAACAGAAAGCCAGATATGTCAGTGATTTTAAGATGAATCTGACTGTAAAAAAATTAACCAAAGTCTGTCAGAGCGACAAAAAAGCGGAAATCTTCCTTTAATATACATCGTTCGTCCGCTATTCAAAGCAATCACCGGAAGTGCCAAAAGGCACATTCCGGGATTGTAAACGGTCGCCATTGTAAAAAAGAATCGCCAGTTCCGGCTTCATCACTGCCCGAACTGGCGATTCTTAAATTCAAATTATCTTACATCCTTTTGATATTATCCTTTTAATCAATTCTGATTTCTATTCATCTTTTCCAAAAAGGCGAAAGAATGTTTTACGTTTCATAAGCGCTGCAATCATCAAAAGTGACAAGAATAAGCCTGCTAATGCTGAAACGTTCATTGTATCTCCGGTTGCAACCGCTCCGTTTGTAATTGCTCCATTTGAAGAGCTTCCCGTATTCTCACTGCTTCCTTTCTTTACAAGTCCTGCTTGTGCAGCCTCAAAGGCAGATTTCGCATTTGCAAACATTTCCGCCGTTGTCTCCTTCGAATCCAGAGCCATCAGCGCATCGTACGCCTTTTTATATGCCGCATAGCTTTCCTCTGTATAACCTTCCGGTTTCTTCAATACAATAGAATCTCTGTATTCATCCAAACCAGCCGCACGTTTTTCCAGTCCCTTGATTGCCGCACGAATTGCTGACACCGCATTGGCAACCTCTTCTTTCGTACCGTTTTCTTTCAACGGTTCTGCAGTTGTCACAGCATCTTTCAACAGTTTATAAGAACCTGCTGTGTAATTCCCTTCTTTGTGCTGCGCCGCTTCATTAATAGCCGCCTTCAAATCTACGATACTTACAAGCGCCGCTTTCGCTTCTTTCATTGCAGCGATATTTGCCTGATCTAACGCCGGATCATTCTGATCTTTATCTGCTTTTGCTTTGCTGATGGCATCCTGAAGCACACCGAAACTTACTTCTGTGTAATCTTTACCGTTTACTTTTTCCATTTCTGCAATGACATCATCCACGGTCGTTTCTGTTTTTTCCACCAGACCATTCACTGCATTTTCCAGATCAGAAACTGCTTTATCTACCTGATCTTTTGTTCCGTTTTCCAGACAGGACTCCGCATCCTTCACTACATCCTGAAGTACGTTCCAACTGTCTGCCGTATAAAGCTTTTCATCCAGTTCCCCAACTTCTGCAAGTTTTGCTTTCAATGCAGCTACATTAACAAGACCTTCTTCTGTCTGTACAAAAACATTTCGTGCAGCATAGATTTCTTTCGGATTGTTACGCTCTGCCTTATCTGCTTTCACAAGCGCATCTAACGCCGCTTTCGCATCTGTATATGCTTTGTAAGAAGCAGTTGTGTAATCATCCTCATTATAGTTTACTGCGTTTTCTAATTCTGTTTCCGCCAGCTCTCTCTGGATCAGTGAATATTCTAAAGCCGCGTCAGCTTTCTTAAGTTTCTCTGTCAGATCTTCCACTTTCTTCTCGGAAACATTTTCTTTATCTTTCAGAGCTTCCCGAATCTCATTTATTACCGACTCATATGACGCATACGTTCTCGCAGAATAGATCTCTACATAAACAGGAGCTTCTTCTGTTCCTACATTTTCTTTTCCTGCTTTCACATGATTCAGTGCATTTTCTAATTCGGTAACATCTCCTTTGACAACTGCGTTTTTATGTGCGGCAAGAAGCGCTTTTTCTGCCAGATTTACAACTTCCTGTGTCGCGTAGTCATTTGCCGAGATTTCTTCCGCTGTCGCTTTTGCTTCCGTCACCGCCTGCTTGCTGCCTGCCGTCCACTTATCGTTGATCTGCTTTTTAATCGCCTCATTCAGCGCATTTTTATCAACTGCAGCTTTTTCATTTTCGCTTGTCTTTATAATAGAAATTTCAGGAATATCTTCCGCCCATGTTACAACGACTTCCAAGATCTGGCTGTCTTTTGCAACAGCAAATTCATTGATCGTCTGATTCAGTTTTCCGATCGTGACTGCTTCTTGTTTTACTCCGTCTTTATAAAGAACTGCTTTTACATCCGCATTCGATACTTTTCCGTTTTGAACGATACGAATCGTTCTCTGATCCGGTCTGCTGATACGATATGTAAATGAACCGTTTGCAGCAGATGGTTTATATGTTGTCGCAAAATTTCCGTCGAATACATTTGACGGGATCTTGCCCGCTTCTTCCGTCACTTCTGACACGATGTCTTTGTTCGACTCTATTGTCATGTATGCTCCGCCGTTAATCTGAAGTTCATACAGTTCAACCCATCTTTGTGTATATGTTGTCAACGGTACGATTCTCAAATAACGTCCTGATGCATTCAATCCGGTTGCTTCTGCATACATATTTCCCGGATTTGTAGTATCATGAGTCAAATAGTCGGCGTCTTTTGCTGTTGCATTAGACGATATCTGAACCGCTGCCTCATTTCCTACTTCGAGGATCTTTGTCCACTGATCGTCTGCAGCCTCTTTGCTGTCCGCAACTTCGAATTTTGCATGTCTTAAAAAGTCAAGACTTGTCTCTTTTACATAATATCTGAATGATTCAAAATTCACAGTCTGTCCGAGATCGAATACGATCTTTTTCCCTTCATCCTGTGTTCCTGTGATCTTGCCAAACGTAGCTAAATCTCCGTCGAATACATTTCCTACTTTTCCGTTGCTGCGCATATCACTTGCAGAATCACTCTGCGCGAAATCACTTTCAACTGTTTTCTCTCCGATAAACGCATATGTTACTTTGAATTCTTCAACTGCAACATCCTGTGTCTCATTTCCGGCATTGTAAAGTCTTACATATCTCGCGTCTTCCAACGCTCCTGCATCAACGTCAGTCCAGATTACTCCGTTCATAGAACTTTGCAGTTTCACATTTGCATTATCTCCCGCTTTCACTGCAATGTTCTCGATCGCTTTAATGTTCTTTAAATCAACGCCGATATACTGATCTTTTTCCAAACTGATCGTTCCCGGCTGTAAAGAAGACATTCCTGCTTCTGTTGTTCCGAGCATTTCGTGATTTTTCACATTTGTATAAATATTCTCTGTTGTTCCTGCCTGACCCGGATTCTTCGGCGCACGGATATCTAATTCACCGACGCGTACCCAGCCTGCTGTCTGCTCTTTGTTCACAAGACGGATGGCTTTGATCTGATCAGTTACTGTAAAGTTTACTGTCTGATCTTTCGCATTTGTAAACTCTCCGGCGTTCTTCCAGCCGCTTTGTCCGTCTGTGCTGTACTGTATTTCTACTTTTTTAAACACATCTCCTGCAGATGACTTTCCTTGCGTCATTCTTATGCTTCCGATCTGTTTTGCTTCCGGGAATGTAACCTGAATATAAGCGCCTGCCGCGATTTTATCCTTGTCCGCACCGCTATATGGTTCTTTCGCGATCCACATCTCTGTAGACAGATCCCCGTCAAACATTTTTGCTGCTGTATGATCGTTCCCCTGTGTAGAAATTTCACTGAATGTCACATCTCCCGTGTAACGCTCTGTGTCTGCGGAAGCCACTTCTTTTTTATTAATCTGAATTTCCGAGATCTCAAGCCAGCAGTCGTTTACATTCGCCGCTGTTGCGATAAGACGGATTCCTTTTGCTTTCAGATCACTCGGAAGGTTTGCTTCCTTCACATTGATATCCTGAACTTTTCCCTGCTCGCCGACAAAATTATTTTCCATACCTGTCAGGGTCAGATCTGTCCAGGTTCCGTCTTCTGTCATATACTGCAGTTTCGCATGTTCAAAATGATTTTTTCCCGTTCCAAGAATAAAGCGAATACTGTCAATATCGATCATTTTATTATATTCCACACCGATATAATCATCTTTTGAAAGTGAATTCGGAGTCTTGTAAATAATCTTTGTAGACTCATCGCCGTCAAAAAGATTCTCTTTTGCGCCTTCCGGCGTATCTTTTCTGCTTGTGATATATTTTTGAATCACTTTATCAGGATTAACCGCTGTCTCCGCTTTTGCAGATACATATTCTGCCAGTGTATTGATAAACGGAACAATGTGCTGTACGCCAACCTCTGCGTATTCCTGATGATCTACATATAAAAAGTCATATGTTTTCGAACGGTCAAATGCTGTCTTCCCTGCTGTATTATAGCTGATCACAGAAGAAACGTCTCCTTCCAGAGCGCTCTTTACACCGTTTAAGTATGCGATTGCCGCCTCTGTCGTATCATCCCAGCAGTTCAGCCAGTATACGATCTGACCTTTGATCGCCTCATTTCCACTTGCCCGATACGTCTTTGACGCATTTTGAAGCACTTCAAATTCTGCGATCACTGCATCTACATCTTCAGCCGTAAGTGTCTCCGCTTCCAGCTTCTCTTTGAATGCATTTAACTGTTCTTTCAGCACAACCGATTCCTGCAATGCCGTTACACGAGAATCCATCGCCTGATTGATCATATGTTTTGACATCTCACGAAGCGCGTCGCTTGCCCCATTCGGAACTGCCGAATTATGATCTACAAATGAAAACGCGTTATTCCAAGACCGGTCTGCCTCTTCTTTTGTCTCCCAGATATTCCATGCGTAATCTGCATTACCGAAAATAGCGACTTTGCTCGGCTCTGACTGCTGCATCGGGTTGAGCATAATTCCCTGAATCTTAGAAGGCTCTACTCCAGGATGAAGGAACGTATCATATCCTCCCATGATCAGGTGTTTCTTAGAGTTATCCGTACACGGCCAGTTGATCCACATGAACGGTCCGCGTCCGACATTGCCCGTAAACGTAGAAGTAAAGTTGTCCGTTACTTCTCCCCAAACTCTTCCGCCTGTCATAACGATCTGAACATTATCCGGCGCCTGTTTCAGAGTCTGAAGTTCCGCACTGCTTCCGTTGCCCATATAATCATACGGAACATACGGGATCGTCATTTTCATATCAGGATATTCTTTCTTCACTTCTTCAAGCCATGCCGTCATATCGTTTAACAGACGTACTCCATTCGCTCCTCCCGGATTCCAAAAGTCGTCTGCAAGGATTGCGATCTGACGCACGCCCTGATCGATCACCTGTTTAAACTTCGCCTGAAGTTTCGCTAAATCCGCCTCGTAATTATCATCAAAACGAAGATGATTTCCCTGCGGGAACGGATGAAGCGCGTAGACGAAACGGCATTTTGATTCATTGCCGGCTTCCGCCAGCGGTCTGATCTTGCTCGCCAGCTCTGCTTCCGTGTAAAGTTCGTCCCACTGTGTACGATGCTTCGGATCGTCTTTCGGCGCATAGAAATAGGCGTTTAACTTGTAATATCCTCCCCATTTCATCAAGTTCACACGATCTTCCGTTGACCACGGATTTCCGTAGTAGCCTTCTATAAAACCACGGCTTACTACATCCGCATAATCCTCGATCTCAAAATTACGGATCGTCAGGCTGTCTGTCTGCGCAAAAATATGATACAGCGTAGTCAGACCGTAAAATGCAGCATCTGCATCTTTTCCAAGTACAGAGATCACATTCTCATCACTTGCCAAAAAATAAGAATCTGTCTTTCCGAACAAAGACTCTTCCGGCTGATATTCTGCTGTAATATAATCTTCCGCCGTTCCATCCTGTCCATGCACACCAACATATACATTGGTTGTGCCTTCCTTCGGCTGCTCTGCTTCATTCACCTCAAGACCTTTGAGGTCCGCCGCCTCTTGCAGACGGTCTTTTGTTGCCTCATCAATTCCTTTGTCATAGATTACATTCAATTCTTTTCCCAGAATATAATCCCCTTGCTGATACTCCACCTTATGTGGATTCGGATAGATGAGGTAGTCTTCCTGCGGCTCTTCTGCTGCCTGTGCCGGAACGAAATTTCCCGGTATCACAATGGCAACGGTAAGAACCCCTGCAAGCAGTTTTTTCACTACCTTTCCTGCCATAAACTTCTTCCTTTCTTTTCTCATATTTTTATAGGATACTACCAAATTTTATTATATCATTTTTCGCCGCTTAACGCTTTACTTTTTTTCATTATTTTCCACTTTTTTTCTGCCCTTTTTTCTGCCGTTTTTTCCACACTTTCCCCCCTTGCCTTTTTATCTCTTATATTCTCCCGTTTCACCTGCCTTCTCCTAACATCAAATCACCGGAAATGCAAAAAGACGTATTCCGGGATGTAAATGGCCGCCATTACAAAAAAGCATAGACGAAGATGCTGTATACATCCTCTTCTATGCTGCTTTCGTTCCGGTTTTCCCCGGTATCACTATGAAGATTATTCTCTTTTTCTTTTCGTTTTTGTTCCACAGCGCCGGAGCTGTTTTTACATCTGTTCTGATACGTCTTCTTTTCTTCGCAAAATATCATACACATCAGGAGTTTCACTTAGTTCGACATAAAGAACCTGTTTCGAGTGGGGTGCGCTTTCCTGTTCCCCGCCTTCTTCATTGATAATACGCCGCACCTCTGCTTCCGTATTTCTGCCGTCCGGTTTCATGATCTCGATCGTCTCTTTGACAGAAAATTTATTTCTCTGCTCAATCCGGCAAAGTCCGTCCCGAACCTCCCCGACGATTCCAAGATAGGTGTACTCTTTATTATATGTGTTGCTGTCATAGATCTGTGTCGTTTCATCCGGTTTCCCGAAGAAAAATCCGGTTGTAAACTGACGATAAGTACAATTAGAGATCTGTTCTTTATACCACGGCATATTCTGTTCATACAGTTTCGGATCTTTCTTATAGTCATCGATCGCTTTACGGTACGTCCTTGCAACCGTCGCCACATATAAAGCAGTTTTCATTCTGCCTTCAATCTTAAGACTGTCGATCCCTGCATCGATCAGCTCCGGTATATGCTCAATCATACAAAGGTCTTTCGAATTAAAAATATAAGTTCCTCTTTCATTTTCATAAACCGGAAGATACTCTCCGGGTCTTTTTTCTTCTACAACCGCATATTTCCAACGGCACGGATGAGTACATGCTCCCCTGTTCGCATCTCTTCCCGTAAAATAATTGCTCAAAAGGCATCTTCCCGAATAAGAGATACACATTGCTCCGTGGATAAATGTCTCGATTTCCAAATCCGCCGGAATATTTGCGCGAAGTTCTTTCAGCTCTTCCATCGACAGTTCCCTGGCAGATACAACACGGCTCGCTCCCTGTTTATACCAAAAATTATATGTCGCATAATTCGTATTATTTGCCTGTGTGCTTATATGCCTTTCAATCTCAGGGCAGATCTCTTTAGCGATCTCAAACACCCCCGGATCTGCAATGATCAGCGCATCCGGTTTAATTTCTTTTAATTCTTTAAAATATTCCCTGACACCGTCAAGATCATCATTATGTGCCAAAATATTTGCAGTCACATAGACCTTCACATTATGCTCATGGGCAAATTGAATGCCCTCGCTCATCTCTTCCATCGAAAAATTCTTCGCTTTTGCCCGCAGTCCGAATGCTTCGCCTCCAATATAGACAGCATCTGCTCCGAAAATAACTGCAGTTTTCAACACTTCCAGACTGCTTGCCGGAATCAATAATTCAGGATGTCTGCTCATATTATCCTCTTTCTCCTACCTCTTTTTTCACACTCAGCGCCACACCGTCTCCCAAAGGAACGATCGATGTCACAAGTTCATCGTTATGTTTTAATTCATACAAATATTCCCTCATTCGCGCATGGATCGTCCGATCTCTCCGTTCTACCGCAAAGCGCGACTCGATCACATCTCCGTCCTGCATCACATTATCTGATACAAGAAGACCGCCGTCGGACAGCAGCCGCATCACTTCAGGAAAATAATGAATGTACTGCCCTTTCGCCGCATCCATAAAGATAAAATCATAAGATTCTTTCAACGTTCCAAGCACTTCCATTGCATCGCCTTCTATCAGTGTGATCCTGTTTTCTTTCCCTGCCCGAACAAAATTTTGTCTCGCAATCGGGATTCTTTTTTCATAGTTTTCGATCGTCGTGATCGTACATTCTTCCGGTGTATATTCACTCATCAATAACGCAGAGAAACCTACGGCAGTTCCCACTTCCAGAATGCGCATAGGTTTTTTCACCAGGAGAAGCACCTTGAGGAAGCTCTGCATCTCGCGCCGTATGATCGGCACATTGTCATCCAGAGCTTCTCTCTCAATAACTTCTAATATTTCACTGTTTTTCGTATCAAGCGAATTGATGAATGTAACAATACGTTCATCTACTATCATAATCTACACATCCACATCCATGATGATCGGAATCACCATCGGTTTCCTCTTTGTCTTTTTCCATATATAGTCATTCATGGAGTCACGGATCACAAGTTTAATCTTATTCCAATCCGTATGGCGTCCGGTAAGACATTTGTCCAAAGCATCAGACACCGCTTTTCTCGCATCGTCCATCAGTTCTTCCGATTCTCTCACATAAACAAAACCGCGGGATACAATATCCGGACCTGCAAGCAGACGGTTCGTTCTTCTCTCAAGAGTAAGCACAACAATGATGATTCCATCTTCCGCCAGATGCTGTCTGTCCCGAAGCACAATATTTCCTACGTCACCGACTCCGAGTCCGTCTACGAGAATTGCGCCTGTATGGACTTTATCTACCACTTTTGCACTGTCATCACATAATTCAAGCACATCGCCGGACTGGATGATAAATACGTTTTCTTTCGGAATACCGAGTGATTTTGCCACTTCTGCATTCGCTTTCAAATGCCTGTACTCTCCATGAACCGGAATCGCATATTTCGGCTTTACAAGGGAATAGATCAGCTTCAATTCTTCCTGACAGGCATGTCCCGACACATGAGCATCCTGAAAAATAACTTCTGCTCCCTTCGAAGAAAGTTCATTGATCACACGGGAAACAGACTTCTCATTTCCGGGGATCGGATTCGAACTGAAGATAATCGTGTCGTTCGGCTGGATCGTCACTTTTCTGTGCACATCCGCTGCCATTCTGGACAGAGCTGCCATCGACTCTCCCTGACTTCCTGTTGTAATAAGCACCATTTTTTCCGGCGGATAATTCTTCATCTGATCAATCTCGATCAATGTGTTTTCCGGCACATTCAAATATCCAAGTTCCGACGCAGTCGCAATGATATTCACCATACTGCGCCCTTCCACAACAACTTTTCGTCCGTACTTGTACGCCGAGTTGATGATCTGCTGCACACGATCTACATTCGATGCAAACGTAGCGATAATCAGTCTTGTATTCTGATGCTCTGCAAAAATATGGTCAAACGTAATGCCTACCGTCTTTTCCGACTGGGTAAATCCGCGCCGCTCCGCATTCGTACTATCTGACATCAATGCAAGTACGCCCTTCTTGCCGATCTCTGCAAACCGCTGCAGATCGATCGCATCTCCGAACACCGGCGTATAATCTACTTTAAAGTCTCCGGTATGGATCACAACTCCGGCAGGTGAATAGATCGCAAGAGCGGATGCATCCTGAATACTGTGATTCGTTTTAATAAATTCAATCCGAAACTTTCCAAGATTGATCGACTGCCCGTGACGGACAACTTTCCGTTTCGTCGTCCGAAGAAGATTATGTTCCTTTAGTTTATTCTCAATAATACCCATCGTAAGCTTCGTCGTGTAGATCGGAAGATTGATCTCTTTGAGCACATACGGAAGCGCTCCAATATGATCCTCATGACCATGCGTGATAACAAAACCTTTCACTTTCGACGCATTATCCTTCAAATATGTCACATCCGGAATCACAAGATCGATTCCAAGCATATCGTCCTCCGGGAACGCAAGACCGCAGTCCACGACAACGATACTGTCTTCATATTCAAAGGCAGTAATATTCATACCAATCTGCTCTAAGCCTCCAAGCGGTATGATACGCAGTTTTCCATTATTCTGTTTTTTCAAAAAACAAACACCTCCTCTATTTTCCTTTTTTCATGCATTCTTTGCATATTCCGTAAAACTTTACCTCGTGGTCGAGAACATGAAATCCTGTCGTGCGTTCGATGTGACGTTCTGCTTCTTCAAGAAGATCCTCATCGAAAGGGATGACTTTATTACATGTTCTGCATATAAGATGGTGATGGTTATGTCTTTCTTCCCCGTCCAGCAGGTGTCCGATCTCATAACGCACACACCCCTCATCCAAATTAATCTTGTCTATGAGCTGCATATCCCATAAAAGTTGGATCGTGCGGTAGACAGTCGCCAATCCGATCTCAGGGTGATCCTGTGTCACGAGCTCATAAATATCCTCTGCAGTCAAATGCCTGCCTTTATTCTGCTCCAGCGCTGAGAGGATCAGAATTCTCTGATTCGTAACTTTCAGCCCTTTTTCTCTCAGCTTTTCCTTGAGCAGTTCCTCTGTCCTGTTTTTTTTCATTCTATCCTCACCAAAAACATCCGACGGACACCTTCCCGATTGCTTGCCCTTGTTCTGGCGTCAAACAGTTCAATATATCCATCGGAATCTCTCGGAAATTTTCATTGCATACAATATAATATTCTTCTACAGCTCAATACTTACATCTTCAAGTAGTTCCTCAAAAACTTTGGAAACTGCCTGCAATTCCCTGTCGTCCTCAACAATCTCATAGACGCTCTCTCCGGTCGCTTCATCCTGCACATCTTTCAGGATCAGACACTCCGCGTCATCGTCCTCTGATTCCGTAACAAGGATATATGCACTTCCGTTGATCTTTGTTTCTTCAAGCACAAAAAATTCATCTTCACCATTTCCGTCTGCAAATGCAAATCTAACTTTTTCCATATCCGAATCCCTTACGTCCTTTTCTTTTTCAATCTCGGTATTGTGCACGAATCACCGGAATTGCCAAAAGGCAAATTCCGGGATTGTTAGCGGTCGCCATTGCAAAAACCGACAGATTCACCTATTCTGCCTGTTTTTTCATATGCATCAAATCCAGATATCCCTGCAGGATAAACACTGCGGCGATCTGGTCTATATGTTTTTTCCGATTCTCACGGCGCACCTTGCTCTCGATCAATGTCCGTTCTGCCTCTACTGTTGTAAGTCTCTCGTCCCACATGATCACTTCTAATCCTGTCCGCCGCTTTAACATCTCGCCAAATTCAATCGACTTGTTTGCCCGCTCCCCGATATCGTTATTCATATGTTTCGGAAGACCGAGAACGATCTTTTCCACATCATATTCTTTGATCAGTTCCTCGATCCGCGCACAAGTACGCCGAAGCTTATTTTCTTCTTTTCTCCCGATCGTTTCCACTGCCTGAGCCGTAAGACAAAGAGCATCGCTGATCGCAACGCCTACCGTCTTCGCCCCATAATCAAGTCCCATAATTCTCATATCTGATTATTCCCACGAATGATGTTCGATATACGCTTTTAACAGCTCCTCGACCAACTCGTCCCTCTCTACTTTCATGATCAGACTTCTCGCTCCGTTGAAGCTTGTAACATACGTCGGATCTCCCGACATAATATATCCTACGATCTGGTTTACCGGATTATATCCTTTTTCTTTCAGCGCCTTGAACACAATCTCCAAAATGTCTCCGGCTGAAATCTGCGGTCCCGGTTCTACCTGAAAGAATTGTGTATTGCTGAGATCACTCATCCTGCTGTTCCTCCTTACTCTCTGTCTTTTTGTATCAACATTCTATTACTCATTTTTCTTTTCGGAAACTCCGAAATCACTACCTACAATTTTAATATACTCCTATTCAAAATTCAACGTATAATTTGTGAATGATTTTCAATTTTCACTTTTACGATACAATTAGAAATATTTTTTTCGGTTTCTAGTGCAATTTTCATATACTCTTTCGTGTGCCCTGTCATTACCGTTTTTCCATCAATCTGCGCGCGTTCTTCAAAGAGCACTTCCACTTCTTTTCCAAGAAAGCTTTCCTCATACGCTTTCCGTTTTTTCTCACCAAGAGCGATCATACGGGCGCTTCTTTCGCCTTTGATTTTCTCGTCGATCTGACCGTCCATCACCGCCGCTTTTGTTCCTTCTCTCTTTGAGTATTTAAAAATATGTGTCTCATAGAAATCAACCCCGTCTACAAACGCATAGGATGCCTCAAATTCTTCCTCTGTCTCGCCCGGAAATCCGACGATCACATCCGTTGTGAGAGCCGGTTGATCAAAATATTTCCGAAGGATCTGACATCTGTCGTAATATTCTCCGCTCGTATACTTCCTGTTCATCCGCTTCAATGTCGCGTCGCATCCACTTTGAAGGGAAAGGTGAAAATGCGGGCACACTTTCGGCATCTGTGAAAGTTCTTTTGCAAATTCTTCCGTAATAATGCCAGGTTCAAGAGAACCAAGACGGATTCGTTCGATCCCTTCAACTGCATGTACCTCTTTTATAAGATCAAGCAGATGCCTCTGCCCATCAAAGTCAATTCCGTAAGAACTCAGATGGATTCCCGTAAGAACAACCTCCTTATATCCGTTTCCGGCAAGATCACGCACTTCTTCCAGTACGTCTTCCATCTGTCTGCTCCTCACCCGCCCCCTCGCATAGGGGATAATACAATAAGTACAGAATTGATTGCAGCCGTCCTGCACTTTAATATATGCCCTCGTATGATCTCCGGGTTTCGTCAAATGCAGTTCTTCGTACTCTTTTGTACGGTTAATATCTTCCAACGCATATTCGGTATGGATGTTCTTCTGCATTTCATACTGCCGCAATAATTCCGGCAGATCTTTTTTATGATTATTTCCAATCACAATATCAATGCACGGATCGATTTCTTTTCCTTCCTGTGCCTGCACATAACATCCTGCCGCCACAACAACCGCATCAGGATTCAGTTTTCTTGCACGGTGAAGCATCTGTCTTGACTTTCGATCCGCAATATTCGTAACTGTACATGTATTGATAATATAAACGTCCGCTCCTTCTTTAAAAGGAACGATCTCATATCCTGCCTGTTCAAGCATTTCCTGCATTGCTTCTGTCTCATACGCATTTACTTTACATCCAAGATTATGAAGTGCTGCTTTTTTCATAAGTTTCCCTCTTTTTACCATTCTTTCTGTTATTGTTTCTTGACTTTTAGTTTCCTATCCCGTAGAATATTTATAGGGTTTTGCCCCTATTTTATCACATATTTCAAGGAGGTAGCAAAATGAAAACTGTACAGATTTCATTAAATTCAATCGACAAAGTAAAATCTTTCGTAAACGAGATCACAAAATACGACAACGACTTCGATTTAGTATCTGGAAGATACGTTATAGATGCCAAATCCATCATGGGAATTTTCAGTCTTGATCTCTCCAAACCGATTGATCTGAACATTCACGCAGACGGCGATATTGATGCAATCCTCGCTGCTCTCGACCCGTATATTATCAAATAATAACAGGAAAATATATTCATGCGTAAATGCAAAAAGCTGCCTCTTCCGAGACAGCTTTTTTTCTATGCCCCTACCGTGATCACTTCTGCAGTTTCAAGCGCTGTCTTCATCAGATCATCGATACAGTCTGTCAGATTGATTTCTGACTTTTCGATTCGTTCTACATTTGGTTTCGTCACCGGATGCTTTGCCACAAAGATCGTACAGCAGTCTTCAAAAGGCTGAATTGAAACTTCGTATGTGTCGATCTTTTCAGAGATTTCTACAATCTCTTTCTTATCAAATCCAATAAGAGGACGATATACCGGCAGTGTGCAGACCGCATTTGTCGCCGCAAGACTCTGCATCGTCTGACTCGCCACCTGACCGATGCTCTCTCCTGTGATCAGACCAAGACATCCGTCTTTCTTCGCGAAATGTTCCGCGATCCGCATCATATAGCGGCGCATAATGATCGTCAGCTCATCGTGCGGACATTTTTCATAAATCGCAAGCTGAATATCGGTAAAATTAACGATATGAAGCTTGATCGGACCTGAATAAGCAGATACGAGTCTGGCAAGATCGATCACTTTCTCTTTCGCTCTCTCGCTTGTGTACGGCGGCGCGTGAAAATAAACCGCCTCCAGTTCAACGCCTCGTTTTGCAACCATATATCCGGCTACCGGACTGTCGATTCCGCCTGATAACAGAAGCATCGCGCTGCCGTTTGTTCCGACAGGCATTCCTCCCGGTCCCGGAATGATTTCAGAATAAATATAAACCTCTTCTCTGATCTCTACGTTCAGACGCACTTCCGGATTGTGCACATCAACTTTCATCCCCGGATACGCATCAAGAACAGCCTCTCCAAGCGCGCAGTTTAACTCCATCGAATTCATCGGATACCGTTTATTGGCGCGGCGCGCTTCTACTTTGAACGTCTTATCTGCCTGAGGATACATCTCTCCTACATAGGCAGCCACATCTTTTTTCAGTTCTTCCGGTTCTTTCACTTCCTTGCGGACAACCGGACAGATCCCTACGATACCAAATACTTTCTTAAGACTTTCAACTGTCTCTTCATAATCATATTCGCCCTCGCAGTCCACGTAAACTCTGCCGTGACATTTATGAACAAGGAATTCTCCGTCTACATTCCGAAGTGCATATCTGATCTGCCGCACAAGTGCGTCTTCAAATACATAACGGTTCTTTCCTTTGATTCCTATTTCTCCGTATTTAATCAAAAACGAATGAAATTCCATCTTTTTTTCTCCTTCTTTACGCTGTATTCTTTCGTGTTATCTTCCGAAATCAGCGCCGTGTATATTTCCGAAGCATCGGAATACAATTATATAGTGTTTCCAGTGTATAGTCAATTTCTTCTTTCGTTGTAAACTCCGATAAACTGAACCGAAGTGTTGACTCAAGATATTCTCTTGGCGTTCCCGTCGCCTGTAGTACGCCGCTGACTGCCGGATGATTGGATGCGCACGCCGAACCTGCCGACACACAGATTCCGCGATCTTCCAGCGTATGGAGCAAAACTTCGCTTCTTACCCCTGCAAATCCCGCGCTGATAATATGCGGCGCGCTTCCTTCATCTGTAAGTCCATGCACTTTCACATTGCCGATCTCTGAAATACGGTCTATAAAATACGTTTTCAATTCTCGCATGTGCGCTGTTTTTAATTCAAGATCCTGATAAATCATCTTTGAGGCAAGCGCCAGTCCTGCGATCCCAGGTACATTTTCTGTGCCCGAGCGCATATCTTTCTGCTGTCCTCCGCCGAAAATGATCGGTCTGATCTTCACATGACTGTCCACATAGAGAAACCCTGCCCCTTTCGGTCCGTGAATCTTATGCCCGCTGGCAGATAGCAGATCCACCCCAAGCCTTTTCGGATAAATCTTATATTTTCCGAATCCCTGTACGGCATCTGTATGAAACAGGATCGACTGCTTATACCGCTTCACGATCTGTGCTGCTTCCGCGATCGGCTGAACAGTTCCGATCTCGTTATTTACATACATGATCGACACAAGGATCGTTTCCGGACAAAGCGCCTCTTTCAATGCATCCAGCCGGATTCTTCCGCACTCATCAACCGGAAGATAAGTGACACGAAATCCTTCTTCCTCCTCCAGATAACGCATCGTATTGAGAATGGCAGGGTGCTCCACGCAGGAAGTGATCAGATGATTTCCGTTTCTTTTATTTGCCCTCGCACACCCGATCAGCGCCTGATTATCACTCTCCGTACCTCCGGATGTAAAAATAATTTCTTTTGCATTCACTTTCAAAAGCTTTGAAATCGTTTCTTTTGCTTCTTTTATATATCTCTCAGCCTCCACTCCTTTCCGGTACATTGCCGATGGATTTCCATAATCCCGACACATAATATGATACACAAGTTCTCCCACTTCCGGGTAACACATCGTTGTAGCTGAATTGTCAAGATAAACTTCCATAATTCCTTTCCTTTACTGATTTCTTGCTATAATATTGGGAACAGCAGATGTCTGACATCTTACTATTAAACTATGAATCTTTCCTCTGTGATGATACAGCGCAGCTTTCAATATGATACATCAAAATTGAAAGCGTCGTAAGCCCTGCCGTCTCTGTTCTTAAGATCCGTTTTCCAAGTGTGATCGGACAGGCTCCCGCTTCTTTCGCGAGCAGCACTTCTTCCTCTTCAAAACCGCCCTCCGGTCCGATAAAGATTCCGATCGACTGTCCCGCCCGGATCTGTTCAATGACTCTTACTGTCTCTGCCATTCCTTCTTCCAGCTCATACGGAATGAGGACAACATCAAGTTTTCCTGCCTGTTTCAGCGCCTCCGAAAAAGAACTGACTAAACCAACTTCAGGAATCACCCCTCGCCCCGACTGTTCAGCCGCGCTTTTGGCAATCATCTGCCAGCGTTCCTGCTTTTTTGCCGCTTTCTTCTCATCAAGCTTCACTACCGAACGCTTTGCTGAAAATGGTACGATCCTATGTACGCCGAGCTCTACTGCCTTTTGTACGATCCATTCCATCTTATCGCCTTTCGGAAGTCCTTGAAACAAAATGATTTCAGACGGAAGTTCCGTATCGGTATCCAGTTTTCGAAACACATCAAGCACCGCCTGATCCTTCTCATACCGGTTCAGACAACAAAGATAGGTCGTTCCCTGTCCGTCATTGATCCGCACATCCTCTCCCGGTTTCATGCGAAGTACATTTTTCATATGATTCAGATCCCCACCTCTGATCAGGATCTCATTTTCCGTAATCCATTCCGGTTGTGCAAAGAACTGCTGCATCCCTCTTCTCCTTATAATTTAATTTTTACGCGCTGTCACGCAGACCCACTCGCCTTGATATGTAACATCAAGCACCTCCAGTCCTGCTTTTTTCACAGCTTCCACTACGGTACTCTCTTTATCATCAATAATTCCGCTCGTAATATAAATTCCGCCTTTTTTCAGCTGATTCACAATCACCGGAGTCAGCTCCACAAGTACATCTGCTAAAATATTTGCCGCAACAATATCATAACACTCGTATCCTGCTTTATCCTGCACTTCTTTGTCGTCGATAATATTTCCGATCATCACTTCATAACGGTCCTTTGCAATGCCGTTCACTTCCATATTTTCATGAGTCGCATCAATAGCGCAAGGATCTAAGTCTGTTCCGACCGAATGTTCTGCCCCGAATTTCAAAGCGAGCATTCCAAGAATACCGCTTCCGCATCCCACATCGAGGATCTTCGTATTTTCCGACACATATTTGCGGATCTGACGGATGCAAAGTTGTGTTGTCTCATGCATTCCCGTTCCAAACGCCGTACCCGGATCAATGTGAATGATCATTTTATCCTCATCTTCAGGTTTGACATCTTCCCAAGACGGAATGATCAAAACATCATCTACATAAAATTGATGGAAATACTGCTTCCAGTTGTTCACCCAATCTACATCTTCCGTTTCTGACTCTTCGATCAGACACTCTCCGACATCGACATACGCTGACATGTCCTGCAATTCTTTTCTTACTTCTGACAAGATCTGTTCTTTGTCATCTTCCGGTTCTAAATAGAAACTCAGATACGCCACGCCGTCATCCGCTTCGGTCTGCGGCAGAATGTCTACGAACATCTGCTCCTTATCTGACTGACTGAGAGGAATTTTATCCTCAATCTCCACTCCCTGAATACCGAGATCCATCAGCATACTGCTTACAATATCCTCTGCTTCCGTTGTCGTCTTCAACCGAAATTTATTCCATTTCATATTCTTAATCCTCCTGAAACCATAAATTCAAATCTACATTTCCGGCAATACCTGGCACTGCCCCTGTTTCACTATACTGCCATATTTTATAATGATACGGACACTGAGGTATTTCATGATAATCCGCATACCAAAAATCATACTCCCCAAGCTGCTCCATATCAAGCATAAATGTCATCCATTTCATATTGGCATAGATCATCGGATCATATCCGGCATGTTTGATCGTATCACAGAACACTTTACAATAATTTGTAAAATCCTGCCGCGTATTATCATCCGTTCTCGCTGTATCCCATTTGATCTCCTCCGTATCAAAAACAACCGGACCTGTGATCTCATAATGTTTCAAATGCTCGAGCACAAATTCTGCTTCTTCCACTGCCTCAACCGGAGAAACCGCCTGTGAGAAAAAATACACCCCGACCTGTAGTCCTGCCTCCAACGCTCCCTTCACGTTTTGATCGTACATCGCATCTAAAACAAGAGATCCGCTCTCACCGTAAGCACGATACCCAAGACGGATCATAACAAATTCAATGCCGGATTCTTTCACCTGTTTCCAATCGATCTCTTCGCCTTGAAATTCAGATACGTCAATCCCGAATCTTGCCGTCACATTCCCCTTTGGATCTTCATATCTTTTGTACCCTGTTTTCTCATCATTTTTTAAATAAGAAAAATCATACGAGCATTTCGGTACAGTCTCAAGCAGAGAAGCTTCGTAACTGTTGCCCTCTACATCCTGAAAACAATATAGTTTCTCTTCACTGTTTCCGTCTGCATTTTTAAGAAAAGAACCATTCGACTGAGCAATCCAATCTTTTACCGTCTCCTCTTTCGGCTCTTCTGTCACATTTGGGGAAAACGTCTCTTTTTTCGAAGAACATGCCGTAAGAAGCAGTAAACAACCGATAAGAAGCAGACATTTTCCCACGCTTCCTTTAAAATGTTTCTTCCTACGATCATTTGCGTTCTCTTTTCCATTCACTTTGTTTCCGCCTCTGCCCATAGATCTTCCTCTTCCACTTTTTTGACAAACATCCTGTTTCCCGTCTGAATCTCCCCGCCATGGATTACTTTTGCAAAAACGCCTTCTCTAGGCATAATGCATTCTCCCATCTTCTGAAAAATACGACAACCGTGATGACATTCTTTGCCGATCTGCGTGATCTCCAAAATTACATCCCCGCACAAAAGTCGCGTTCCGACAGGAAGCAGACGAAAATCGATCCCCTCCACTACGAGATTCTCTCCAAAAGCGCCGTCCGCCACTTCTGCCCCTTTCTTACGAAACTCTTCAATCTTCTCATGTGAAAGAAGACTCACCTGCCGATGCCACTTGCCGGCATGAGCGTCACCTTCTATCCCAAAATCTTCTATAAAATGTGCCCGGCCTGCATTGTGTTTCTCTGTTCCCTTTTCTCTGCTTACGCAGACCGCTTTCACGATTCCAATTCCTGTCATTTCCGCCATTTCTTCTATCATCTCCCCTGCCTTTTTCCGTCTGATCTGTCTGATCCGTTCCTCGCCTTCTTCTCCGGCTTTTTCCTCTCTGTCTTATCTTTCCACCGTCTTTACTTTTTGCCTGTACGCTTAATCATTCGATTGGCAGCACTTTTATCCGCCGATTCTGGACATCTCCTTTGTTTCAATCTCCCCTTCTTTTTCGGACCGCTCAAACTCATGACCGACAGGTTTTAAAAATACCGCCTCCCGCATCTTTTCCTCAATCCGTCCGTCATCCGCCCCGCTTCTCAACATTCCCCGAAGGTCCGTGCCGCTTCCGTATTGCAGACAAGGCTTTAGAAACCCCTCTGAAGTAAGTCTGATCCGATTACATTTATAACAAAATTTGTGTGAAAGGGCGCTGATAAATCCGATCCTTCCCTCGAATTTCTGAAAACAGATGTATTCTGCCGGTCCGTTTCCCAATCTTTTTTTATATATTTCACATTCACCAAATTCATCACAAAGCAATTTATATATTTCTTCAGATGTTTTTCCGTTAAAATTCTTTCCCATTCCAATAGGCATCATCTCAATAAACCTGACATCTATGTCCCTCTCCTTTGCCAAAAACGCAAGCGGAACGCAATCTTCTTCATAAAGAGGCACACAGTTTACTTTCACCTTTAGTCCCGGATATTTTAATGCAGCTTCCATACCTTCCAATGCCTTTTTCACATCTCCGCCCCGGGTAAGCTGAAAATAGCGTTGTTCATCAAGTGTATCAATACTGATATTCACCGAATCAAGCCCTTTAGAAACGAAATCCTTCACCTGCTCCTTTAACAAAATTCCGTTTGTTGTCAAAGTTACCTCTTCGATTCCCGAAAGATTCTTTAATCTTCCGACAAGCTCCGGCAGATTCTGACGCACAAGAGGTTCTCCCCCTGTCAGTTTGATTTTTGTGATGCCAAGCCTGACTCCGATCTTGCAGATTCTTTCCACTTCGTCGAATGAAAGAATCTGTTCCTGAGGAAGAAAAGGAACGCCTTCCTTCGGCATGCAGTAAACACATCGCAAGTTACAACGGTCTGTTACAGACACTCTCATATAATCAATCTGTCTGCCGTACTGATCTTTCATCGTCCGCACTCCCCCGCCTGATCGGTCAGTATGTCAAGTCCATGTTCTAATACCGGAAGTACTGCCTCCAAATTCTCCTTCACAGCTTTCGGACTTCCCGGAAGGTTCACGATCAAAGTCTTCTTTCGGATCACGCAAACTGCCCTGCTTAACATCGCCCTTGGCGTCACTTTAGCCGAAGCCGCTCTCATCGCCTCTGCGATCCCCGGAACATTTCGATGCGCAACCGCCATTGCAGCCTCCGGAGTACAATCACGCGGAGAGAATCCCGTTCCCCCTGTTGTAAATATAATATCAACTTTCTCTTCATCACAAAGTGTACATAGACACTTTTCAATTTCTTTTTGTTCATCTGGAAGAAGTTCTGTCCGCACAACATCGTACCCCTGATCCGCAATCATATCACAGATCAAAGGACCGCTTTTATCTTCCCGTTCTCCTGAAAATCCTTTATCGCTCATCGTAACAACCGCCGCTTTCCACCTGCACGCCCGTTTCTCTTTTTCACGACATACCTTCTTCGCGTCTTCTGCTTTGGCTTTTCCCGCAGATCCATTTTCCGCCGACAGCTCTTTACCAATGAGTTTGGCATATTGACCAAAATCATTCCATATGTCTCCGCTTTTGCCTCCGGTCTTTTTCAAAAGGCTGATTCCGCTAATCTCCATCTTCTTATCCAATGCTTTACACATATCATAAATTGTAAGAAGCGCGACACTTACTCCTGTCAGCGCCTCCATCTCAACCCCTGTCTTCCCCGTCACTTTCACAGTGCAGATACAATAGATGGCACATTCTTCTTCATCCATATGAAAATTCACTTTACAATTCGTGATCGGCAGTATGTGGCACATCGGAATCAGATCTGACGTACGCTTCGCCCCGGCGATTCCCGCCGTCGCCGCCACAGCCAGAACATCCCCTTTTCCGACTGTCCCGGCACTGACCGCCCGAAAAACTTCCCGATTCACAATAATCTTTCCCGCCGCCGTCGCCTCACGTACAGTTTCTTCTTTTCCGGTCACATCGACCATGACCGCTTTCCCGTTCTCGTCAAAATGTGTTAATCCCATATAGAGTCCTTTCCGTTCTCTTACATTTTTCCAAATCATTTCTATTTTACCACAGTTTCATAATTTTTTCGATGAGAAGATTCTAAAAAAGGAATGTCTCGTACCGCCCTATGCTAAAAAAAGAGGACTCCGCACCTTGTAAGCAAGCTTACGCTGCGGAGCCCTCCTTTTTATGCGCAGGTCTGATCTGTTGATTCAAACTGTGAATTGTATAGTTCGGCGTAGAAGCCGTTTTGGGCAAGGAGTTGTGTGTGTGTTCCTTGTTCGATGATGTCGCCGTCTTTCATGACGAGAATAAGATCTGCGTCCCGGATTGTTGATAATCTGTGAGCGATAACGAAGCTTGTTCTGCCCTTCATAAGATTATCCATCGCTTTTTGGATTCTTACTTCGGTTCTTGTATCGACCGAACTTGTGGCTTCATCAAGAATAAGGATCTTTGGATCTGCAAGTATTGCTCTTGCAATCGTAAGAAGCTGTTTTTGTCCTTGTGAAATATTCGTTGCTTCTTCGTTGATTTCCATTTGATAGCCGCCCGGAAGTGTTTGAACGAAGCGATGAACATGCGCCGCTTTTGCCGCCTGTATCACTTCTTCCTCTGTTGCGTCAAGTTTTCCGTAACGGATGTTATCCATGATCGTTCCGTGGAAAAGCCATGTATCCTGGAGCACCATTCCGAACATTTCTCTCAGTTCACTTCTGTTGAAATCTCTTACATCGTGACCGTCAATCTTGATCGATCCGCTGTTTACATCATAAAAGCGCATGAGCAGTTTGATCATCGTTGTCTTTCCCGCTCCTGTCGGACCGACGATGGCGATTTTCTGACCTTCTTTTACGTTTGCAGAAAAATCATTAATGATAATCTTTTCCGGATTATATCCAAAATGAACGTTTTCAAACTGAACGTTTCCACAAAGACCTTCCACCGAAACCGGATGTTCAACAGTCTGATCCTCTTCTTTTTCTTCAAGAAATTCAAACACCCTCTCCGATGATGCCGCGGCAAGCTGAAGCATATTTGTCACCTGTGCAACTTGCTGGATCGGCTGTGTAAAGTTTCTTACATACTGGATAAATGACTGGATATCTCCGACTTCGATCGTATTTTTGATTGCCAGAAATCCTCCGAGGATGGCAACTCCTACATAACCTAAATTGCCTACGAACTGCATAACCGGCATCATCATGCCTGAGAAGAACTGGGACTTCCATGCAGAATCATACAATTTATCATTTGTCCGGTCAAATTCCCGGATTACATCTTCTTCTTTATTAAATGCTTTGATAACATTATGTCCGCTGTACACTTCCTCAACCTGACCGTTTACATTTCCGAGATATTCCTGCTGTCCGCTGAAATATTTCTGCGAATGCTTCATAACAAATGAGATCAAACCAATAGAAATCGGAAGGATCAAAAGCGCCACAACTGTCATAAGCGAACTGATGGAAAGCATCATGACGAGAACCCCGATCAGTGTTGTCACAGAAGTGATGAGCTGTGTCGCACTCTGATTTAAACTTTGACCGAGAGTATCAACATCATTGGTCACACGAGAGAGCACCTCGCCGACAGGTTTCGTATCAAAATAATTCATCGGCATCCGATTTACTTTTTCAGTAATATCTTTTCTCAAACGATACGTCGTTTTCTGTGAGATTCCCGTCATGATCATTCCCTGAATAAACGAGCAAAGCGCGCTGACTACATATAAACCGAGGGTGATCAGAAGGATCTGTCCGATCTTTCCAAAATCCATTCCTAACCCGCCTGACACCTTACTGACAAGTCCGTTAAAAATTTCCGTTGTTGCCTTACCTAATATTTTCGGACCGACAATGTTGAATACCGTTCCGCACACTGCAAAAATAAAGACAAAAAACATCTGCACTTTGTAGATACTCATATATTGAATAAGTTTCTTGATCGCGCCTTTAAAATTCTTCGCTTTCTCGCCGCCTCGCATTCCACCGTGAGGTCCTTTCATTCCATGTCTAGACATCGCTTCTCACCTCCTGTTCCGCAGTTTCTGCCGTCTGTGCTTCTTCTCTTTCTTCCATTTCTACAGCTTCACTTTGCATCCCATCTCGAAGTTCTTTCTCAGACAACTGGGATGCCGCAATCTGTTTGTAAACTTCGCAGTTTCTAAGAAGCTCTTTATGTGTACCCATTCCTGCAATCTTTCCATCATCAAGAACAATGATCTGTTCTGCATTCAAGATTGTACTGATTCTCTGCGCCACGATCAACACCGTGCTCTCCTTCGTCTGCTGTTTCAGCGCCCTGCGCAGAGCCGCATCTGTTTTGAAATCCAAAGCGGAAAAACTATCGTCAAAGATGAATACTTCCGGATGTCTCGCAATCGCTCTGGCAATAGAAAGTCTTTGTTTCTGACCTCCTGACAC
Organism: Mediterraneibacter sp.; assembly: GCF_030825015.1. Taxonomy (NCBI): domain Bacteria; kingdom Bacillati; phylum Bacillota; class Clostridia; order Lachnospirales; family Lachnospiraceae; genus Mediterraneibacter; species Mediterraneibacter sp. The sequence continues at coordinate 40,990 of NZ_JAPJQP010000008.1, read as the reverse complement.
ATTCGAACCACCCTGTGAAATAGGACTTTCGTATTTGTGCGGCTTTGCTTCGATAAATTCTGTTGCCTGGGCGATCTGCGCCGCTTCTTTCATCTCCTGTTCACTGCCTTCAGAATTTCCGAACATAATATTCGATGCGATATCACCTGAGAACAGCAAACCTTTCTGCGGGACATATCCCAGTTTTTCTCTCAGATCATGCTGCGTTACCTCACGAATATCTACTCCATCCAAACGGATACTGCCTTCTGTCACATCATAAAAACGCGGAATCAGATTAACAAGAGTCGATTTTCCACTTCCCGTACTTCCGATGATTGCCGTTGTTTCCCCTGGTTTCGCCGTAAATGTGATCTCTTCAAGAACATTTTCATCCGCTCCCGGATATTTGAAAGATACATGATCAAATGTCAGCACACCTTTTTCATTTTCCTCAAAAGACTGCGGCTGCTTCGGATCATGGATCATTGTCTCACTGGACAAAACTTCTTCCACACGATCTGCTGCAACAGCGGCTCTTGGCAGCATAACTGACAACATACAGATCATAAGGAATCCCATAATAATCTGCATTGTATACTGGATAAACGCCATCATATCTCCGACCTGCATCTGCCCGTCATTAATCCCATGGGCGCCGGACCATATAATCAAGACAGAAATTCCGTTCATAATAAGCATCATGATCGGCATCATAAATGTCATTGCACGGTTTACGAACAGATTCGTTTTCATCAGATTCATATTCGCCTTATCAAACCGCTCTTCCTCATGTTTCTCTGTGCTGAACGCCCGGATAACCGGAAGCCCGGTCAGAATCTCTCTCATCACGAGGTTTACTCTGTCAACCAACTTCTGCAAACTCTTGAACTTCGGCATTGCCACTGCAAACAGAAGCAAAACAACAAGCGCAATCAAAACAACTGCAAGACCGATGATCCATGACATCGAAACGTTTGTCTGAAATACCTGCACAACGCCGCCAATCGCAAGAATAGGCGCATAAAGAACAATCCTAAGCAGCATCACAATAATAAACTGTACCTGCTGGATATCGTTTGTACTTCTCGTAATCAAAGACGCTGTAGAGAAATGATCGAACTCATTACTGGAATATCCCACAACCTTCTTAAATACTCTTCCGCGCAGATCGCGTCCTGCCGCCGCTCCCACACGAGATGCAAGGAATCCTACAAGAACGCTCGCCGCCATTCCGAGGAACGCAAGACCGATCATTTTCGCCCCTGTTGCAAACAAATATCGAAACTGCAGTCCATCCATATCGATTCCCAGATCTGTGTAAGCGCCTTTCACATAACTTACGGCAGCCTGTTCTATAATCGTATCCGGAAGCTCTTCTGTCTGCTTTTCCATCTCTGATACGAGCATCTCTCTTTGCTCCTGCGGCATCATTTTCATAATTTCAAGAACTGTCATATCTTCCGATGCCATTTCCGGCGGAAGCTGTGCCTTCAACTGTTCCTCGATCTCCGCGGTCATCTCACTGCCCGAATCCAATCCCGCCGCCATCATCATAGGTCCTGACAGTATACTGCTTAATTCTGTCCTTTTGTCCCCATCTTCCTTCACGGCATCTTTTAAAACATAGGCATTCTCTTCATATGTTTTGTCGTCTTTTTCATACTCAGACAAAACGGTTGCCCCATCTTTTTCCGAAGTAAAGAGCAAAAGCGTTTCCATGTCTTCTTCAGAAATCGCATCCGGTATCTGGTCTTCCACTCCGCCCTGCTGGATTCCCACATTGACGATATCAGACGTATATGCAGGCAGAGACAGATCACAATATGCCTGCACGATCAAAATCGCCACGATCGCAAGAAGCGCTTTCCAGTGCTCGGACGCATACTTAAATAAGTTTTTCATACCTTTTCTTTCCTTTCATATTGATCAAGATTATTGTCCACATGCATCAGCAGTCTCCGAAACAAAATCTTCTCTTCCACGCTCATTCCTCCGAGCAGGATATCTTCCATTTTATCCGTCACATCTTTGATGGATTGAATGCATGAACAGCCTTTCTTAGTAAGCATCAGCCGCATGACTCTTTGATCCTCAGGATCTGTCTCTCTGACGATATATCCCGCCTGTTCCATTTTCCGTATAGATGATGTAATCGACGGAGCGGTAATATTCAACTGTTCTGCCAGCTCTTTTTGCGACATCGACTTGCAATGATGAAGTGTAAGCAAAATACTTGCCTGACTTCTGTTTAAATCAAATACACTGTACAGATCTTTTGCCGCAATCATTGCCCGATGAGATACGATTCCCAATATTCCGATTGTCGGTGCATCATTCATATTACACTGAAACATGTTATGCCTCCCTCTTCCATTTTATCTATTAGTTAGATAACTAAACAATATATTAGTAATATAATACAAAAAAGTCAACATATACATGTTGACTTCACATTTTTTTCATACTTTTTCACTAATTTTATTTAGCAGACTAACTATATATCTCCTGATCCGTTTCCCGTTCTTTCTCCTGATCTTTGCTTTTGATCGTCTGTACATCGATGCCATTCACTTCAATATGATCATCCACCGGAATGACAAGACACCGGCGTCCGTCGATGATCCTTGTCTCAACGAGATCTGCTCTCTCTGGATTCACCTTAATAATAATATCCGGCGTTTCGATCTGAAACTTTCTCGTTTCCGCAATATTCGTTGCCAAAAGAGATGCTTTTTCTCCTGCGTTTTCCACAAAGTTGCGGTCAAAGCTTTCCATTTTTTCCGCCTCCACACCGCTTTTCTCAAACACTTTTTTCATATCTGTCAGATCAAGCGCCAGCGGTTCCGGCTCTTCTTTATGTTCCTCAATCAGTTGATTCAGCGTTTCATGAATATTTCTGACCGTCTCGTAATCGCCGTCCTCTCCCAGCGTATCTTCGATAAGCATTTTAAACGACTCTTTCTGCGTATCAGCAGACATCGGCATCTTTGTTCCGAGAAGCTGATCGATCATTTCCGGCTGCAGATCTTCCGACTTCTTCGTATAATATAGTACGCTATGTAAATCTGTACTACGGTCATTAAAAGCCGGAAACAAAAACCCTTTATCAGGCATATCCACGATCCAGTCTCTGATGCGATCCTGGATACAGTTGCTCTCCGCATTATAACTCAATCCCGCTTTCGACAAAGAGACCGGACAGATACTCATAAGCAGATACTCGTATACTTCGTCGGATGCGTCGAACATCTCCATACCATCCGTAGATTTCCCCGGAATGTCATACATTGCATGGATAAGTATAATGTAATAATTTTCCCCATAATCATATGCCGAGATCACTTTATCATAGAATTCTTCCAAAAGCATATCATCCTGAAGTTTGCTGTTCCGCAATTTCAAAAGAAATTCCTGCGTTCCTCCCGGCATCTCCGCATCAATCGGAAATTCCATATTCAGCATATTTTTTCCAACCGTACCCGAAAGCGTCTTTTTGAAAATATCAAAATATTTAAACGCCTCCTCTTCCGGCAATGACAAGAACGCTTCTTTTGACTCCATCTTTTTTTCTTTTTCATGATCTACATAGCATCCGCATATGCGCGTGATCGCACAATTTGCCGGAGTAAACTGCTTCCTTATCTCCAGTATTTCCTTCTTATTCATATAGAAACCCCTTTCCGTTATTTCTGTAGTTCTGTTATTCTCCTTCTTTCTGTTTTCCGGCGCCGGTTTCATTTGCGCCGATCTCTTATATCATACACCTGATCAGGAAATTAAAAAAGATTTGATTTTCCATCTGTTCTATGTTACGATAGCGTCGCGAACGATCAGATTTGTTTGACAAATGATCGATCCGGCTATCAATGCATTTGGCTTTGCACCCTTTCTTTCAGATTCAGAAAGATGCAGCGGTCAGATGCCTTTTTTACGAAAGGAATTTTTATGATTGATACAGTACAAACTCAAAAGTCTATTTTCCCGACATTTTTAAAATATGTATCTGCAAATGTTCTCGGCATGATCGGATTTTCCTGCTATATTTTAGCAGACACTTTTTTCATCGCCCGCGGAATCGGTTCTGACGCGCTTGCAGCGCTCAACCTGACGCTTCCGGCATACAGTCTGATGAACGGAACCGGACTGATGATCGGCATGGGCGGAGCCGCCCGATACTCTCTCTCCTTTACACATCCTGACAGCAGGACGCACCGCACAGTGTTTACACACGCACTGCTTTTGGCAGGAATTGCCGCTCTTTTCTTCTCTTTATCAGGAGCATTCGGAGCAGAAATGATCTCCTCCGCTTTAGGTGCAGACTCTGAAACGATCGGCTATGCCTCGGATTATATCCGCATCCTGCTTCTTTTCGCCCCGCTGTTTCTCGGAAACAATCTGCTCCTTTGTTTCGTAAGAAACGATGGAGCTCCCCGTATTTCCATGACCGGAATGCTTGTCGGAAGCCTTGCAAATATCGTCCTCGACTATATTTTCATCTATCCGCTTGACATGGGAATGGCAGGGGCAGCCATTGCGACAGCAACTGCTCCGGTCATCAGTATGCTTATTATGTCCACCCATTTTATAAAGAAAAACAACCAGTTCCACCTCACAAAGATCAGGCTCTCCTTCAAACAGGCTGCAGACATCTGCTCTCTCGGAGTGTCTTCCCTTGTACTGGAACTTTCCTCTGGTATTGTTATCATCGTATTTAATTATCTGATCCTGAAATTAAACGGAAACACCGGAATCGCAGCTTATGGGATTCTTGCGAATATTGCCCTTGTACTGACTTCTGTCTTCACAGGAATCGCACAGGGAATTCAGCCTATTGTCAGCCGTAACTCCGGTACAGACGGGAAAAAGAACCGAAACAGTGTACGGAAATATGCTCTGATCACAAGCCTTTTGCTTGCCTTGATCTCCTATCTGACGATCAGCTTTTTTTCCGTACCGATCGCAGATGCATTTAACAAAGACCACGATCCTGTATTGACGGCGATTGCTTCCACCGGGATGAGAATCTACTTTATCAGCCTTTTCTTCTCAGGGATCAACATTATTTCATCCGCTTTTTTAAGTTCCTGCGACAAACCAAAAGAAGCTTTCCTTATTTCTGTTTTAAGAGGTTTTGCACTGATTATCCCAGCCGCATGGATCTTATCCGCCCTCTTAGGATTGACAGGAATCTGGCTTTGTCTGCCTGTAACCGAAGCAGTCGTATGTCTTTTATCCCTTCCGTTTCTGTTTCGGAAAACGTCTGACAGACGATGACATAAAAAGTGAAAAAGCATCGAAACAGAAGGATTTCTCCTTATATTTCGATGCTTTTCTCTCTTTTCGCTTCTCTTTACGGCACACAATCATAAGAGAGTATTTTCACAAGTTTACAAGTTCTGCATACATCTAACTGTTACTAATACTCTTCTGTATGCAGTATTTTATTTGCATTCGCAATCCGCTCTTTCGCAGGCGGGTCAATTCCTTCCAATGGATAGTCATATCCGAGTTCTTTCCATTTATATGCTCCGAGCGTATGATACGGGAGAACTTCTACCTTCTCCACATTTCCAAGACTTTCGATAAATTCATGAAGCTTTTCAAGAGATTCATCTTCGTCGCTTCGCTCCGGAACAAGGACATGACGAATCCAGACAGGTTTCTTGATCTCATCTAAATATTTTGCAAAATCAAGAATATTTTCATTCGTACATCCTGTCAATATCTTGTGCTTCTCATCATCAATCTGTTTAATATCAAGCATTACGAGATCAGTATATTTCATCAGTTCCTGAATTTTTCCGAAAAACGGTTCTTCTCTTGTAAACGGATTTCCGCTTGTGTCAAGTGTTGTATGAACTCCGGCTTCTTTTGCTTTGCGGAACAACTCTGTCAGAAAATCAATCTGAAGGAGAGGCTCTCCTCCGCTCACTGTAATTCCACCCTTATCACCCCAGTAAGTGCGGTAACGCAAGGCAGTTTTCAGAAGCTCGTCCGCCGTATACAACGTTCCTGCCTTAAGATTCCATGTATCCGGGTTGTGACAGAACTGACAGCGCATAGCACACCCTGTCAGGAAGATAACATAACGCACTCCCGGTCCGTCTACGGATCCAAAACTCTCAAGTGAATGAACATATCCTTTTAATTCATTTGTCTGTTCCATTCCGGCGTCTCCTTTTCATTTTTATAAAGATTTATAAAGAAACCGGTTCTTCTGCCAAAGATGATATCTCAAGCAAAAGAACCGGACTTTTCTCATCTCATAGTCACATTTTTCTTTCGAAAGAAATCTGCGGACTACTATTTATTACATAGACTCGTGGCAAGTTCTTGCGATTACGTCTAACTGCTGCTCTCTTGTCAGGTCGATGAACTTAACAGCATATCCTGATACACGGATTGTAAAGTTTGCATATTCCGGTTTCTCCGGGTGCTCCATAGCGTCGATCAGTTTATCTGTACCGAACACGTTTACGTTCAGGTGGTGTGCTCCCTGGTGGAAGTATCCGTCCATTACGCGGGCAAGGTTTACTTTACGCTCGTCATCATCATGTCCGAGTGCGCTCGGGCTGATCGTCTGTGTATTGGAGATTCCGTCAAGAGCCAGCTCGTACGGAAGTTTTGCTACAGAGTTCAGGGAAGCAAGAAGACCGTTCTTCTCTGCGCCGTAAGACGGGTTTGCTCCCGGTGACAGCGGCTCTCCTGCTTTTCTTCCATCCGGAAGAGTTCCTGTTGCTTTTCCGTAAACTACGTTTGATGTAATTGTCAGGATAGATGTTGTCGGCTCAGAATCTCTGTATGTATGGCATTTGCTCAGTTTGTGCATAAATGTCTTGAGCAGCCAGATTGCGATCTCGTCTGCACGGTCATCATCGTTACCGTATCTCGGGAAGTCTCCCTCGATCTCAAAGTCTGTTGCAAGTCCGTCTTCGTCACGGATTACTTTAACTTTTGCGTATTTGATCGCACTCAAAGAGTCTACTACATGTGAGAATCCCGCGATACCTGTTGCGAATGTACGTCTTACATCTGTATCGATCAGAGCCATCTCTGCTGCTTCATAGTAATATTTATCATGCATGTAGTGGATCATGTTCAATGTATCAACATACAGTTTGGACAGCCACTCCATCATCTCGTCATATTTCTCCATTACTTCATCGTAATCAAGATACTCAGCTGTGATCGGTCTGTAAGCCGGAGCTACCTGTACTTTTGTCTTCTCATCAACACCGCCGTTGATTGCGTAAAGGAGACATTTTGCAAGGTTTGCTCTAGCTCCGAAGAACTGAATCTCTTTTCCTGTCTGTGTTGCAGATACACAGCAGCAGATGCTGTAATCATCGCCCCATACCGGACGCATAACATCATCGTTCTCATACTGTACAGAACTTGTCTTTACAGAGATCAAAGATGTATATTTCTTGAAGTTTTCCGGAAGTCTTTCTGAGTAAAGAACTGTCAGGTTCGGTTCCGGAGACGGTCCCATGTTCTCAAGTGTATGAAGGAAACGGAAGTCGTTCTTCGTTACCATAGAACGTCCGTCCTGTCCAAGTCCGCCCATCTCAAGTGTTGCCCATACCGGGTCTCCTGAGAACAGCTCGTTGTATGACGGAATTCTCGCGAATTTAACCATACGGAATTTCATAACCATGTGGTCGATCAATTCCTGTGCTTCGCTCTCTGTCAGAACGCCGTTCTTCATATCTCTTTCAATATAAATATCAAGGAATGTAGAGATACGTCCAACACTCATTGCAGCTCCGTTCTGTGTCTTGATCGCTGCAAGGTATCCGAAGTATAACCACTGTACAGCTTCTCTTGCGTCTTTCGCCGGTTTAGAAATGTCGTATCCGTATACAGCAGCCATCTCTTTCATCTCGTTAAGCGCACGAATCTGCTCTGCGATCTCTTCACGAAGACGGAAGTCTGTTCCTTTCATGCCGTGTCTTGCATAACGCTCGAAATCGTACTGTTTTTTCTCGATGAGGAAATCAATACCGTACAGAGCAACACGACGGTAGTCACCTACGATACGTCCGCGTCCGTATGTATCCGGAAGTCCTGTGATGATCTTGTTGTGACGGGCTTTCTTCATCTCCGGTGTGTAGATGTCGAATACTCCCTGGTTATGTGTTTTATGATATTTCGTAAAGATCTCTTTCAATCTTTCATTCGGCTCATAACCATAAGTTGTACAAGCCTTTACTGCCATGTTGATACCACCGTAAGGCATGAATGCTCTCTTAAGCGGTTTGTCTGTCTGAAGTCCGACAACTTTCTCCAGATCTTTCATGCTCTCGTCAATATATCCCGGGCCATATGCTGTAAGTCCTGAAACAACCTCTGTCTCCATATCAAGAACGCCGCCTTTTGCACGTTCCTCTTTCTGAAGCTCCTGAAGTCTTCCCCACAGTTTATCTGTTGCCTCTGTAGGTCCTTCCAGGAAAGATTCGTCTCCGTCGTACGGTGTGTAGTTTTCCTGAATGAAATCACGTACATCTACAGAATTTTTCCAGTTTCTTCCGGCAAATCCTGCCCACTGATCAAATTGTGCCATAATTTGAAAGCCTCCTCTGAAATCTTATAATTATACTTGTCACGCCGGAGTACAGCCACTGTACTCTCGGATTATGCAATGAGCGATAACTCATCAAAATTGTGTCGTACTTTGTACCTCATTGCCACATGCGCTAGTATACCATCACCTGCCGGAAAAAACAACCTCTATAACGATAATCCTTCTCAAAAACGCCTTTGTTCTTGATTTAGTACAATCTTACCCATATGTACCGATATATTTACTATATATTGTGTTTGTTAAATCATTGTCATACTTTCAGTAGCGGTACTTTTTCTTCTCTTTTATCAAAAATGCCGCCGTCACCGCCAAAGCCATCACTTCCGCAGACAAAACAGATGTCCACACCCCGTCGATACCGATCAAAAGAGGAAGAATACATACCGCCGCAACCTGAAACAAAAACGTCCGCAAAAAAGAAATGACCGCCGACACAAATCCGTTATTCAATGCCGTAAAAAAGGAAGATCCCCATATATTTATCCCCATAATCAGAAACGAAAGAGAGAACAGACAGAAGCCGCGAACCGTCATTGAAAGCAGCTCTTCATCGTAACTTACGAATATTTTGACAAGCGGCACAGCCAACGCTTCCGCTGCCAATGTCAGTACAATTCCTGCCACAATCAAGATATTTCTGCTTTTCTTATACAGATTATGAAGTTCCCCTTCATTGCCCGCCCCGTAATGATAACTTACAATCGGAGCGCTTCCGACCGAATATCCCATAAAAACCGCAACAAAAATAAAATTTACATACATAATGACTCCAAACGCAGCAACGCCGTCCGCCCCTGCAAGTTTCATCAGCTGAAAATTGTAAAGGATATTTACAACAGACATCGACAGATTTGTCACCATCTCAGACGAACCGTTCACACAAGTCTTCAAAAGAACCCCTTTATATCGTTTCAGCCGCAACGTAAACTTCAATCCGTTCTGACTTCCTTTTACGAAAAAGAAAAACGGTGCAATCCCTCCTACGATCTGCCCCAGTCCGGTAGCAAGCGCAGCTCCTGCCACACCCCACTCAAATACCACGATAAACAGATAGTCAAATACAATGTTCGTCAATCCGGCGGCAACATTGATCTTCAAACTCAAAACAGGCTCCTCCGCCGCGACAAGAAAGCTTTGGAACATATTCTGTAAAATGAACGCCGTCTGCGTCGCAAAAAGAATTCTTCCATATACGATGCAAGGTTCTCTAAGTTCTCCCTCCGCCTTAAGAAGATGCGCAATTTGCGGCGTAAAAATAAAAAATACGACCGAGAAAATAATACTTAAAACAAGACCAAAGACAAGAATCATGGAAAAATATTGATTCGCCTGCTCCTTTTTTCCTTCCCCCAGTGTTTTTGCCACGACAGCGCTCCCGCCTGTGCCAAGCATAAATCCGATAGCCGCGATCCCCATCGACACCGGCCAAATCAGATTTGCCGCAGCAAACGGCGTTTTCCCGACAAAATTCGAAATAAAAAGTCCGTCTACAATACTGTACATCGACGTACAGATAAGCATAAGGATCGTTGACATTGTAAAACGGATCAATCTGCGGTATGTAAAATGATCCGAAAGCTGTATTTTCATATTCTTAATTCTCCTGTTTTCCCTCTGAAAATTTCCATATATTTCGCATTTAAGCGCAAAAGTTCTTTCCGTTCAGCTTCTGTCATATTAATCCGATATCGGATTATAGTCAACCTCTACTTTCTTCTCTCCTGCCTGCCGCTTTCTTTTCTTCATAGAAATAACTTCTGATCTCTGCTATAATACAAAACAGATATCAAAGATGTGGAAGAAAGGATTTTTATTATGAACATCCGAAAAGCAAACTTAGAAGAGCTCAAAACGATCATGAACTTATACGAAAATGCCCGCATATTCATGCGCGAACATGGCAATCCCGACCAGTGGGGCACATCTTATCCGCCCCAGGATATGATTGAAGACGATATCCGCCTTGGGAATCTATACGTCTGTACGGAAGAAGATACGATCGAAGCCGTTTTCTTCTATAAAGAAGGAATTGATCCGACCTATCTGAAAATTCAGGACGGACAATGGCTAAATGATAATCCCTACGGCGTCGTTCATCGGATCACTTCATCCGGAAAAGTAAAAGGCGCCGCCTCTTTCTGTCTTGACTGGGCATTTTCACAATGCGGAAACTTAAAGATAGACACACATGAAAACAATATTGTCATGCAGAATATGCTGAAGAAAAACGGATTTACTTACTGTGGCCGCATCTATGTGGAGGACGGCGGTGAACGGCTTGCCTTTCAGAAACTATAAAGAGATAAAAGCGTGTTTTTCACATCCCCAAAAGGACTTTCTCTCATAGGAACGAAGTTTTTATGGAATCAAAAAAACGCTGCAAAAGATTCAATCCGGTTACGGATCTGTCTTTTGCAGCGTTTTTATTCATCAAACACCTATGCTTCGTCAAAACGCACTTTCATATATGCTTTGATCTCTTCCACGCATTTCTCGAACCCAAGCTTTCCGCTGTTCAAACAGAGATCATAATTTCTCGCATCAACCCACTCATGACCTGTGTGATATCTGTAAAAATCACCTCTGTACTGATCTGTTTTCTCGATATATTTCTGCATCTCTTTTTCTGTCATGCTGTGTCGTTCCATCGAACGCTCCAGACAGAATTTTCTGTCTGCATGTACGAATACACTGACTACATTCGGATAATCTTTCAAGACATAATCGGCACATCTTCCGATAATGACGCAAGACTCTTTCGCCGCCAGTTCTTTAATGATCTTCGCCTGATAGTTAAACAGATTGTCATCCGATGTAAATTCTCTGTCTTCCGGAGGGAGCAGCCCTCCTTCATAAGGACGGCTCAACAGCTTAAACCATCCTGCCTTGCGGACTTTCTCATCCGACATCCCGAATAATTTTTCATTGATCCCGCTGTCCTCCGAAGCCATTCGGAGAATTTCTCTGCTGTAACAATTAATGCCAAGCTCTTTTGCCAGCATAGCCCCAATCGTTTTTCCGCCGCTTCCGTACTGCCTTGAAATTGTGATGACGATATTTTTCATTAAAATGCGCCTCCTTTACTCTCCAAGATAAGCTTTCTTGATCGAATCATCTTCCAAAAGATCTTTCGCATCTCCTGAAAGAACGATCTTTCCTGTCTCCAGCACATACGCTCTGTCTGCGATCGAAAGTGCTTTCTTCGCATTCTGCTCTACAAGAAGAACGGTAGTTCCGCTTTCACTCACCGCACGGATAATATCGAAGATCTCATTGACCATGATCGGAGAAAGTCCCATCGACGGCTCATCCATCAAAATAATCCGCGGTTTCGACATGAGTGCACGACCCATCGCAAGCATCTGCTGTTCTCCGCCGCTTAGTGTTCCTGCCATCTGATTTTTACGCTCTTTCAAACGCGGGAAACGCTTATAAACACTCTGCAGCGTCTCCTCGATCTCAGCCTTATCTTTTCGCGTATAAGCGCCCATTTTCAGATTTTCATAAACGCTTAACTCCGCGAATACCCTTCTGCCTTCCGGCACATGAGCCATTCCCATTGAAACGATCTTATGAGCCGGGGTCTTCGTAATATCTTTTCCTTCAAACAGAACCTGTCCGCTTTTCGGGGAAAGCAATCCGGTAATCGTATGCAGGGTTGTTGTCTTTCCCGCGCCGTTTGCGCCGATCAAAGCAATGACCTCTCCTTGATTTACTTCAAAAGAGATCCCCTTGATCGCCTGTATCACTCCATAATACACTTGTAAATCTTTTACTTCAAGCATTGCCATAACGATCCCTCCTATTCTCCAAGATATGCGGTAATAACCTGCGGATCGTTCAATACATCCGAAGTTTTTCCTTCACTGAGCACTTCTCCGAAATTGAGCACCGTCAGTTTCTCACAAATACCGCTTACCAGTTTCATATCATGTTCAATCAAAAGGATCGTCATATGAAAGTTTTCTCTCACAAAACGGATCATATCCATCAGCTCCCCTGTCTCGTTCGGGTTCATTCCCGCCGCAGGCTCATCGAGAAGAAGCAGCTTCGGCTCCGTTGCCAGCGCCCTTGCAATTTCAAGTCTTCTCTGCTGTCCATACGGAAGATTCGAAGCGTCCACATGTGCCACATCTTCCAGATTGAACACTTTCAGCAGTTCCATCGCCTGCTCATCCATCTCCTTTTCCACTCTGCGGTAGCTGGGAAGTCTTAAGATCCCTGAAAGAGCAGAATACTGATGTTTATTATGAAGTCCTACTTTCACGTTATCAAGAACACTTAACTGTTTGAAAAGTCGAATATTCTGAAATGTACGAGCAATTCCTGCCTTATTGATCTCAATCGTACTCTTTCCTGTAATATCCTCTCCGTCCAGCAACACTTTTCCGCTGTCCGGTTTATACACTCCGGTAAGAAGGTTGAACACCGTCGTCTTTCCGGCGCCGTTCGGACCGATCAGTCCGTACAGCGCTTCCTTTTCAATCGAAATATCAAATCCATTTACTGCACGAAGACCGCCAAATGAAATTCCGAGATTTTTTACTTCCAGTAATGCCATTATTTTACAGCCTCCTTTTTCTTCTTCCCAAAGGAAAGATATTTTTCTCTCCACTCGATCGCTTTCGGCGCCCAGTTAAAGAGCATCATAACAATAAGGACGATGGCGTAGATCAGCATACGGTAATCCGACAGTCCACGGAGCATCTCCGGAAGAAGTGTCAGGATCACAGCCGCAATGATCGAACCACGGATATTTCCGATACCTCCTAATACGACAAATACGAGGATCATGATCGACATGTTGTAACCGAAGTTGTTCGTGTTCGCTGTCAATGTAGACAGATTATGGGCATAAAGCACACCTGCCGCTCCTGCCATTGCCGCCGATATCGTAAATGCCATCAGTTTATATTTTGTAATGTTAATTCCTACGGATTCTGCCGCGATACGGTTGTCGCGAATCGCCATGATCGCGCGTCCGTCTCTGGAATGGATCAGGTTAATCACGATGAACAACGTCAGAAGGATCAGCAGAAATCCGATAAAAAACGTCGCGTCTTTCGGCGTTCCTGTAATTCCCTGAGGTCCGTTGATAATCACTTTTCCGTCCGGCTCCATATTCAGCGCCATCACATCTTTCGTAGAAAAATGAAACCCTTTCGAATCTTTTCCTATATACAGCACGTTCACGAGATTTTTAATGATCTCGCCAAACGCCAAAGTCACGATCGCCAAATAGTCCCCTTTCAGACGAAGTACCGGAATTCCGATCAAAATACCAAAAATGGCAGCAACCGCAATACCGATCAGAAGCGCTATGAAAAAGCGGAGAGATGCGGATTCGATCACATCTCTTGTACATTTTGAAAAGAATGCACTTGCAAACGCACCGACACACATAAATCCCGCATGTCCGAGACTCAATTCTCCAAGCACACCAACTACAAGGTTCAACGAAACAGCCATAATAATATAGATGCAAAGCGGAACCATCAAGCCTTCCAAAAGACTTGAAATACTTCCTGCGTTGATCAATGTCTGCATCACTACAAACGCTCCGATAACAAGTGCGTATGTGATCACATTACTTTTTGTTGTTTTCTTCATATTTTTTAACTTATCCATCACGCCATCACCTACACTTTCTCCTGAATCTTCTTACCTAACAGACCTGTAGGTTTCACAAGAAGCACAACGATCAATACTGCAAATACGATCGCATCTGCCATCTGTGATGAAATATAAGCTTTTCCGAAAATCTCAATCACACCAAGCAGGATTCCTCCGATAAACGCTCCCGGAATCGAACCGATTCCTCCGAATACCGCAGCAACAAACGCTTTGATACCCGGCATTGCTCCGGTATAAGGCGTCAGGCTTGGATATGCAGAACAAAGAAGCACACCTGCAACCGCTGCCAGCGCAGAACCGATCGCAAATGTAAGTGCAATCGTTCCGTTTACATTAATTCCCATAAGCTGAGCCGCGCCTTTATCTTCTGATACAGCGCGCATTGCCTGACCGGGTTTTGTCTTCTGTACAAAAAGCATGAGAACAGTCATGATAACTACACATGCCGCGATCGTCACGATCGTCTCCCCTGAAATATTCAATCTGCCGTCTGCCAAAGACAGCCCTTTCCATTTAATGACTGACGGAAACGTCTGCGCGTTCGCTCCAAATACAAGAAGAGCCGTATTCTGAAGCAGGTAACTCACACCGATCGCCGTGATCAATACGGCAAGTGAAGAAGATGCGTTACGCAGCGGCTTGTACGCGATACGTTCAATCAAAATTCCGAGCACTGTACACACGATCACTGCTGCAACGATCGCAAGCAGAGGTGACATTCCGGCCTTCATCATCGTGATCAGCGCCATATACGCACCGATCATAATAACATCGCCGTGTGCAAAATTCAGCATCTTCGCGATTCCATAAACCATCGTATACCCGAGCGCTATGATCGCATAAACGCTTCCAAGACTGATTCCATTAATCAAATACGATATAAAACTCATGTCTCATTCCCTTTCATTTTCTCTTATTGTTCCGATAAACACTGACAGTCTGTTTATCATGATTACTAAGAATTATACCACAGGCAATACCGTATTATCAACAGGAAAAAACGAGTACGCTCTGTTTTTTCTCCTAAAGCTTTTTTCACGCCTTACTAAAACCGAAAACAAAGCGTCTCCTTAAAAAGCGGCAAATCACCAGAAGTGCCAAAAGACATATTCCGGGATGATAAGCAGGCGCCAAGGTCTCGGGCAAGCCCGGACTTAGACTTGTCAACATTGCAAATAAAAACGGGCGGAAAATTCCACCCGTTTTTTTCCGGCTCTTTGCTGCTCCTGACAAACGCCCACACGTATTTTCGCTTCTAGCGCTCATCCCACTTCCGATAAATTGCCTCCAGTGCGTCCACTGCCCCGTCAATTCCGAGAAGGCTTGTATTGAACATCATACTGTTGGAATCGATTCCGCCCCACTCGCGTCCGGTCCGTGCTTCATAGTAGAGCTTCCTTTCCCGATCTGTCTTTTTCACTTTATCCGCCGCCTGCTTTTCATCCAGCTTGTAAAGCTTCATTATCCTGCGGATACGGTCATCCTTATAGGCATAAATAAATGTATTGATACAGTTCGAATAATCTCCGAGTATATAGTCTGCACATCTTCCGACAAAAATTCCCGGACCTTTCTCCGCCAGTTTTCTGATGATTGCCGACTGCCGTTCAAAAACCCGATCACTCAAAGGTTCTCCTGACGCTTCTCCACTCATAAATGCGGTATAACTTCCCGTGCTGACCATATAAGCCGAAAGAAATCTTCCGAGGATCGTCTCATCTACCTGCGTCGCATCTTCGCTGCTGATTCGAAGTTCCTGCGCCGCCATGCGGATCAGATTATGATCATAGAGCGGAATATCAAGCCGTTCTGCCAACTGGTTTCCCACTTCATGTCCGCCGCTTCCGAATTGTCTTCCGATCGTGATAATCGTATGTTTCATCATATGTGCCACTCCTCTCTGCGGATCGCTGTATTTATATACACAAGTATAACATTGTTTCCGGGATACGGATAGAAATTTATTGTTTTTTTAACTATTTTTTCTGTATTTTCTATCTTTTTGACTTTATCTTTTTATTTTTTATCATTATTTTTCTTTTCCGCTTATAATCGTATAATAACTTTTTGACGTCACCATGTAGACAACTACATAAAACAGAGCGAACACAAGATAGCAGCCGATGGTCACGATCACAAACACTTTCGCCTCTACGCCTGACATAAGCATCAATATTTTCTGGATCATCGGAAATGCAAAAGCAAGGTGAATTCCCGCCATGATCAGCGGCATGAAAAATACAGTAAGCACCTGCGAGTTGATTGTCTGCTTCACTTCTTTTTTTGTCATTCCCACCTTCATAAGAATATCAAACCGATCCTGATCTTCATATCCTTCGGAAATCTGCTTATAGTACATAATCAACACCGTACCAAACAAAAATACTGCTCCGAGAAGCACTCCGAGGAAAAACAGTCCGCCGTTAAGGGCAATAAACTCCCCTTTTCCCGATGCTTTACAATCCGCGTAATAATTTGCCAGCGAATCTCCTGCCCGTTGCCCCTGCTCATCCGTCACATTGGAGAGCTGACCAAAGGATTCCAGGATTTCTTCATAAATCTCTATCTGTTCTTCCTGATCACATTCCAGATCAAAATCATAACATTCTTTTAAAGTAAGCAGATATAATGTTCCGTCCTGCAAAGGTTTTGCATTGATTGTTTCGTACGCCGTCGCTATTTTTTCAATCACGGACAGATCTTTCACAACAATCTGATACGTTCCCTGCATATTCGCCATAGCAGTTCCGACTTTTATCGGAGGCTCTTCAAGCGTTTTTACTTCCCATGTTCCGACACCATTGATTGTGAAAGACTCATACTCATAATCCGTTTTATATGCATAGAGCAGCATTTCATCTTCCGCCAAAGTCTCATCTGTCCCGTGCAGTCTGTTGTAGTCGTCCATTGTCGTAAAATACATCGTCTTCACAGAAGCCGACAACCCCGAATTTATAGAGGCAAGTTCGCCTCTCATCTTTTCAAAATCAATAGTCAAAACATCGTCTGACTGTACTCCGGACAAAGAATATAGATTATAATTCTGAAGATTCTTTTCCTTTACTCCGTGGGATTCAAGCACCTCTCTTACAGCCGCCTTATACGGTGCGGTCATCTCAGGAGTCATACGCTGTACTACGCTGTCTTTTTGCTCTGCTTCTGATCCGTCCACATTTTGCGGAAGCGATGTTTTGCCACTCCACTCAATCGAAATATCATTCGGATATCGATTTTGGATTGCCGACTCCGTATCCGCAAAAATACACATTGTAGAAGAGATCGTCACAAGCACCATCGTAGATAAGATACAGATCGATGCCAGACCCGCACCGTTTCTCTTCATTCGGTAAACCATCTGAGACAAAGATACAAAATGTCTCGTCTTATAATAATATTTTCTGCTCTTCTGAAGCAGTTTGCAAAGAGCCACCGATCCTGCAATAAACAGAAGATATGTCGCAATAATTACCATTACGACTGCGAGAAAGAATACAAGCATTGCCGTTGTCGGATCAATAATTTTTACAGCCAGATAATATGCTCCGCCAAGGATCACCGCTCCCGCAAGCGCGAAAATCCAGTTTGCTTTCGGCGGTTTCTCACCGACATTTTCACTTCTGAGCATCTCGATGGGGCGAAGTTTATATACTGACACAAGCATACGCGCCATGATAAGCAGGAAGATAACAAGAAACAGACCGACCGTCATAAGGATCGGCTTCCCTTCTATACTGATCCCGAATCCGGTCGCGCCATCGAGAAGTTTAACCGCCAAAAGTTCCGCAAGCTTCGAAAACAAAATTCCAAATACGATTCCTATAATCAGAGAAACTGCTGCCGTCAGTATATTTTCCCACAAAAGAATCCTTACAAGATTGCGTTTTCCCATTCCGAGGATATTATACAATCCCAGCTCTTTCTTCCTTCTCCTTATAAGAAATGAGTTTGTATAATACAGAAAGATCAATGCAAACACCGCAACGACAAACACGCCCATAGACAACAGTCCCTGCAGCATTTCCCCGCCTCGGATGGACGCAATTTCCTCACTCACCGACAGGAAAGAGACGATGTAATACATCATAATCATACAGATACATGTCAAAATATACGGGAAATACAGTTTTCTGTTTTTTGAGATTCCTTCTCCCGCCAATCTGATATAAAACCCTTTTTTCATCGTCTGTCACCGCCTGTCGCAAGCATCGTCAGTGTGTCTGAGATTTTCTGATAAAGCTGTTCGTCCGTCATCTGTCCTCTGTATACTTGATGAAATACTTCCCCGTCACGAATAAACAAAACGCGCCCTGCCTTGCTTGCCGCTTTGACCGAATGCGTTACCATAAGGATTGTCTGACCGCCTGCGTTGATCCGGGCAAACAGACCGAGCAGTTCATCTGTCGATCGAGAATCAAGCGCCCCGGTCGGTTCGTCGGCCAAAATCAATCTCGGATCTGTAATCAGCGCCCTGGCGACAGCCGCTCTTTGCTTCTGACCGCCCGAAATTTCATACGGATATTTTTCAAGAAGCGTCGAAATCCCAAGTTCTTTTGCAATCGGCTGCAGCTTCGCATCCATATGCTTATAAGTCTCTCCCTTTAACACAAGCGGGAGCAATATATTGTCCTTTACGTTAAATGTATCGAGCAAATTAAATTCCTGAAAGACAAACCCAAGATTATCACGACGGAACTGAGCAATATCCTTATCTTTTATAGAAGATAAAGGTTTTCCATCAAGAAGGACTGTTCCTTCCGTCGGTTTATCAAGAGCCGCCATAATATTAAGAAGCGTCGTCTTTCCCGAACCGCTCTCTCCCATGATCGCCACATATTCTCCTTCTTCCACCGAGAAGTTTACGCAGGATAACGCCTGCACCTGATTACCGCCAAAACGCGGTCTGTATATTTTCTTTAAATTCTTGACATCTAAAACTGCCATTTCATACATCCTCCTCTTTTTTACTTGATAGTGAAAGTATAGCAAAAGAGCCGGAATGCCAACATCGAATTTTGTGACATTCCGACCCGCCTATGTGACAAATTTGTAAGACCGCTTTTACTCAACTTCCAAAGGGTAAGATGACAGATCGATCGTAAACGTACTGCCTTCCCCGACTTTTGACTTCGCCGTCAGCTTATGCCCGAGTTTATCCGCAGCCGTCCTGCACAGATAGAGTCCGATTCCCGTCGATTTCTTATCCAGCCTTCCATTATAGCCGGTATACCCTTTTTCAAAGATACGCGGAAGATCTTCCTGAGAAATACCGATTCCGGTGTCCTGAATACTTACCAGTTTATTCTCTCCATCCACAACAATCGTCACGTTTCCTCCCGCTGTATACTTCACGGCGTTTGACAAAAGCTGTTCTATAATAAATACAAGCCACTTTTCATCGGTAAGAACCCGGATATCTGTTCCTTCATAAACAAGTCTGAGCTTCCGTCTGATCATCTGCCCCGCATACTTTCGGATTGCTTTGCGAATGATATCGTCCAAAGGATATTCCTGGATCACAAGATCCGAAGCGTCCTGTCCAAGTCTCACATAGCAAAGCGCCATTTCCACATACTGTTCCACCCGGAATAACTCTCCGCTGATCTCTCTGTTGAGCGGAGTATCTTCCTGCTGAAGAAGCACACGCATTACCGCGATCGGAGCTTTAATCTGATGCACCCATGTAGCGTAATAGTCGTTCATATCTTTTCTGGCAGCCTGCCATTCTTCCCTTTGTTTTCTGTATTCGCCCTCTGCCTGAAGTAAGATTGCCTGATATTCCCGCTCCGTCATACACTCCGGTTTCGGCAGGATTTCTGATACGATCCCGCCCATTTCACAAATCTGACGAAGCTCATTATATCGTTTCTCCCTCTTTATATATCCTAAAACAAGAAAAAGAGCTCCAAACACAACCGTCACAAGGAACGGATATGCAGCCGCTTTCACGTCGACTCCGTACAAGATAAAACATACTGTAAAAATCCCGCCGCTTAACAGCAGCCAGATCCACACATAACGGCAGTCATACAAATATCCAACAAATCGTTTCATCCGCTCACCCGCCGTTTCGTTCCTGCCGGATAATATACCCTTCTCCGACTTTTGTAGAAATAAAATCCGTAAGCCCTGCTTTATCCAGTTTTCTTCGAAGCCGGGCAATATTTACCGTCAGTGTATTTTCTTCTATATAATTATCAGTTTCCCACAAACGCGTCATCAGCGTGTCCCGACTTACAAGACGCCCTTTGTTCTCCATTAATGTCTGAAGGATTCGAAATTCATTTTTTGTCAGATCGATTTTCTCTCCGTTATAAGTAAGAGAAGCGTCATTCAAATTCAGAATCGCGCCCTGATGTTCAAGGACCGGTATCTTTCCCGACAGATCGTACGTTCTTCGCAAAACCGCCTGCACTTTCGCCGTCAACACACTCAGGTCAAAAGGCTTCGGAACGAAATCATCTCCTCCCATATTCACAGCCATGATAATATTCATATTATCAGCAGCCGAAGAAATAAAAATCACCGGCACATTCGACACTTTCCGAATCTCGCTGCACCAGTGGTATCCATTATAAAATGGCAGAGTAATGTCCATAAGAACAAGATGTGGGTCATATTCCGCAAAAATTCCAAGTACGTTTTCAAAATCCTGAACGTACTGTGCGTCATTTCCCCACATCTTCATTTCTTTTTGAATTGCCTGCGCCATTGTTAAATCGTCTTCAATAATCAGTATCTTATACATGCCGCCCGCTCCCTTTGCGTTCCTTTTGATCAGTCAAGGATCTTCATCATAAGATCGCCGTCTCCGCTTGTCGTAAATCCCGTCTTCTCATAGAACCCTTTCATCAGCTCCATATACTGCACCGGACCTGTATATCCAAGCGGCGCAAGTTCATAACCGACCGGGGAATAGATCAACGTGATCCCTTTCTTTCCGAGTTCGGTCACGATCTCATTCATACACGCCGTTCCGTAACCTTTCCCCCGCAGTCCGAAATCGGTCAGATAAAACTCGAGGATCCTGACTTTCGTCCGGTTTTCCATCTCATATTCCATGTGAAAGACAGAAAGACCTTTTTCGTATACATCAACCGTCTTAGGCATATACTTAAATTCCAGGATATGCCCGCTCTTATCCGTAAGATCAACTGCCCTGAAATATTCTTTTCTCAAATACACTACTAATTCTTCCATCTACTCTCTCTTTCCCTGCGCCACCTGAAGCTGCACGTTTACTCCGAGCGGATTCAGCACAACGCCTTTTACATCTTCTAACAGCAATTCCGCGATCTTCGTTCCCGGAACAACTGCAGATCTGACAGGTCTTCCCTTTGTAAACTTTTGAAATTCCAGCATATCAGTAAAAACCGGCTGGTACAGCGTACCGTCTTTCTGTTTCAAAATCGGGATCTGACCGTTCTCCTCAACCGGGATCAAAAATGTTCCCTTCCCGTAATGAGCAAGAAGCTCTTCCTGTAATTCTTTTAACTCTTCTGTCATCTGCGGCTCGGCCTGTTTTCTCATCTCCTGCATAAAATAAGCCGCCGTCAGATGAAGCGCCGGATTTTCAACGATCTGTTTCCCTTCGGGAAGATCTTTCGGTATATTTCTTGTCACCAGATCAGAAAGCTGAACTTTAATCTCCATATCTGTTCCGCTGTTGACGTTCAGCGCGTTCACTCCCATTGTATACAAACTCGTGTAAAATGCAAGCAGCTGCTGCTGTGCAAGTTTCGCCACCGCGCTCACATATTTTTCTTCAAGAAGTTTCCTTGCTTTGTCCTTTGCGTCATCCATCTGATAATAAAGAAAGATCTCATCATCAAACGTCTCGTCATCACATTTTACGAACGGCAATTTTGTCGCCGCCGACATAATAACATATAATTCTCCCGGATTACGCAGAGCCGCCAACGTCTCCTGTTTTGTCACTTTTGTTTCTTTCTCGCTCATTTTCAGCTTTTCCTTTCCTGTCTTCTCTCCTTTAGTCTGATCCGATACATCCCGTATCTGTTCACGCCAATGCTCGATCCCATTTATTTTACCACATGTCCGGTCACAACTCCATCAATTCCAGCAAATATGGTATAAAAATAATACAGCCGATAATCGCGGCTGCAATCGCCGACACAAGCACCGCCCCTGCCGCTGTATCTTTTGCGATCTTTGCCAATGGCTTCTTTTCCTCCGTCACAAGATCCACAACCGCTTCGACCGCCGTATTCACAAGTTCCAGCGACAGGATCAATCCAAACAGCAACAGACAGATACACCACTCGACCGGTTTTATATGAAGGAACGTCCCGGCCGCAGTCACCGCAATGACTGCAAGACAATGAATCTTCATATTCCGCTCTTTTCGGATACCTGTCCAAATTCCCTCAAAAGCATATCCGAAACTTTCATGCAGCGGATTTTTCCTTCCGTTTCTATCTTTTTCTTTTTCCATTGATCTGCACCTGATTCTATTTTTTCGAAAGAATGTGTTTGATAAATACATACAGTACGATCAGAAATGCAAGAATATATCCGAATGCTCCGATTGCCGGAATGCCGAGTATCTTCGGACTCATATCTGTCGTACAGATAATACTGGAACTGATCAGAAGCGCCATGACCCACAGTCCCATAACAATATTTCTCACGAGACGCCTCAGCAATACTGCAAGATCATCTGACGCCCGCAGGTCAAGATTAATCTTCGCCTGTCCTTTCAGATATCCCGCCATCATATCCGACACCATTGACGGAATGTCCAACGCCTTCCGCATCGACTTCACCGCACTTTTCCCGCTGCTTTTCAGTTCCTTCTTCCAGTCAAAATTCCTGAAAAACTCTCCCGAAATACGTGCCGCCGCAATCTCTGTCATATTAATCTCAGGCGCGATCGCCGCCAAAACCCCTTCCATATGCGTCAGACCTCTCGCCAAAAGTGTCAGTCCGTGAGGCATTCTGATCTTATTGATCTTCATTACATCCATCAGATCCATCGTAACTTCGCCGACATTGATCTTGCCCATATCTTCATGACTGTACTTCAGCATCAACCCTTCGATTCCCTCATAAAGCGCTCTTTGATCCGGGCGTTCTTTAAACTCTCCAAGACCGAGTACCGCCTGCTGAATCAGTCCGATATCGTTCAAAGCAATTCCTTCGATCGCTTTTCCAAGCATCTCCCTGTCATGCTCCGTAAGACGCCCCATCATTCCCATGTCGATCCATATGATCTTGCCGTCCCGTATCTTTACATTGCCGGAATGGGGATCAGCATGGAAAAAACCGTCGTCCATAACCTGCTTAATATAATTATCAACAAGCTTGCTTCCGATCTCCTTCAGATCATATCCTTCTTCCTTCAGCCGCTCTTTATCATCAATGTCACAGCCGTCGATGTACTCCATAACAAGCACATGAACTGTTGTAAACTGTTGATATAGTTTCGGAGTTCCGACAAAATGAACCTCCCGGTTCCTTCTGGCAAACTCCTCCATGTTAGATGCCTCTGTAAGAAAGTTCATCTCATCTCTCGTCACCGACCAAAGCTCATCCAAAACAAGATCAAAATCCGCCATATTCTTCAGGCTGACCGGAGGCATCAATTTCACTGCCTTTCGAAGAAGTTCGATATCCCGCGCCATCTTTTCGTAGATTCCTCTGCGCTGGACTTTTACAACAACTTCTTCTCCGCTCTTCAACACTGCCCGGTGCACCTGCGCGATCGATGCCGAACCTTGCGGAGTCTCATTTATATAAGAAAAAACTCTTCTCCACGACCGTCCATAAGATTCTTCTATAACCGACAGCACTTCCTCGAACGCCATAGGCTTTACATCTGAACAAAGCTGCATCAGTTCATCACAGTACCGTTTCGGCAGGATATCCGAATGCATCGCCATGATCTGTCCGAGTTTGATAAACGTCGGCCCCAGATCTTCCAGTATTTCCCGAAGTTTTACAGGCGTTACGCCTTTTGTAATATTATGTTTGCGGAGCACCGCCATAATTTCCTTCAGTCTGGAATTATATTCCATCGGTTCTATGCTACTCATAATTACGCTTCATCTTCCGCAGTTTCCGCAGCCTCTTCTTTTTTTTGGATCTGTTCTTTCAGCGCTGCGATCTGCTCCGGCGTCATCTTATCGAGAAGATCTGACAGTTCTTCCGCCGTTGCCGGTTTCAATGCGTTCACTTTCTCCTTCACCGTCGTTTTCACGTTGTGCTTCAGCTCTTCGTTCAGAACTTTCCCCTGCTCTACTGTCAGTTCTCCCTTTTCTACCATCTCTTCCAGAAGATCCTTCGACTTTTCGGCTGTAACCGCAACCGCTCCGATGCCTGCCAAAAAGATCTTTTTCAAATTATCGCTCAATTTATCCATACCAATGATTCAACTCCTTTCATCTGCCTGTTCACCTGCTGTTTTGTTTCTATAACTTCTTCCAAATCCGTCTTCTAAGATTCTTTCTCATTCGATTCCTGTGAACCATATTTTTCCTTATATCGTTCGATCGACTCCTCGATAATCTTCACCGCGCCAAGCGCGCCTTCAAACTCGTCCACTGCCGTCTTCTTTCCTTCCAGATCTTTATATACGGTAAAGAAGTGTTTGATCTCTTCAAAAATATGTTTCGGAAGTTCTGAAATATCCGTATACGCTTCATATGTCGGATCCGCCCACGGGATGGCTATGATCTTCTCATCGCCTGCTCCTCCGTCTGTCATCTTCATAACCCCGATCGGATAGCATCTTACAAGAGTCAGCGGCTCAAGCGGCTCTGAACACATTACAAGTACGTCAAGCGGATCGCCGTCATCACCGAGGGTTCTCGGGATAAAACCATAATTCATCGGATAATGCGTCGATGTATACAAAATACGATCAAGGATAATATATCCGGTTTCCTTATCCAGCTCATATTTTTTCTTGCTTCCTTTCGAAATCTCGATCACAGAGATAAAATCTGTCGGAAAAATCCTCTCTTCACTAATGTCATGCCATATGCTTCCCATAATAACCTCCTCACTATCTCCGCATATCAGATACGGTCTGCCATCGCAGAACACATCCGAACCATTTCTCTTTTCCGCGGAAATATCCTGTTTAAATTCATACTATGATTTTACCTCTTTCCGTCGATTCCGTCCAGTATTATATCGCCGTCACGATAACGAATCTGAAACAATTCCTCTTTTTTCCCGATCTCTTCCCGTTTTAAATACACATGAAAACAGACTTCCTCCGCCTTCCCGCCGAAATCCATTGAAAGCCTTGTCGTATAAAATGAATTTTCTTCGTATTTTTGTATTACCTCTTCTGCAAAAGCTTCATAATCTTCAATTCCACTGCAATTTGCAACGACTGTCAGATCATAAGTATGATTTTCGCGCCGGCTTGCCACAACATCAGGAACATTATATCCCCCGCTTCTTTGCGTGTTCTCATCCCTCTCCTGCACACATCGCCGCATTTGTATTATAATACACAAAACCGCGGCTGCACAAAGAAGTCCTCTCCACAAATATGCTCCGTAACCTTTCGTTTTTTTCTCCTCGCTCTTCTGCTTCATTTCGCATCACCTGTCTTTTTTGTCGTTTTTTGTCTCACTTTTACAACCGATTATATCGTCTGGCAACCTCGAAATCAAGAAGATCGGTTGAAAAAACGAGACAGCTCCCGGCATTTACAACAGACCAAAGTCTGACTGCGAAGCAAAGAATCCGCTCATGTAAGTATGCATCCTCAAAAGGATTTTCATTACACAAAAAATGAAATCACAAAAATTACAGCCAGGCTTTCGAAAAGTCTGGCTGTTTATTATTCTTTCTCGCAAATAAATCCTTGTCACTATACATTTTTGTATAGTCGTTATGGTTCTATCTGGTTATATATGTGTTCCACTGTCCTATGTCCATAGGCTCTGATCCCATTCCCGGAAACATCTGAAGATTCTCAAATTTACCACAAATTTCCTTCATGGTTTTTGCCGCATATTTCTCGTTATCTTCAGCAATATAATCCCGGATAAGCTTCTTTTCCGCACGATCACGCTCATAGTCTTCAAAATCCATAACCACAAAACGTCCTCTTCCATTCTTGATAAGATATACAGGTTCGCCTTTGCGGCACTTAATTCGTTACCCTGCAAAAAGAAATCTTCTTCAACAGTCATAGTTTTTCCGGTGTAGGATCTCGCTATATCCATTTCTTATTGCGATACAAGATACTCCACGCTATACTGAGCGAGTATAACTAATCGCGAAAGAGAAGCGGATGCAATTTCGACCAGCCCTCTAGTTTTTAAAGGAGGGTGATGCCCATGAGCACAACGGAAGTACTTACATTGCTTTTAGTAGTTTTTGCGGCTCTGACTTACATAGATAATCGACATAATAAGAAATATATACACTGGGAGACATGAGAAATCAAGTCCCCCATTTTTTTACAGAAAAAGTAACTTTCCAATTAAAAATCTTAAATATGGTTATCAAAAAAGCAAAAAGGAAGCTGCTGCTTCACGATTTTTCAATCGTTAAAGCGACAGCCCCTTTATTATTCTTTCTCTATTGCTGTTTTTCAGCCTGTCTTTATTCCATTCCTCTATACAGTTGTGCGATGTTCAGAGCATGATCACCCATTCTTTCAAAATCTGTCAAAATCTCTGAAAATACAATTCCGCTCTGCGGTTTACATTTTCCTTTTTTCAAACGCTGCATCTGTTTCTTAAAGTATTTATCCCGCATATCATCTGTCTTCTGTTCGATCATAACAGCCTGACTCAAAATCCGTTCTACATTCTCGGAAGAAACGTCTTTCAGATTATCCAAAGCCGCGAGACACTGCTGCTTCATCTCGCTTAGCTCTTCTTTCACCGTATCGGAAAATTCAATCTCCCACTTTTTCATGTCATCTCCGTACTCTGCAAGGTTGATGGCATGATCCCCGATCCGTTCCATATTGCTGATGATCGCATAATAACCGTTGATCTTCCTTGAATCCGACATATTCATCTCACTTGCCATAAGAGAAACAATGTACTCTGAGATTCCTTTATTCAAAAAGTCGATATACTCTTCTCGCTCCGCCACTTTCTTGCGAAGTTTTTCATCGTAATTGATGAGGTAATCAAATGCATCGTTTATATTTTTTCCAACCATATCCCGCATTCTGTTCACTTCATCACGAACCTGTGAAACTGCCACCGCGCTGTGACCGATCGCATAGGAAGATTCAAACGGACGGATATATTTTAACCGAAGGTCTTCATCCTCTGCTTTCTTACTGTCCGGAAGAATGCGAACTGCAAGATCTGCCATGTAAGTACCAAACGGAAGAAGCAAGATCGTCGTCACAATATTAAACACTGTATGCGCATTCGCGATCTGCGCCACTGCATCTCCCGGTGTCAGCGCCTCAATCCACTGTACATACGGCGTCACAAGACAGATTACCGTAAACAATACTGTACCGATAATGTTGAACAGCAGATGGATAACTGTTGTTCTCTTTGCATTTACTTTCATCCCGATCGATGCCAAAACCGCCGTGATACAAGTTCCGATGTTCTGTCCAAACAAAACAAATACCGCACTTGACAGCGGGATCATTCCTGTAGACGCAAGCGCCTGCAAGATACCGACCGACGCCGATGACGACTGGATCACTGCTGTAAACAACGCACCTACCAAAATACCAATAAGCGGATTGTCAAACTTCGTCATCAGACTAATAAACGCTTCCGAATCCTTCAGCGGCGACATTGCAGCTCCCATCATATCCATTCCCATAAAAAGAATACCGAGTCCTGCGAAAATACTGCTGATATGGTGAACCTTTTCATTCTTCACAAACATGATCGCTGCCACACCTGCAATCGCAAAGAGCGGCGCAATCGCTCCGATATCAAGCGCGATCAACTGTCCTGTGATCGTCGTTCCGATATTCGCTCCCATAATCACCCAAACAGCCTGTTTCAGTGTCATCAATCCTGAATTTACAAAGCCCACTACCATGACCGTTGTCGCAGAAGATGACTGGATCACCGCTGTGATGGCAGCGCCTACAAGTACACCTTTTATACGATTCGAAGTCAGTTTTTCAAGAATTGATTTCATCCGGTTTCCGGCGGCTGCTTCCAGTCCGGTGCTCATCATCTGCATTCCGTACAAGAACAGCGCAAGACCGCCGAACAGCGAGAGTACATCTGTTATTCCCATTCCTTTTTCTCCTTTTGTAAATCATCTAAATTTCTATATTCTGTTTTCTTTTATATGGCGCATCTTTCCTTGACGCGCTGTTCTTAAATTAACATTCGTCAACCGGTCTGTCAATTCTATTTTACTGTTTACTTACATTTTCTTAACGCTTTCTTAACGCCCGTTTTTTAACAGTAAGCGGTCGTCAGCAAAAAAATACCGCCGGCATCTCGCCGGCGATATTTTCCGTAGTTCTCTATTCCACACTTTTCAGTGATTCAACCATATCGATCTTTTTCAATTTAAAATACATCGCTCCGTTTACGATCATGGAAAATACAATCGTAAGAAGGAAGCTGTACACAAAACTGCTGACATCAATATTCCTTCCGAACATAACCGTGTCGATCTCAACGGTAACAATGATAAAACGATGCAGGATCGTTCCCAGTATAATGCCAAAAAGCGCGCCCAAAACAGTAAGCACAATATTCTCTCTGTACACATACGCCGACACTTCATTCGGATAAAATCCCAGTACCTTAAGCGTTGCCAGTTCCCGCTTTCTCTCGGTAATATTAATATTATTTAAGTTATATAAGACAACAAACGCCAACATTCCGGCCGATATCGTCAAAACAACAATTACAATATCCAACGCTCCGAGCATATCATCAACCTGCTGCTTTAGGTCTGTCGTATAACTGACGCTCAACGCCCCCGGAAGTCTCAAAACATCTTCCCCGACGCTTTGCGCCTCCTTCGTCGTCCTTGAAACCGTCTTGTAGAAGACCGCATTATAATCCGGCTCTTCTCCGTAAACAGACTCATATACATCCGCCGTCATATACAGATAATGCCCCATGTAATTTTCACATACCGCGCCGACCTTCACTTCCATATTTCCTTTTTCTTCATCGCGGATCGTGATCATATCTCCCGGCTGCACCTCCAGTTCTTTCGCAGCTTTCTCTGTCAAAACAACTTCATCCTTTTTAAGAGAATACTTCTCGTCCGTTTTCCGATCTTTCAGCGTCACAAACTTCTCAAACTGCTTTTCATCTCTTGGCACATCCAAATAGACCTCATGCCATTCACTTCCGTTTCCAATCGTGATCTGAGTGAGAACTCCTTCCAACGATCCGTCCACTTCCCGCTCGCTTTCGAGTTTCTGCACCACTTCCTCTTTCTCCTCTTCGGATGCACCTTCCGCCATGATCACCGTTCCGTCATAGAGCTGGAGCTCTCCGTATTGAATATCCACAATGGCAAAAATCGAATCTTTCAGTCCGAAACCGACGATCATCAATCCCATACATCCTCCGATGCCGAAGATTGTCATGAAAAAGCGTTTCTTATATCTCACAAGATTTCTCACGCTCGCCTTCCATGAGAAATTCAGACGTTTCCACAAAAAGGCAACACGTTCAAGAAGTACCCTTTGCCCCTGTTTCGGCGTAGGAGGACGCATCAACTGCGCCGCCTGTTCCCGCAGTTCTTTATAACACGCCATTATAGTTGCCGCCAGCGTACAAAGCAGCGCCGTTCCCGCAGCGCCGATTCCGTAACGCAGATTGTACGGAATCGCCAATTCATTCATGTGCTTATACATGATCTTATACGCATTAATGATAATATATGGGAAGATCTTCTCTCCGACTAAAATTCCGATAACACTTCCAAAAAGCGTTGCCAAAAATGCATATCCCAAATATTTTCCCGCAATCGAACGTCTTGCATAACCAAGCGCTTTCAGCGTACCGATCTGCGTCCTCTGTTCCTCCACCATACGGGTCATCGTTGTAAGACTGATCAAAGCCGCCACAAGGAAAAAGATTACCGGAAAGACTTCTCCGATCGCTCTCATCCGGTCCGCATTATCGCCATAACCGGGATAATCAGGAAGGTCATTTCGATCATAAACATACCATTTCGGTTTTTCTATTTCCGCAACTTCCGCCTTCGCGTCTTCCAGCTCTGCCTTTGCATCCGCGATCTTCTGTTCTCCTTCGGCGATCTCTGCGTTTGCCTCTGCCTCGCCTGCATAATATTCTTCCCAGCCTGAAGCAATTTCCTGCTCCCCGGCAGCAATCTTTGCTTCCCCGTCTGCAATCTGCTGTTTCGCCGCCGAAAGCTGCGCATAACCGCTGTTAATCTGCTCCTGTCCATACTGAAGCTGCGCCCTTGTCTGCTCGATCTGTGCCTGCGCCTGTGCAACTGCCGCATCTCCGCTTTGGATCTGCGCATTTAACTGCTCCAATATCGCAAGTGTCTGTTCGTCTGTCATTCCGCTTTCTTTCAAAGCCTGATACTGCGCTTTCACCGCATTTAATTGTTCGATCTGCTGATTCAACTGCACAGTTCCCTGCTCAAGCGCCGCCGTCCCATTCTGAACTTCCGTCTGCTTCTGCGCCAGCATCTGCTCTGTTGAGGCTGCATAGGATCTCGAATCTGCCAACTGTGCTTTTCCGCTGTCGATCTGCGCCTGCGCATTCTCCAGCTTCTGCCTCGCATCCGCAAGTTCTGCCTGCGCTTCCGCTTTTCCGCTGTCCAGCTTTGCCTGTGCATCCGCAACTTCCGCCTCTGCTTCCCCGATCTTCTCATTGGCTTCATTCACAATTTCCGTGTACCGCGCTTCCTGTCTTTGCGACTTGATCTTCTCAACACTCTTTTTTGCTTCCGCAGCCACAGCTTCATATTCAGAAGTAAACGCAGTCAGTTCCTTCGCACCCTTTGCCTGTACACAAAGCTCTGTATACACATCCATGGAAAAGCTTTCCTTCGGAACATACACAAACGCTCTCACACTTCCGTTTCCGATAGTTGTACTCCCCCTCTGAAACGAGATGTATTCCGGGCTGCTTACCGTACCTGTAATTTTGAAAGTATCCGTGATCAAAGACTCTGTGATCAACGCGTCCGCACCACCGGAAAAAGTGATCGTATCTCCCACTTTAAGCCCGCTTTTCGCTATGTAATCCGCATCAAGGGCGCATTCATTTTCTTTCTCCGGCATCCGCCCTTCTTCAAGCTGCACTGCATTCATTGTCGGAAGAAAAGACATGACATGGACAACGACCTGATTATCCCCGTCTGCACAAAGCGCATCCACAGAATATCTGCCTTCTGCATGTTCGATCCCTTCTATTTGCTCAACCGCCTTTTTGTCCTCCTCCGTCAGTCCCATCGTACTGATGATCCGAAGATCCATCATATTCTTATGATCGAAATACGCATCTCCCGAATAACGCATATCCGGCTCAGAAGCGCGGATTCCCGAGAAGAACGAACACCCGATCGCCACGATGAAAAAGATCGAAAGAAATCGTCCGAGGCTGCGTCTGATCTCCATATAAAAATCTTTCCACAGCGCACGTTTCTTCATTCACATCGCCTGCCATTCTATTTCTTATTTTTTCTGCCTGTTTATTCTACAAAACTACCATTCAATCTCATCGATCGACTTCGGATTCTCATTGACTTCCATCCGTGAAACCTGTCCGTTTTTAATATGGATCAATCTGTCTGCCATCGGAGCCAACGCCTGATTATGAGTGATAACAATAACCGTCATTCCACGTTCCCGGCACATATTCTGCAACAATTTCAAAATTGCCTTTCCCGTATTATAGTCAAGCGCTCCCGTCGGCTCGTCGCAGAGAAGCAATTTCGGATTCTTCGCAAGCGCCCGGGCAATAGAAACACGCTGCTGCTCACCGCCGGACAACTGCGCCGGGAAATTATCCAGTCTGTCTCCAAGTCCCACATCTTCCAGCACCTTTTTTGCATCAAGTGGATCTTTACAGATCTGAAGAGCAAGTTCCACGTTCTCAAGCGCCGTCAGATTCGGAATCAGATTATAAAATTGAAACACAAACCCAATATCATCTCGGCGATACCCGGTCAGACGGCGGGAATCATATGCGGTAATCTCCTCTCCGTCAACGAGCAGCGTTCCGCTCGTTGCAGTATCCATTCCTCCAAGAATATTGAGTACCGTCGTTTTTCCCGCGCCGCTTGGACCTACGATAACGACAAACTCACCTTTTTTGATAGAGAAACTAATGTTGTCTGCCGCTCGGATCTCCACTTCTCCCATATGATAGATCTTTGTGACATCTTTTAATTTGACAAACTCCTCCATCCTATCACCTCTTTCATTGCATGCAATTTAATTTTGCTGAATATCGGAACAATATAAGCCCGATCAAAAACATCACAGAAAGAGCGCTGACCGCGATATTAATGCTTCCTGTCATCTGACTGATGAAAGACACAAGCGCGGTTCCGATAACGGATGCTCCTTTCCCGCAAATGTCATAAATACCGAAATACTCTCCCGACTTCTCTGCCGGTATGATCTTCGCAAAATAAGATCTCGAAAGCGCCTGTATCGTTCCCTGAAACATGCCTACCAAAACTGCAAGAATCCAAAAATCAAGCTGCGTATCAAGCCAATACGCATAAACCGCGATTCCAAAATACGCCATGATGCAGACCGTAATA
Source organism: Mediterraneibacter sp. (assembly GCF_030825015.1). NCBI lineage: Bacteria > Bacillati > Bacillota > Clostridia > Lachnospirales > Lachnospiraceae > Mediterraneibacter > Mediterraneibacter sp. The sequence goes on along the minus strand of NZ_JAPJQP010000008.1, from coordinate 8,091 downwards.
ATCTTCTCAGGCGAAACTTTCTTCACGATCCTTCCGAAAATAAGTACGGACGGAAATGCAACGATCTGTGTCACAAGAAGGGCAAGCAAAAGTCCCGTACTGTCAAGTCCCAGCGCCTGTCCATATGCAGTCGCCATATCAATTACCGTATATACCCCGTCTATATAGAAGAAAAACGCGAGCAGAAATACAAAAACATGCTTTTCCTTTGCCAGCTCCGCAAACGTTTTCCCAAGACGCTTAAAACTGTCTTTTACAACATGCCCCTTTCCTTCGGCAAAATATTTCTGTCTGTATGAGCGCAGAAGCGGCACAGACGATAACAGCCACCAAAGCGCCGTGATCAGAAACGCAAGGATCATAGCTGTCTGCATTCCGATCCCCAGCGGCTCTGCACCAAGTACAACGCCCAGACATGCCACAAACGGAATACAGCTTCCGATATATCCCCATGCATATCCATGAGACGAAACTGCGTCCATCCGATCCGGCTCAGTCACATCGGTAAGCATTGCATCATAGAAAATCAGGCTTGCCGAATATCCGGTTTTCGCTAATACAAAAACTCCTAAGAACCAAATCCACGAAGATAAAAATCCCAGCAGGATACATCCCAAAACACCTACTCCCATCGCTACAGAAAATACCGTTTTCTTGAAATTTTTCGTATCCGCAACCGCTCCGAGAGTCGGTCCTAAAAGCGCCACAAGCAGCGTACATACAGAAGTCGCGTAACCCCAGTACGCCAAATAGTCCACATCCGATATTCCCGCATTTCCCGCAAGATAATTAAAATAAATCGGAAATATAGTTGATACCATCATCGTAAATGCTGAATTTCCCACATCATAGAGAACCCACTTTTTTTCCAACGAAGTCAATTTAAATTTCATTACCCTATCTCTCTTTCCCTCATGCTGTCATTACCGGACTTAAAACCACATCGCGGCTGCACCGCGCCTTTTGAACTTTCCACCCGGTCTTTGATTTCTTTTCTCTCTTATAAAGGCAGATCTTTCCAGTTCTCGCCTGCGCCAAACGTCCGTTGAAATCTCTCCGGCAGTTCGTCTCCTTCAAACAACACTTTCTGATATCGAATGATCAATCCCGCAGCTAACGGCACTGCCCCGGCAAACAATCGCTTCAACAGGCGGCAGTACTCTTTGCATGCCGGATTCGGCTCAAGACTCATCACCATGCCGTGAAGGGAGTCATACTGCCCCGATACCTTCATTCCCGCGAAGAGAATCTTTCTCTTCACTGTTCCCGGAGCAAGCAAAAGCTTATGATAGGAGATCATCCCTTTCAGCGCCTTCTGCACTGTATCTGCCGTCAGATCTTCAAAAAACGGCGCAATAACCGCTCCATTCTCCTTCGTCGGATGGATATGCTTCACGGCAAGATAACGAACCGGATTCATATAATCTTCCTTCAGTAAAAGGCGGTCAAACTCCATCTCGATCTCCGAATGGCTGATCCCGCTTTCATAAATCATCTTCTCAACATACGGATGACATTCACTGTCCAACGCAAAATGGCAGATCACGCCGTAAAGATATGCTCTTGCCGCCGCAGAATCTTCCGCAGCTTTCGCAATCTCAGCTCCATGGCGGAAAAACACATCCGCCGGTTTGTCATGCAGGGCATATCCCTGACCGTTCACCGCATTGCGTTTCATCGGATAGTAATAGAACAAAATATCCGGACCGTGAAGTCCAATGTCGAATAATTCTCTGTGATTCTCAACAGTGCTTCGCAGCGGACGCGGAAGCGCGCTGATCACTTCTTTTCCAAACTTATAATGCGCATATGTCGTAGGCATAAATTTTCCTCTTTTCTCGTACTTTTTCTTATAATTTTATTATCACATATTCAACAAGAAAAATCTAGGATTACCCCTCGTTTGATATGTTAAATTTTTGCAAAGTCTTTTGTCTCATTTTTACAACCGCATAGAAAGAATTTCCCTTGTAAAATCAATAAAAAAGTGCAAAAAGTGAGACATCTTTCATCTCACCATTTGCAGAAGGGATTATAATTATGCCAAAACCGAAAACATCTACAGGAGAAAAAAATCTGATCAGCAAAAGGCTGATCCACCTTCGTCAGCAGCATCATATGTCGCAGCGGCTCTTAGCTTATCAGCTTCAACTAAACGGCTACGATATGGACAAAAATGTCATCACAAGAATTGAGACAAACAAACGCTATGTCACCGATGTAGAACTAAAAGCTTTCGCTGAAATTTTTCAAGTTTCTTATGATTATCTCATCGACGGAAAAGAAGACGAGATATAATATCCGATGCTTCCAAGCAGCGCCCCGGCAGTATTGCAGATCAGGTCATCTGCTTCGGTAACCCCGATCGCAAACACATACTGCAGCACTTCTGCCAGAAACGAAATGCCGAGCGCTGCTGCCGCCGTTTTAAACGCCCGGTTTTTTCCCCGCAGCAGATACGGAAAAGAAATCCCAAACGGAAGGAACAACAGCACATTCATCAGCAAGGTTCTCGGATACTCTGAATTCGGCGCATAACTTCCCCTAAACGGGAAAAAACGCACTTCTCTTCCGCCTGATTCCCGAAACAATGTCAACTTTGCAATAATAAAACATGCGGCAATCAGCATGATCCCGCATATAATCCCGGCTTTTTTCTCTCCGATCTTCCCCATCGCGATTCCCCATATAAAAACAGCGATAACAGAAATCACAACTGCATATTTCAGATCCAGTGCATAGATTCTGTTCCATATCATGTCTAACATCTCCTTTGACGCTCTTAACCGTTATCAGCCCCAGACTTCTGCGTCCATTTTCTTATCTTTCGCACTACTCTCATCCCCATCACGACACATCTTCTCGGAAACAGCGGACTGCACCATCGTTTTACATACCGTTTATATTTGTCATTCGTTTCACACTCTATAAACGTTTCCCCTCTGTAAAATCCGGTCAGAACGCCTAAAATCTGATCTTCCCGCACTCCATATTCTTTCTGCCACTGATTATCCCCGCAAAGGACATAGCTGCTGTCATCTGAAACTTCCATAACTCTGTGCAATACATAAGCGCCGTTTCTTCTCCGAATTCACGGTTTTTCACTTTTCTAACAGGCTTATTGTATTCATTCATGTTCTTCTAATATTCCCGCATTTCTCAACTGATCCAGAAAATGCAAAGATCACATTGCCCGGCTTTTCAACATCATCCGCCTCACTCTTCCTTTTTTCCATGTCATTTCGGATCACCCTGATCTTCTTATCATACTCATTATATATTTTCTGCAATCCATCTAAACTTTCCGCCTCTTTCCGATTCTCCTGTCTCCAATAAAACAACAGGCCGAAAAATCCGATTGCAAGAGCAAATATAATTAAAACCTGTATCTTCTTCATAATTTTCCTTGTAAGCCTCTGCTCTTTCCCCACTCTGCTCACCTGCCAAAACACCTGTGATTTTACAACTTACCTTTATAGACGCTTTTAACGCTTACACTGTTCCGCCACACACGTTTACTGTTCGTCTTTATATACATCTGAAATATTATCTAAAATATTTATCGACTAAATCATCTTTTTCAATTTCATATTTTCCCTTTTGTCCAATACATTCAAGCTTAGATTTTTCAACGGACTGTACAAAATCAGCAAAATCATCCTGCAGCTTTTTTTCCGGAACAGGTACTATGATTTTCTTCATGGCGTCATTCATCAGCTTATTATTTCCCACATGACTTACAAACTTATAAGCGATCAGATTTAACAGATACGCCAGATACCTCATATTTACCTTGTCGTTCTTCGCTTTCAATATTCCACATACATTTGTGCAGTTGAATTTTCCGTTTCTATAAAAAACAGTGCCTGCTTTCGCTCCGTCAGTCGTCCATGTAATATACTCCCCATCAAAATCAAACGTATCGATATATCCGAAAATACCCTCGTTTGTTGTCTGAGAAGAATACACCGGATATGAACCTTTATGACTTGCCAGATACTGCTGATTGATCACTCTGCCTCTTCCGTCAATACACAGATCCTCTACAGAGTATCCTTCATATTTTGAAAATATTCCGTCAGAAATAAACTCTTCCAAATGAAACATTTCATCAAATTTTAATCGAATACTGTCATCATATTTTTCAATTTCAGCGCTTTGTTCGTCTATCTTATCGTCCAGCGCTTTGATCTCGTTTACTATTTTCGTCTGAACCTTTGTTTCAGGAGCCTGAATGACCAAAGACCTGATTCTCTGTATCGAAGCTCTGTTGTTTCTGGAAAATCTTTCATATTCCCCTTCAACCTGAAGCGCATACATCATATACTGCGGAAGGATCTTGTCGGTTTTGATTCTTAACACACCGCAATGGTCTGTAGGATAAAACGGCGTATCAGCCGGAATGATATTCACCATCCAGTCACCGTCAATCCCCCATATAACCGAAGGACAGTTGTAGTCTTTCAATTTCTCTTGGTCGATTCTGCCAAACTCCTCATAAACGTTTGCACTGTAAACAGGCACTCTTCCTTCGGAAACGATCTCTTCCGACAAAACTCTGTCTCCGATCGTTATATCAAACATTTTTTCATCAGAAAGAGCATATGCCGTCAAGTTCGGATCATCTTTCAATAACCTTGTCTTCGTCGTTTTTATCGCTTTGTTAAAAGAAACGTCACTAAAACTTATCATATCTTTCGTGTGAAGATAATAATAATACTCTTCCAGATCATCTGAGGAAACTTCTTCACCGATAAACATTTTTCGGATCAGACTTGAGATCGTATTGTCAGACAGTCTGTTTTCTGCATCGTATAACATTCCGCCTTCATCTATGATCTGTATTCCTTCCTGCCCCTTTCGATTGCTCCACTTGTAACCTAAAAACTTCTCCTGACCTTTATTATCATCCGGAGCAGCCACGATCAATGTCCTTTGATCATAAATAAAAGAAAAATATTTCATTTTTTCCCGTTCTATCTTTTTTGCATATTGATAATACTGCTCTGTCAGCAGCTTATTTTTCTCTTCCTCTGACAATTTATCAAACGTCTTTTGTCTCTGCTTTTCTTTTGTTTTTGAAGATGCCAAAAAAGCCTCTTTATATTTTAAGAAATATTTATCTTCGATATCGCCGATATCAACCGATTCCTCCAGAAAACGATCATAAACCTCAAAACTTACATTAATCTTTTTCAGATATTGTTTTAATATTTTTTTATCTTCCCATCCGTCCAAATTACATCTGTTAAAAACAGCGTCAATACTGTCTTCGATCAAATCTGCTTTTTTCGGCGGTTCCTTATATTTTTCTAAAAATAATACAACCGTATTCGTTCCTGTCGCGCCAAACGTTTTACTTCCCAAAAGAACGATCGCTCTTATCTTGAAATTCTCCAATATACATTCTCTTGCGCCGATGAAACTTTCATTTTCCTTATTCAATACACTGCTCGGCAAAATAACCGCAGCCACTCCTTTCGGTTTCAAAAGCTGCGAAATCCTCTCAATAAATAATGTTTCTATTTCAGATCCGTTATTTGAAATAGTATCTAATATAGAAAACGAATTATTTTTCAGCTTTAAATGTGGTTTAAACGCAGACACCGAATACGGCGGGTTCGCCACCAAAATATCAAATGTATTCGGTTTTATATTTTTCTCAGGATAATTCTCCAAACCATCTCCGAATATGATATTTCCTCCGCCCGCGCCGTGCATAAATAATGAAATTTTAGACACACGGGCTAACCTGTAGTCTTTCTCAACACCGAAAAGATTTTTCTCGGCAAAAGACGGATCAATCTCGCCCGAATTATGATTCGCCTTAACACAGGCCGAAACAGCTTCAAACCCTTCCGTCAAAAAATGCCCTGCGCCGCAGGCATAATCAATGATCTTGGGCAGGATCATACCCCTTTCGGTTTTCAGTATTTTCTCAACAGGCAGACTGTTCCATATAAATCTTGTGATCGGAACAGGCGTAAAAAACTGACCTTCATTCTGCTTGAATCCTTTACTAAGCAGCTGTTCAAACAAGTCTCCCAACATCTGTAGATTTTCAGAGCCTATTATTCTGAAATTTTCAAACAACTGAACAACTTCTACTAATATTTTACCGTTTTGTAAAAATAATTCTTCATTATGAACGTCTTTAAACGCAAAATCATTATTCGTGTAAAATTTCAATATACGCAAAGTATGCTTAAGATGAGAAATCATGTTTGTTCTCTCTTGTCCGGTATATTGCCGAACTAAATTTTCAGCATAATCATCAGGCACATAAAAAATTTCTTCTTTCATAAATTTTTCCATGCCTTCTTTATGCAGTCTCTGAAGCCTGTCCTGTAAACTTTCATAAGTATCCGTGCCGACTTTGTACTGAAAATCTACGATCTCATTCATATCTTTTTGAATCTCATCGACTAATTTACAAATAAACAGAGCCACTAAACGATTAAATGCATTTTCCTTATCCGAAACATTATTATGACGTAAAATCTCTTCAAACTTATTTACGATCTTATTATTGTCTGTAAAATCTTTCAGATCCGCTTTTCTAAGAGGTTTTACCCCAATTTGATATGCACTTGAATCATCTCTGAAAATTACGTCTCCCGAAAATCGCTTTTCATACGTTTCATCCCACACCGAATATAATTCCGAAACTGTGTGTGCATTTTTAAATAATTTAATAGAATCATCTTTTTGGGATAAAGCAACTATATTCGCATCGTCAGAACAATCAATGCTTTCCGTATCCCGTTTTATCTGCCCGTCTTCATATTTCGACGCATAAAGAACAAGAAACTTACAGCTTCTTTCCTGCTGCCAATATGAAAATAACTGACCGCCGTCATTTACTATATTTTTATATTCCTTTTCATATTCTCTGCCGTAAGTTTTACACTCAACAATAAACAGCGTGTTTCCTTCCTGATCAGATACACAAATGTCAGCTCGTCCGCCTTTCGCCTCATGACCTAACGTCCACTCTTTTTCTAAAGTCAAATGCTCGGGACGATAACCCTTGTCAAGCAGCTTTGTAACACATTCCAATACGACAAAATTTTCAGGAGCAGAAAAATTGCATGTCGTCCTCTTAGAAACAGTCATCCCCCGATCTTCCGGATAAATTATTATTTTATTTTTCAGATCTACTTTAATATAACAATCAACAAACGGAAAAAATTTTTCGTAAATATGATTCTTCTTTATATAACCCATTGATAAGAGAAGGTTTTTAATATAACTTTCTGATATCATTTTCGTTTCTCCTCCGGTATAATATTCCGATTTATTATTTTCTTCATCGACAATTATATCACGGATAAATAATACAGTCATGTATTTTCTAAGATAGCGAAAAACGGCTAATCTATATCATAAAATCGCTCGATTTTATTGATAGAATCGTGCGATTTGTATATGATATAATTGAAACAAAGAATTGCATGTTTCAAATGATGATTGTATATATTTCAAGGGAAAGGGGATGACGATATGTCAATTACTGCAACTGAATTGAAAGTTAATCTTGGCAAATATCTGTCACTTGCAGAAACAGAAGATATTTATATAACCCGTAACGGAAAAGTCGTAGCAAAACTGTCTAATCCTTATCAGGATAGAGTGGATGTTGCTAAGTCGCTGTTCGGAATTCTTCCGGCGGATATGACTTTAGAGAAAGCACGAGAAGAAAGGTTGAATACAATATGAGAGTCTTAGTTGATACCTGTGTTATCATTGATGCCTTACAGTCTCGTGTTCCGTTTTCAGAAGCTGCACAAAAGATTTTTATACATTCTGCAAATAAGCATTTTGAAGGATATATCACAGCAAAGTCAGTTACAGATATATACTATCTGACACATCAGTTAACTCATAGCGATGCGGAAACACGCAAAATTTTGAGCAAACTTTTTACATTGTTTCATTTGTTGGATACTACTTCTTTGGACTGTCGAAAAGCAATATCTTCTGAAATAAGCGATTATGAGGATGCTATTATGGTGGAAACCGCTATTCGTTCAGAGAGAGACTATGAAGAAAAGTCTGTAAATAAGATCTTCTATGATAAGAATGGGCGAG
>NZ_JAPJQP010000030.1:0-14114 GCF_030825015.1 Mediterraneibacter sp. | reverse complement strand
ATTTTCCTTACGGAATGAGAGAAGGCAGCGTCGGTGACGGCGTTGTCTTTTTTTGTAGCAATGAGCCAAAGGCCGGTCTTGCCAGAGACCTTGGCGACCGTTTCCAGTCATCGGAATGTGCCTTTTGGCACTTCAGATGATTGCTTTTATAAAAAGAGGATGATTTTTTTCATTGATTCATGATATAATTATATAAAATAATTTTGTGATTTTTTAGAATCATAACGCGGGATAATGTTCAGCTTTTGATATTTGGATGCAGAGTATATTCATATAAAATGATAAGATATACAATATATTACGATAGATTATGGTAAAATTTAATATATAAGTATAACTTATAAATAAAAGTTAAAATAAATCAATGGTGAAAAACTCTGTGCACCCCCTCAAAGGGTTGACATCAGTTCTGAATTTCGGTAGTATATCAAATAACATTTACTAGTATGGATTCGTAGAAAGAGAGGTCAAAGAACATGGGAAAGATTATTGGAGAAGGAATTACTTTTGATGATGTGCTGCTTGTTCCAGCATATTCAGAGGTAATCCCGAATGAGGTAGATCTGTCAACATATTTGACTAAAAAGATAAGACTTAATATTCCGATGATGAGCGCCGGAATGGATACGGTTACAGAGCATCGTATGGCGATTGCAATGGCTCGTCAGGGTGGTATTGGTATCATTCATAAAAATATGTCGATCGAAGCACAGGCAGAAGAAGTGGACAAAGTAAAGAGGTCAGAAAATGGAGTTATTACAGATCCATTTTATCTGTCACCGGAGAATACTTTGGAGGATGCGAATAATTTAATGGCAAAATTCCGCATTTCAGGAGTGCCGATTACGGAAGGCCGCAAGCTTGTCGGCATTATTACGAATCGTGATTTAAAATTCGAGGAGGACTTCTCTAAGAAAATTAAAGAATCCATGACTTCAGAAGGATTGATCACAGCGAAAGAAGGAATTACTCTTGAAGAGGCTAAGAGAGTTCTTGCCAAAGCAAGAAAAGAAAAACTTCCGATCGTTGATGACGAAGGTAATCTGACAGGTTTGATTACAATAAAGGATATTGAGAAACAGATTAAATATCCGCTTTCTGCAAAAGACTCACAGGGACGTCTTCTCTGCGGCGCTGCAATCGGAATTACAGCAAATTGTCTTGAGCGTGTAGAAGCTCTTGTAAAAGCAAAAGTGGATGTTATCGTTATGGATTCGGCACATGGACATTCAGCAAATGTTCTTCGTACAGTCCGCATGGTGAAAGAAAAATATCCGGATCTTCAGGTCATTGCCGGTAATGTTGCTACCGGAGAAGCTGCGAAAGCATTGATCGAAGCTGGTGTTGATGCGGTGAAAGTCGGTATCGGACCGGGATCGATCTGTACAACTCGTGTAGTTGCAGGAATCGGCGTGCCGCAGATTACAGCTGTTATGGATTGTTATAATGTCGCAAAAGAATACGGAGTGCCGATTATTGCCGATGGTGGTATCAAATATTCGGGAGATATGACGAAAGCGATCGCAGCAGGTGCGAATGTGTGTATGATGGGAAGTATTTTCGCAGGATGTGATGAGAGCCCGGGAACATTTGAACTTTATCAGGGAAGAAAATATAAAGTATATCGTGGAATGGGATCGATCGCGGCTATGGAGAACGGAAGTAAAGACCGTTATTTCCAGGAAAATGCAAAGAAACTTGTACCGGAAGGTGTGGAAGGTCGTGTAGCATATAAAGGAACAGTAGAAGATACTGTATTCCAGCTTATGGGAGGACTTCGTTCCGGTATGGGATATTGTGGAACACATACGATTGAAGAACTTAAATCAAACGGAAGATTCATTAAGATTTCGGCAGCGTCTCTTAAAGAAAGTCATCCGCATGATATCCACATTACAAAAGAAGCGCCGAACTATAGTGTAGACGAATAAAAAGACGGTATTCTTACATAGGATCTCAGGAGTATCCTTTCGGATGAGAATCTGAATCGAAGTGAATAAAAATGCAATGAAACAAATGCCTGTTGATTTTCTGACAGGCATTTGTTTTTAATCATAAAGATAAAGAATAGTGCAAAATTTGAAGGCGGGATACCGAAAAAAACAGAGGCAGAGAAATGAGGTTTTACAAAAAGAACAAAAGAAGAACATCGAAGCGGTCAAAACAGAAGATGAAAAATAGAAGAATGATGATATCGATAACAGCAGGAATGCTTCTCCTTCTTCTTTTGACGATTGTTTTAATTATGCGTTCATGTGTTGGAAAAAAAGTTCAGTTTGTGGAAGTGGATGCATCACAACCGGATATAGACGTACAGTTGTTAGATGTCAATCCCTATTCCAGACCGGGGATTGAAAGTGAGGGTGTAAGAGGGGTTGTCATTCATTATACGGCGAATCCGGGAAGTACGGCGCAGAATAATCGAGATTATTTTAACGGACTTCAATACTCACAGGAAACAGAGGCAAGCAGCAATTTTATTGTCGGATTAGACGGAGAGATTATACAATGTGTGCCTACATGGGAAATTGCATATGCGTCAAATGAAAGGAATGCGGATACAGTATCAATCGAGGTGTGTCATCCGGATGAGACAGGAAAGTTTACTGATGAAACATACCGATCTCTTGTACAGCTTACAGCGTGGCTTTGTGTTAAATTTGATTTAAAGGAAGATCAGATCATCCGACATTATGATGTAACAGGAAAAAATTGTCCAAAATATTTTGTGGAAAATGAGGATGCATGGGAAATGTTTAAGGATAATGTGTGGGATGCAGTTCAAAAGAGTAGAAGCGAATAATTTATTTGAAAAAAATGTTTCGAAAATCTGCATTTTGAAAATCTCTTGTCATGTTTCCGTGAAATTGATATAATGTGTTAGATTTGTTAGTTTTGTGAGATGTGGAGGATAAAGATGAACGATCTGGAAATGTACCGTGAGCAGCTTGCAATGTGTGACGACAAGCTGATCGATGCTCTTGTAGAGAGAAACAGAATTATCGAAAAGATAATGGCATATAAAGAAATGTATGGAATGCCGATTCTTCAGCCGGCTCAGGAGGCAAAGCAGGAAAAAAGGCTGGAAGAAAAGCTGCGTGATAATAAATATCAAGAGGAAATACATGATGTGTTTCAGCGGATTTTAAGGAATAGTAAGCGAATTCAGGCGAGAAAGCTATTTTCTTATAATATTGTTTTGATTGGATTCATGGGAGCCGGAAAGTCTACGATTTCCGATTATCTTAGCACGATGTTTGATATGAGACTGGTAGAGATGGATCAGGAAATTTCCGAGAGAGAAGAAATGAGTATTCCGGATATTTTTGCAACATATGGAGAAGAATATTTCCGAAATCTTGAAACGGAACTGTTAAAGGAACTTCAGACAGGGAAGAATTGTATTATTTCCTGCGGAGGAGGAGTTGCTCTGCGCAGTGAAAATGTTGTTGAAATGAAGAAAAACGGAAGAGTTGTTCTTCTGACTGCCAGTCCTGAGACTATTTATGAACGCGTGAAAGACAGTAATGACCGGCCTTTGTTAAAAGACAATAAAAGTATAGAGTTTATTGCTGATCTGATGGAAAAAAGAAAAGAAAAATATGAGAATGCGGCGGATGTTGTAATTCGTACGGATGGAAAAACGATATTGCAGATCTGTGAAGAATTGATTACAAAACTGATGGAGTTAGATGAAAGATAATGTTTGAAAGATTTTTTCCGGATGAGTATGTAGCGTCTACATATGTTATCCCATTTGAAAAGTTGTATGAAGAAGGATATAGAGGAGTAATTTTTGATATAGATAATACGCTTGTTCCGCATGGAGCTCCGGCAGATGACAGAGCGAAAAAACTGTTTCAGAGATTAAAAGAAATCGGATTTTCCTCTTGTCTTATTTCGAATAATCAAGAAGCGCGAGTGAAAATGTTTAATCAGGATATTCGGACAAATTACATTTATAATGCGCATAAGCCTTCTACGAAAAATTATGAAAAGGCAATGGAGATAATGGGAACTGATAAAACAAATACATTTTTTGTCGGAGATCAGTTATTTACAGATGTGTGGGGAGCAAAAAGAACAGGAATCCATAACATTCTTGTGCGTCCGATTTACCCAAAAGAAGAGATTCAGATCGTTCTTAAGAGATATCTTGAGAAGATCGTTCTTCATTTCTATAAAAAAAGATTGAAAAATGAAGGAAAATAGTATAAAATTATTAAATGGAATGCAAAAATAGTGAACGATTTTGAAGGAGGAAGATAAATGGTTTCAGCAGGAGATTTTAAGAACGGAATTACTGTAGAAATTGATGGAAATATTTACCAGATTTTGGAGTTCCAGCATGTAAAACCGGGAAAAGGTGCAGCTTTCGTAAGAACAAAATTAAAAAACATTATTAGTGGGGGTGTGGTAGAAAAAACATTCCGTCCGACAGAGAAATTCCCGAAAGCTCATATTGACAGAAAGGACATGCAGTATTTGTATCAGGATGGAGATCTGTACAACTTTATGGATGTTGAGACATATGATCAGATCGCACTGAACGCAGATGTTGTAGGCGATGCTTTGAAATTTGTGAAAGAGAATGAGACAGTTAAGATCTGTTCACATAATGGAAATGTATTTTCTGTTGAACCGCCGCTTTTTGTTGAGTTGGAGATTACAGAGACAGAGCCGGGATTCAAAGGCGATACTGCACAGGGAGCAACAAAACCGGCTGTTGTAGAGACTGGCGCTACAGTTATGGTTCCGCTTTTTGTTGAGCAGGGAGATGTTCTGAAAATTGATACTCGTACAGGAGAATATTTGTCACGAGTTTAAGCAAAACGTTATTTAGAGGTTACAATTATACGCAATTTGAAGATTGTACAGGAAAGATTCCGTCTGAGGGCGGGATCTTTTTTTGTGCAATATTACATGTTGCATTTTCTTTTTCCATTCTCTATAATCAAGAGCACATAATATTTTTCAAATGATCAAAGTATTTCGAAGGTACAATTCGTACCGGATTTCTCATTTAATTAAAATTGAACCGCATGTAGAAGAAAGGAGTTCTATGACTTATATTGAATTTGCAAATGCGGTGGAAAAGATGATGAATGGAAAGATGATGGGAGGTGTTCACGCAAGCTTATACACGGCTATGAAAAATAACGGGAAAGAGCGTACTGGGATTTTGATAGAAATGCCGGGAATTAATATTTCGCCGACAATTTATCTGGAAGAGTATTACGAAAGCTATATGGCAGGAAGACAGTTGGAGCAGATTGTAGAGGATATTGTAAAGCTTTATGAAGAAATAAGGCTGGATCGGCCGTGGGATTGTGAGGCTTTTCGAGATTATGAAGGGGTAAAAGACAGGATTGTATTTAAGCTGGTGAATACAGTAAAAAACCGAAAGTTTCTAAGCAACGTTCCGCATTTGGCGTTTCTTGATCTGTCGATTGTATTTTATGTTCTTGTTGATGTATCTGAAGAGGGAACAGCGGCAATGGTTATCAACAGCATTCATGCGAACAGCTGGAAGATACAGACAGAGACATTGTGGGAAGATGCTGTGAAAAATGTAAGAAATCTTCTTCCGGCAGAATTTGTGACGATGAATCACGCACTAAAAGCTCTTATGGGGCAGGAAGATTATGATTCGGGAGATCTTTTTTTAGAGGAACAGCAAGATTATGACCAGATGTATGTTTTGTCAAATAAATTCAGGAATTACGGCGCAGCATGTATTGCATATCCGAATGTGCTTGAGATGATCGGTCAGATTTTGAAAAAAGATTATTATATCCTGCCAAGCAGCGTTCATGAAGTGATCATTGTTCCATATTCAGAAGGTTTTGTTTGCAGTAAGCTGGATAAGATGGTTCAGGAAATTAACAGTACACAGGTAGAAGAGGAAGATGTATTGAGCAGCCATGTTTATCTGTATAGCAGAAACTCGGGAAAATTGCGTGTCGGATCGACAGTACAGACAGGGAGGATGATGGCATGAGTAGTGAAGTGAAAAGATGGAAAAAAGGAATCCTCTGTCTGCTTTTTGGAATGATGTTTACAAATATATGCATGGCAGATCAGGTGAGTGCTCTTGAATCTTCTAACGGAAATCAGGGAACAGAAACAGACTTTTCTGTGAAGACAGAACACCCCTTATCATTATCTGATCTGGAAACAGAGACATTTTCTTCGGAAACCGGAGAAACCGAAGAAAAGGGAGATATGCCTAAGGAGGGATTGATATTGATATCATCAGACGAGGCATCAGGTACTCATTCTGCAGTCTCGGTAAAGGCGGATGAGATGCTGACAAAGGCAATGGCAATGTCAGAAAAGGCAAAGGCAGAATTGACGGTAGGCGAGGAGCTTTATTATGGAAATTACAGTACGAATTATTTTGCTGTAAATGGAAAACCCGCTTACTGTCTTGAACCGTTGAAAGATACGCCGGAATCGGGAGAATATGAAGCTCAGACATTAACCGGAGGATTGGTGCGAAAAGGTTTGTATTATGCATATGGTGGTCCGGGCTATGAACTGTATCGGGCAAAATATGGCTCGATCGGTGTAGGAGAAAGCTATAGCATAAATGATGAATATTGCATGAGTCATTGTATTTTGTCTTATCTCTATATGGGAACAGAGGAAGCATTTGTCGGATTAGACGGACAGGTGATCGAGAAACTGAAACAGAAAGCAAAAAATATGGAAACGATGCCGGATCCTCCGGAATCCTTTTACGCTTTTTTGTTTAATATCAATGCAGTCGGACAGACGATGGGAGGAAGCGGAAAAGACAGAGTCGGATCTGTTGAAATTTATAAACATTCCGATTATCCAGAATGGATTGAAGGAAATTCATGCTATTCTCTTGCGGGAGCTGTATTTGGTATTTATGAGAAAGGAAAAGAAAAGGTATTATGGGAATTAACGACGGATGAATTAGGTTATGCAAAAAAAGAAAACATTCCAATCGGAAATTATGAGATCAGAGAATTAAAAGCTCCGGCAGGACTTGCGATTGATTTTGAAAGTCATCCGATTCGGATCAATGAAAATGAAGTGTGCACCTATAAATGTACGGACAAAGCACAGTATTACCCGGTGGATTTAATTTTACGGAAAACAGATAAAGAGACCGGTACATCGCAGGCACAAGGAGCGGCCTCGCTGGAAGGCGCTGAATTTGCAGTGAAATATTATTATGGATATCATAAAGATAATCCGACAGATGCAGGACAATCTTCAGTCAGGGAATGGATTATGAAAACGGATTCGAAAGGAATGATAAAAATGGATGAAGCCCATAAAGTAAGCGGAGATCCGTTTTATAAAACCAAAGAAGGACAAGTCGTTTTGCCTCTTGGAACTGTTAGCTTTCAGGAAATAAAAGCTCCGAAAGGATATTTACTTAATAGCGAAGTAATTACAGAGATCATTCAACCAAAAGGATCTGGACAAACTGATACGATTTTTCAAATTCCAGTGGTACCTGATCAGATTATCAGAGGAGATCTGCAGATTGTAAAATTCCGTGAAGAGAAAGAAAATGAATCCGAACAAAATGATCAGAAAGTTCCCTTGAAAGGAATTGTTTTTACGATTACTTCTAAAACGACAGGAAGAAAAATCGAGATTGTGACAGATGAAAACGGATATGCGGCGACATGTCAAAATGGAGAAAAGGGAGGTCTTGTATACGATACTTATATTGTAAGTGAAACAGAAGCTCCTGAAGGATTGACATTGGCAGGAGATTTTGAAATTACGATAGAAGAAGATGCGAAAACATTATATTATATTTTAGAAAATAAACATATATTTTCACCTGTGAAACTCGTGAAAAAAGATGCAGAGACCGGAAAAATAATTCCGATCAGGGGGGCTTCGTTCCGGCTGCTTGATAAAGAGAAAAATCCGATTACAATGACGGTATATTATCCGTCAGAATCTGTTTATGACATGTTTGAGACAGATGAAAATGGAAGCTTTGTTTTGCCGGAAAAACTTCCGGCAGGAGATTACTATTTTCAGGAAGTGAAAGCACCAAAAGGATACCTTAAAAAAGATGGATTGATCCCTTTTACGATCAGTGAAGATCATGACTGGGATAAACCGTTTATTACAGAGTGTGAAAACAATCCCGCAAAAGGGCGCATTCAGATTCAAAAAAATGATTCTGTAACAGGAAAAGGGATTCCGGGCGTAAAATTTAACATAAAGGCAGCAGAAGATATTTGTACACCGGATGGTACAGTTCGTGTGAAAAAAGGTACGATAGTGGAAGAATTCGAGACCGATCAAAGTGGAAAAGCACAGTCGAAGGAACTCTATCTCGGCATTTATGAGATTATAGAAACGAAGCAGGTGGAAGGTTATATTTTGCCAAAGAAAAGTACGAAAATAGAATTAGAATACGAAGGACAGGACATTTCAGTCGTGACAAAAAAAGCGGAAGTTTTAAATCAACCGACTTCAGTAATTATAAGGAAAATTGACGGAGAGAAAGAAAAAGGCCTTTCAGGTGTAAAATTTGAGTTGTGGGAAAAAATATCTCAAACAGAGGAAACAACAATTTATGTTACAGATGAGAACGGAGAAATACATCTTTCTTATCTTCGCCCGGGAATTTATTGCCTGCGGGAGACAGAACCTTTAACCGGATATATGAAAAATGAAAACGTGTGGGAATTCCAAATTTCAGAAGACGGAACAGTAGAAGGAGAGAAAGAAAAAATTTTAGAGATAAAAAATGAGCATACAAGGATATTGGACACTCATGCAGTTTGGAAAGAAAGTATGGCAAAGGAAATTACCGCCGGAGAAGAACATATTATCTGTGATACAGTAAGGTTTAAATATATAGAACCAAGTGCGTTTTATACGATGAAGGGGATTCTGATGGATGCAGATACAGGGAGAGAACTGCTTCAAAATGGAAAGCCGGTGACAACAGAAAAAACATTTAAAGGCGAGGAGGCAAAAGAAGGGATTACAATGGAATTTGATGTGGACTCGTCAAAGCTCCCAGGGAAAAGAATTGTTGTTTTTGAAGTGTTGTATCTTGGAGATTCCTTGATCGATGCACATCGGGATTTAAAAAATCAGGATCAAATGGTATCTGTTTTAAAAAAGGAAGAAGTTGAAGTTACAGTAAAAACAGGAGATGATATGAGAAAAATGAGAGATGCTGCTATTACAGCATTTGCATCGATTTGCGTTGTATATGCAGGGGGAAAACGAAGAAAACGAAGAAATTGATTTTATTGAGCATAATAATCAAAAAATTTTTGATTAGGGAATACCGGGATTTACTCAATTAAAATATCATTTACGAGAATATCAGGATTTGTTTAGTAAAAATTTCGCTTAAGGAGAATTTTAGAATTTGCTCAAAATCAGTAGTAATATGAATCGGTTAGTGTTATAATATTGAGAAAGTAAAGACTGTTTTCAGAACAGAGAAAGGACGTAGATTATGAGCAAAGTAGAAGAGTTTATCGCCGAGACAAAACTGAATGATCTGTTGCACAAAAAAGAGGCGGAAAGTCAGAAAAATAAAGTGATCTGGGTATTAGCTATCATCGGAGCAGTGGCAGCAGTTGCAGGGATCGCTTACGCAGTGTATCGTTTCTTTACGCCGGATTATTTAGAAGAGTTTGAAGATGATTTTGATGATGACTTCGATGATTATTTCAGCGAAGACGATCAGGTGTAAGAAGCTGTTTGCAGAAATAAAACAGAACATACAGGCAGAGTGTGGATGGAACTGCACCCTGCCTGTTTTGCGGTTGAAAAGGTCATCTGCTTTGTGATGATATATATAAGATTGACATAAAGATTATTATGAAAGGAAAAGTTATGAAAAAAGGGCAGATTTTTGAGGGTATAATTGAAAGAGTTGATTTTCCGAATAAAGGACTTGTAAAAGTTCAAGAAGAAGGAAAAGAGTTACGGTATGTGACTGTAAAAAACGCAATACCGGGACAAAAAGTAAGATTTATTATAAACAAATTTAAAAAGGGAAATGCAGAAGGAAGGCTGCTGGAAGTTTTGGAAACTTCTCCGCTTGAGACGAGGAAGCCTGTATGCAGTATTTTCCCGGCATGCGGAGGTTGCATGTATCAGACAGTGCCGTATGAAGAACAGATGAAAATGAAAGAAGGGCAAATTCGAAGAGTTATGGATGAAGCTGTGGAGGGCGAGTATCTCTTTGAAGGCGTGAAAGCAAGCCCGAAGGAATTCGCATATAGAAATAAGATGGAATTTTCTTTTGGAGATGAATATAAAGACGGCCCGTTAACGCTCGGTCTCCATAAAAAAGGAAGTACATATGATGTATTGACTGCATCTGACTGCAAACTTGTGCATGAAGATATGAATAAAATTTTAGTGTGCGTATTGGAGTATTTTAAGGAGCAAGGGATCAGTTATTATAAAAAAATGCAGCATGTCGGATATCTAAGACATTTATTGTTGAGACGGGGAGATACAACAGGAGAAATTCTTGTTAATCTTGTTACAACAACTCAGGAAGAATACGATTTATCGGAACTGAAAGAACAGCTTTTACAGCTTCCGCTTGAAGGAAAGATTGTAGGAATCCTTCATATTTTAAATGATTCTTTATCGGATGTCGTAAAAAGTGATGAGACGCGGGTTTTATATGGCCAGGATTTCTTTTACGAAAAATTGCTTGGATTAGAATTTAAGATTACACCATTCTCCTTTTTTCAGCCAAATACAAAGGGCGCGGAAGTTCTTTATGAGACCGTACGCGAATACATAGGAGATATCCGTGATCTGACAGTGTTTGATCTGTTTAGCGGAACAGGTACGATCAGTCAGGTGCTTGCTCCTGTGGCGAAAAAAGTAATTGGGGTGGAAATTGTTGAAGAAGCAGTGGAAGCGGCAAAAGAAAATGCAGCAAGGAACGGACTTTCTAATTGTAAATTTATTGCCGGTGATGTGTTTAAAGTGCTTGATGAAATAGAAGAAAAACCGGATGTGATCATACTGGATCCGCCGCGGGATGGAATCCATCCGAAAGCATTGCCGAAGATCTTGGATTATGGAGTAGACCGCATCGTATATATTTCCTGCAAAATGACAAGTTTGGCGCGGGATTTAGAGATGATACAGCAGAGAGGGTATACGGTTGAAAAAATGACGGCAGTAGATCAATTCTGCGAGACGGTGCATGTGGAGACTATTGTGTTGATACAAAAGAAAAACTCGTAGAAATCCTTTATTTTAGGCACTTTGCGAAACATTTTACCTTTACTTCAGAGGGCAAAAATTCACGCAATAAACACCTAAAAAACTATTTTGATGTTTCGGTGGTAATAGATATCGGGTGTGGGAACACAAACGAAAAATAAAGGTTTTTTGAAATATATTTATCTATGTCGTGTCCACCTTGCCACAAAAATGTAGGCGACATTCATTTGTATAAGAGCAGATAAGCGTATCATTAGAAATAGTGGTACGCTTATTTTTACCCCTATTGCACATTTGAGTACCCTGACCGTTCTTCTATATAATGAAGTCAAGAACGGAGGTGCTGACAATGAGAGAAACAAAATACCACGCATATCTGGATAGTGAGGAAAGAACAATCCTTTTACATAGCCTTGTGGAATTGAAAAATCAACTCATTCAGCAGGGCAGATATACAGACTGTGTTGACGAGCTGATTGTCAAAGTCATAAACGCCCCTGTGAAGAAACTAAAAGTATTGGTGTAGGAGGTTTTGATGTATGACAAAGATTTTGCTGAACTTGTGAAAATTGCAGCGGAGAAATTAAAAGAAGATACCGTTTATAAAATGCTCACACGCAGCGAGGATTATCAAAAAGAAAGCGATGCAAGGGATAAAGCGGAACGAAACTATGAACAACTTGATTTGACAATAGAACAGAGAAAGGTCTGTAATGTTTTTTTAGATTACAGAGATAGGCAGAGCTTGGAATACTCTGATTATTCCTATTTGGCAGGCTTATATGATGCGTTCCGTATCATGGCGGTCATTTTCCCTGACAGGTGGGATATGGAGCAGATACAGAAAGCCTTATCCTTAATTAAAAACTGAATATAGAAATGGATACATAGCCGATTGGTGTAACAGCCAGTCGGCTTTCTTGCGTTCAGAGCGAAGTACATAGCCGCCTTTGACAAAGCGGCTAAATAAATGCGAAAGGAGGACGCTATTATGTCAAATTGCAAAGTGATCGCTCTGACCAATCAGAAAGGCGGTGTCGGTAAGACCACCACAGCCGTCAATCTGGGCGTGTGTTTATCGAAGCAGGGGAAGAAAGTCCTGCTTGTGGATGCAGACGCACAGGCGAATCTTACAATGTCGCTTGGCTATCCACGACCAGATGATTTGCCCATATCCCTTGCGACGATTATGCAGGACATCATTGACGATAAAACCTTTGATGTTCAGAAAGGCATCCTGCACCACAGCGAGGGTGTGGATCTGTTACCCTCAAATATTGAATTGTCAGGTCTGGAAGTAAGGCTTATCAATGCAATCAGTCGTGAGCGTGTTCTGACGACCTGTATTAACGAGGTCAAAAAGAATTACGACTATGTGCTTATTGATTGTATGCCGAGCTTGGGTATGCTGACAATCAACGCATTGGCGGCGGCTGACAGCGTGGTTATTCCGACACAGCCGCATTATCTTTCTGCGAAAGGTTTGGAGTTATTGCTTCGCTCTGTGTCAAAAGTCAGGCGGCAGATCAATCCCCATCTTCGGATTGACGGTATCTTAATGACAATGGTAATGCCACGCACGAACATTTCTAAGGAAGTGACCGCATTGGTAAGGAGTGCATACGGTCAGAATATCAAAGTCTTTGATGCCCAGATACCACATTCCATCCGTGCAGTAGAAGCTACCGCAGAGGGAAAGAGCATTTTCGCCTATGACAAAGGCGGTAAGGTTGCCGCAGCTTATGAGCAGTTTGGAAAGGAGGTGGCAGATATTGGCGAGAAGCAGAAAAAGCAGCATCGAGCTGACCGCATACGATGACCTTTTTCAGACAGACGAAAGCCGTGCAGAAGCGGCATTAAGTAAGATAAGGGATATTCCCATTTCTGAAATTGATGAGTTTCCAGACCATCCTTTTAAGGTTTTAATGGACGAGGATATGGAACAGCTTGTCGATAGCATTAAAAGAAATGGCGTAATGACCCCTGCGACTGTCCGTTTGAAGGAGGATGGCAGATATGATCTGATTAGCGGTCACAGGAGAAAAAAGGCTTGTGAGCTTGCGGGGCTTGATATGCTGAAATGTGAGGTTAAGGAGTTTTCCCGTGATGAAGCCATTATTGTAATGGTGGAGAGCAACCTGCAAAGAACCACTATTTTGCCGAGTGAAAAGGCGTTTGCCTATAAGATGCGGTTAGAAGCAATGAAGCGACAAGCAGGCAGACCCCCGAAAGAAAATGTGTCGCCAATGGCGACGAATTTATCAAAAGGGCGTTCAGATGTGGAATTAGGAGAGCTTGTAGGAGAAAGTAAAGACTAGATACGCCGCTATATCCGCTTAACTGAGCTTGTACCCGAAATTCTGCAAATGGTGGATGATCGTCAGATTGCGTTTCGTCCTGCGGTGGAAATTTCTTATCTTTCTGAAGAACAGCAATACACCCTGCTTGAAGCGATGGAATATAATGACGCCACGCCCTCACTTGCACAGGCTATCAAAATGAAAAAGTATATGCAGGAGGGAAAGCTGACAGATGGGGTGATCAGTTCCATTATGGAAGAAGAAAAGCCAAACCAGAGAGAAAAGCCTGCCTTCCGTGATGAAAGGATAACCAAGCTCATTCCCAAATCTGTACCCAAAGGGAAAGAATCCGATTTTGTGGTCAAGGCGTTGGAGTTTTATAACCGCCATCTGCAAAGAAGCAAGGCACAGGAACGATAGCCACACATCAAGGGACAGGTCTGTCTGCTTGGGTGGATAGCCTTTTTTTTCGCTTTCCCCCTCTCCACACCTCTTCTCCTTAATACTGCCAGTTACTATCCGAGAAAAGAAAAACAATGGGGCTGTTGCAAAATAGATGAGTAATCATCTATGGAGCAATAGCTCCCTTTT